>NZ_DASZUF010000036.1:0-3560 GCF_035547795.1 Nocardioides sp.
ATCGCCGACGGCGGGATCGAGCTCGGCGGTCGGCTCCCGATCAACCCCCATGGCGGGCAGCTCGGCGAGGCCTACATCCACGGTATGAACGGCATCGCCGAGGCGGTCCGCCAGGTCCGCGGCACCTCCGTCAACCAGGTCGCCGCGGTCGCCAACGTGCTGGTCACCGCCGGCACCGGCGTGCCGACCAGCGGGCTGATCCTGACCAGATCCTGACGCCGCGATCGGCCTAGACCGCCTCGATGGTTGCTCGACGAACCCCGTGCTGTCGGGCAGGCGGGCCGTTAGCCTCCGGTCATGGGCGCCGTGCGGGACGTGCTGCTCGCGCTGGTGAGCGGCGCGGCAGGGTGGCTGGTCGTCTTGATATCCCTGTCGCCTCGCCTGCGGTGGTCGCCGTTCGTGAGCCGGACCGAGCGCAAGAACGGCGTCACGTACCGCGTGAAGGTGAAGAACGCCAGCCGGTTTCGCAACGTCGTCGATCTTCGGGTCCGGGCCCGCGTGCACTATCGGCACACCTACTCGAGGACCGGGACGACCGTCACGCGGACCGTCTACCTGGGAACGTCGCCCGAGCAGGTGCACGTGCTGGCCCCCCGGGCCAACCAGATCGTGCGGATCGACCCCGGCCGGATCAGCGACCGGGGCCGCGCCCTATTGCGGAGCTCGGGGTACCAGGCTGCGTCGGTGGACTCGCTCGAGACCCTGCTCACGCTGCTGCCGGAGGCGTTCCTCTCCCTGCATGTCGTGGCGAACGACGGCTGGTCGGGCTCCACCCGCTTCACCGAGTCGCCGCACTATCGGATGGACGCACTAGAGGACGCCGCCTTCGTGGTCGACCGCAGTGACCTCGACAAGCGGATACGCGCGTTCAACCGGTGGCGCCAGCGGCTCGGCCAACGGTGGCTCCTGCGAGCGGCGCGAGGCCATCCCGAGCTGCAGCCGAAGCTCCGCGCCCACGACGCTGAGTCGTGAGTCGCGCCGACGCCGAAGAGGCTGCAGGATCGGACTCACCGCTTCGGGATGTCACATTCCTGCGCCCGGCGGCGTCGACAGGCCAGACCGTCAGATCCAGCTTCAAGGAGCATCCATGTCCTATGTAGTCGACTTCCAGGACGTCTCGACCACGGGGCTCGAGTCGTCGCCCGTCGCCGAGGCGCTGGCCGGCCTGCGCGCCAACGAGGCCAGGTACTTCAAGAACAAGTACGACCACGTCTTCACCGTCGAGCCGGCCGACGAGGCCGCCGCGACCATCGCGTGGGTCCACCGGATCCTGAAGGAGGAGCGCGACCTGGTCATCGAGTCCAAGCCCCTCGAGGCGACCGAGTTCGAGGTCGACGGGATCAAGATGGCCTACGTCTTCTACGAGTCGGGCCTGTCGATCAACGTGATGTACACGCTCGACGACGCCGGCAAGCGTGCCGTCGGGTTCAAGCTCTCCGACGGGATGGAGGTGCCCGAGGAGCTCGCCACGCGCTTCAAGTTCGCCCGGCAGAAGTCGAGGCTCGCCGGCACGATCCGCGGATCCTTCTTCGTGATCAAGGGGACCTACTAGCCTCGGGCTAGCATCGGGCCGATGCGTCACCTCCGCGATGCCTGGCGAGTGCTCGTGCCGGCGGCGGGCGACCCGCACGGGCCGTTGCCGCCGCTGCTCGTGCTGCTGACGCTGGTCACCGGCCTGGTGGACGCGTTCAGCTACCTGGAGCTCGGCCACGTGCTGGTCGCCAACATGACCGGGAACGTCGTCTTCCTCGGGTTCGCGGTCGCGGGGGCGCCCGGGTTCCGGTGGTGGGCATCGCTGCTGGCGATCGGGACGTTCCTCCTCGGCGCGCTCGCCGGTGGCCGGATCGCGGTGGCGGTGGGGCGGCACCGTGGCCGCCACCTGCTGTGGGCGACGCTCGTCGAGGGCGTCCTGGTCGCGGTGGCGCTGGTGGTGGCGCTCGCCGCGCGGGCGCCGTACTCCACGACCGCGATCGTCGTCTTCGTCGCCGTCCTCGGGGTGGCGCTCGGCATCCAGAACGCCACCGCTCGGGCCCTGGCGGTGCCCGATCTGACCACCACCGTGCTCACCCTCACGATCACCGGCATCGCCTCGGACTCGCGCGCCGGCGGCGGTGCCGACAGCCGGCTCGGACGTCGGCTCGTGCCGATCGCCGTGATGCTGCTCGGCGGCCTGATCGGCGCCGCCCTGACCGTACGCGGGCACGGGACCAGCGACCTCGCCGTCGCCACCGCGGCCCTGGCGGTCGTGGTCGTCGGCGCGGGCGCCGCCGCCCGCTCGACGGGCGCGTGGGTGACCAAGCCGTAGACCCGCCGCCCCGCGGCGAACGCGGACCGGGAGAATGGGCAGGACCCCTTCCGACCCGAGCATGAGAACCGAGACCGTGACGCAGACGAACACCCTGGCCGAGCCCACCGACGCCGCTCGCGAGGTCGACGACCGGGTCCTCGTCCTCGACGGCGTCACGTTCCGGCGCGCCGGCAGGGTGATCCTCGACGACATCGACCTGACCGTCCGGGCGGGGGAGCACTGGGCGGTGCTCGGGCCCAACGGTGCCGGCAAGAGCACGATGCTGAGTCTGTGCGGCGCGAACAACCACCCGACCAGCGGCACGGTGCACGTGCTCGGTCATCGGCTGGGCCGGATCGACGTGCAGACGCTGCGCACCCTGATCGGCCACGTGAACCCGCGCCATCCGATCGACACCTCGCTGAGCGTCGAGGAGGTGGTGATGACCGGCTTCACCGGCACTATCGACCTGCCCCGGCGTTGGTCGCCCGACGTCGAGGAGACGGCGCGGGTCCGGGACGCGATCGCCCTGGTGGGGCTGGCGGACCGGGACGGGCTGCGCTGGCCGAGCATGTCCCAGGGGGAGCGCGGCCGCGCCCTGATCGCCCGTGCGCTGGTCGGCCGACCGCAGCTGATGCTGCTCGACGAGCCCACCACCGGGCTCGACCTGGCAGCCCGCGAGCAGCTCCTGACCGCGATCGACGCGGTTGCGACCGGTACGCCGCGGGCCGCGACCGTGCTGGTCACCCACCACCTCGAGGAGCTCCCGCGTACGACGTCGCACGCGGCGCTGATGCGCGAGGGTCGGCTGATCGCGGCCGGGCCGGTCGACGAGGTGCTCACCAGCGCGCAGGTCAGCGACGCCTTCCGGCACCCGATCGAGGTCAACCGCGTCGGCGGCCGCTGGAGCGCCAGCGGAGCGGCCGCGTCCTGAATCGGGTACCGGCCGCCCGTGAGCAACCACGAGGTGGTCAGAGCCCTGCTCGACAGGCACGGCACGACGTACGCCGAGGACGCCGGCATCACGCTGGCCGACAAGCCGGCCCCACTGTGGCAGCTGCTGGTGCTGGGCCTGCTGCTCTCGGCCCGGATCGGCTCCGACATCGCGGTGGCGGCGGCCCGAGAGCTGTTCCGGGCGGGCTACCGCACGCCGCAGCGGATGCGGGACGCGAGCTGGCAGGCCCGGGTCGACGCGCTCGGTCGCGGGCACTACCGCCGCTACGACGAGCGCACCGCGACCCAGCTGGGAGAGCTGGCCGACCGGCTGCTCGCC
>NZ_DASZUF010000037.1:0-33947 GCF_035547795.1 Nocardioides sp.
TGACCGGCGACCTCAACATGGACACCGACCGCGCGGCCCGGGCCAGCCGGATGACCCCGCTCGGCGAGCGCCAGCCGACGTTCCCGGTCGAGGCGCCCCGGCGGCAGCTCGACCACGTCCTCGCCGATGGCTACCGGGGTCGAGCCATCGCGTCCGTCCGCCGCCTGCCGGTCTCCGACCATCTGGCGCTGGTGGTGGATCTGGCGGCGGGGTGAGCGGGTCGCCGGGGCATGTAACACGCCGTCCACGACACCAGGAGCCCGTTGCAACGACCTTCTAGTGCAGCGAACAGCGTGTTACATGCGGCCCAGGCCCAGCAGCCCGGCGTCAGCGCTGCTTGACCACCTTGGTGGTCGCGGCCAGCGTCGTGGCGGTGGCGGCGACCGTGGCACGGTAGCGGGTCTTCGCCGAGCCGTTGTGGTCGACGACCTTGATCGTGGCCTTGCCGTGCTTGTTGATCACGCCGTGCCCGGCCTTGGCCCGGTGGCCGTGGTGCATTCGGTAGACCTTCACCTTGGCGCCGGTCGCGCCCTTGGCGGTCACGACGAGAACGTCCTTGCGGCCCGCCGAGTGGCTCTTGAGCTTGGCGTGAACGGCGGTCTTGGGCTGGCTGGGCTGCGCCGGTGCCGGGAGCACCCGGTCGAGGAACCCGAGCGCCGAGAGCACGAACGACGTCCCGGCGGCGCTGTGGTCCTGCCCGGTCAGCTCGGTGTAGGTGACAGGAACCCCCTCGCTCCGGTAGTGCTGTGCCAGCGCCGCGACGTCGTCGGTGACCATCACGCCGTCACCCTCGCCGTCGCTGCTCCGACCCTGGACGATCAGCATCGGCATCCGCGGTGTCCCACCGGTGCCCATCACGAGACCGTTCACGATGTCCGGGACGCCGGGAACGTCGAGCAGGCTCGTGTAGCCGGTGCTGGAGTCGAGCAGGTCGGAGACGTGCAGGTTCGGATAGTCCTTGGCGAAGTCGCCGATGCACTCATCCGCGACCTCGCCGGCGATCTCCTGGCCCTCGGTGCTCTCGACCGCGGCGAAGTCGACCTTGTCGCTGCCATAGGCGCGCTCCAGAGAGACCATCGCCGCCGGGATGACGCCGAACCAGGCGTTCCGGTCGGCGTCGGCGTCGCTGTCGACGTAGCCCATCACGTCACCGAGATTGACCGGGACCCCACCGATCGCCGTGCCGACCAGGTCCAGCTCGGACGCGTACGACGGCGCCAGCTCGCTGGCCCAGTCCCCCGCGATCGAGCCGCCGGAGTAGCCCATCAGGGCGACCGGAGTGGTGGCCGCCGGGAGGCCCAGCGCCTTCTCGGTAGCGCGAATCGCGTCGAGGGTGCCCCAGCCGGCCTCGTGCCCGGCGGCCCAGTCGAGCCCCTCACCCTCGAAGTCGGGGACGGTGACGGTGTAGCCGCTCTCCACCAGCGTGCCGATGATCGCCTTCTCGGCGCTGGCCGTCGTGCTCTGCAACGTGTAGCTCGGGTCGCAGCTGTCGCCCAGGCCGTCGTAGTAGCTCAGGTAGGCGACGACACCGCGACTGGCGCCGGCGGGCCGGATCACGGTGGTGACCGTCTGGCTGGGCGCGCCGGTCTCGTTCTGGGTGCGGTAGAGCAGCTGGGTCGCCGTGGCCGGGAAGGTCGCCGGGTTCGTGGAGTTGGACAACGCCTTCGAGAGGTCGGTCAGGGTCAGCCCCACCGAGCGCGTGCCGAGCACGTCTCCGGACGCGGAGTCGGCCGGCGGGGTGCCGGGCGTCCCTCCGGCGCCGTACTGATAGAACGGGTCCTGATCCGGAAGCTGGGTCGGCGTAGCGGCATGGGCCGAGCCCAGCAGACTCGGAGTGAGTGCGACGGCGGTGGCGGCAAGGGTGGCGGCCACCCGGCGAAGATGTGACATGGGTCAAATATCGTCCCCTCCGGCGGCGGAGTGAGAATTAGGGCAAGATCGCGAGCCGTGCCGCCGAGCCAGCGACTCCCCGTGCCGACGCTGGTGCGGCGGCTCGCCCTGATCGGGGCCACCGCACTGGCCTGCGCCGTCTCCTCCACCCAAGGCGACACCTGGTGGGCGCTGCGTGCCGGCGGCGACATCTGGCACCACCACGCGGTCAGCCTGACCGACCACTACTCCTACACCGCGTACGGCGACGCCTGGCCCGACCACGAATGGCTCTGGCAACTGCTCGCCTGGGTGCTGCACGCGCTCGGCGGGCTGCCGTTGCTCACCCTGGCGACCGGGCTGCTCGCCGGACTGGCACTGATGTTCTCCACCAGGGCCGTCACCCCCGGCGAGCCCGAGCCCCGGGTGGCCGACGCGGCCGCGCTCACGCTGGCGGTGCCGGTGCTGCTCGGCGGCTGGGCGGTGCGCCCGCAGATGGCGACGATGTGCTGCTTCGCGGTGATGCTGTGGTTGCTGCGCACCCGACGCTGGTGGTGGGCGCCACCGCTGATGCTGGTCTGGGCCAACCTGCACGGCGGGGTGGTCTTCGGTGGGATCGCCCTGGGCGCGGCCTGCGTGCTGGCGCTGCTTCACCGCGACGGGCGTCGGCTTCGCCCCCTGCTCGCCGTCACCGCCCTCGGCGCGCTGGCCACCCTGGTCACGCCGCTGGGCCCGCACCTGTGGCGCTACGTGCTGACGTCGGGCCGGCGCCCCTTCGAGCAGCACATCACCGAGTGGGAGCCCGCCTACCGGCATCTGACGATCTACAGCGTCGGGTTCGGGGTGTGGGTGGCCGGCACCGCGGTGCTGGTCGTCGTACACCGCCGTCGGCTGCGTTCCTGGGAGGGCGGCCTGGGCCTGGTGACGTCGCTGGCCACGCTGCCGCTGGCCGTCGATGCGAGCAGGAACATGGTGATGTTCGTGCTCGCCGCCGTGCCGCTGGTCGCTCACCTGCTGCGCAACCAGCCGTCCGCGCGGGCCGTGCCCGCGCGGGCGATCCTCGGGCTCGCCGGCGCGGCCTCGGCACTCGCCGTCGCCATCGTGTACGCCGCCAGCCCGACCCCGCTGGGCTGGCACCCGATGAGCCGCTCGGCCGCGGCGGCGATCGAGCGGTGTCCC
Source organism: Nocardioides sp. (assembly GCF_035547795.1). Lineage (GTDB taxonomy): Bacteria > Actinomycetota > Actinomycetes > Propionibacteriales > Nocardioidaceae > Nocardioides. Next base: position 3,049 of record NZ_DASZUF010000037.1, read on the forward strand.
GGGCGGGTGTACACCAGCTACGACTCGGGGGCCTACCTGATCTGGTTCACCCCCGGCGTGCCGGTCTTCGCCGACAACCGCCAGGACCCCTATCCCGAGCACATCCTCGACGTCAGCGTGCTGAGCTACGGCGCGCCCTGGCGGTCGACGTTCGCGTCGTACGGCATCCGGTGCGCGGCGCTGCTGACCGACGGCGAGGCCCAGATCGAGGTGCTGCACCAGGCCGGCTGGGCGACGGCGTACCGCGATGGTCAGTGGTCCGTTCTCACCGCGCCGGGGGCGTCGCTAAGGTCACGACCATGACGTTCTCGATCGTGGCCCGCTCCGCCGACGGCGAGTCGTGGGGTGTCGCGGTGGCCAGCAAGTTCCTCGGCGTCGGGTCGGTCGTGCCGGCCGCCGTCGCGGGCGTCGGCGCCGTGGCCACGCAGGCGTGGGCCAACGTGGCCTACAAGGGCCTGGCGCTCGCCCACCTCGACGACGGTGCCACCGCCCCGGTGGCGCTGCAGCGTCTGCTGGAGGAGGACGACGGCCGCGAGCACCGGCAGGTCGGCATCGTCGACATCGACGGCGGCTCCGCGTCCCACACCGGGTCGGCCTGCCTGCCCTGGGCCGGTGGCCGCACGGGCGCCGGCTACGCGATCCAGGGCAACATCCTCACCGGCCCGGAGGTGGTCGAGGCGATGGAGAGCGCGTGGCTGGAGTCGGACCCCGGGCTGCCGCTTGAGCGGCGGCTGCTGGCCGCGCTGGCCGCCGGCGACCGGGCCGGCGGCGACAGCCGCGGCCGCCAGAGCGCGGCGCTCTTCGTGGTGCGCGAGGGGGCGGGGTACGACGGCGGCGACGACGTGGCCGTCGACCTCCGCGTCGACGACGCGAGCGCGCCGATCCCCGAGCTGGAGCGCCTGCTCGACCTGCACGTGCTCTACCTGACCGCCTCCACCGAGGAGGAGAAGGTGGCGATCACACCGGAGATCGAGGCCGACCTGGAGGCCTTCGCCGCGGCGCAGGGCAGGCCGGACTTCCGTGCCTGGGTCGGCGCGGAGAACTACGAGATGCGGGTGGCCGACGACCTGTCCTGGATCGACGAGAAGATCCTCGCGATCGTCCGGTCGGGCGCGTCGTGAGCTGGGCGGCGCCGCTGCCTCCGCGGCGCGGACGCGGGAGCCTGGGTGGGCAGTCGGCGCTGGCGAGCGTCACCGCCATCCTCTACCTGGTCGGCGGACTGCTGCTGCTCGTCGCCACCGTGTTCTACACCCCGGGCAAGAACCCGCGCTGGGCCCTCGGCGCCCTCGGCGGCCTGGGCGTGGTGATGGCGACGGTCGCGCTGCTGCGCGGGCGGGCGTTCACCCGGCTGGAGGCGACGGTGATGCTCGCGATCCAGCTGCTCGCGATCGCCGCGATGACCCACACCAGCCATCTGGACGCGGCGGCGTTCAGCAACGGGATCGGGCTGCCGCTGGTCGGCATCTACACCAGCCTGCTGCTGAGCCGCCGAGCGGTGATCGTCTACTACCTCGGCCTGGCGGCGTTCGTCGGCGCGGTCGCCGAACGCGGCGACTCCACCCTGACCACCGCCGCGCTGGTGATGGCGCTGGAGGCGACCATCGCCACCGAGATCGTGCGGGTGCTCTTCGAGCGGATGCGGTGGCTGGCGCGCGCCGACCCGCTGACCGGAGTGCTCAACCGGCACGGGCTGGAGGCGGTCGGCCAGCGGCTGCTGACCCGGGCCCGGCGGCGCCGTACCCCCGTCTCGGTGGTGCTGATCGACCTCGATGACCTGCGCGCGGTCAACAACAGCCGCGGTCACCGCGCCGGCGACGACCTCCTGGTGGCGGCGACCAGGCAGTGGCTCGACGAGCTGTCCGGCGACGAGGCGGTGGGCCGGGTCGGCGGCGACGAGTTCGTGCTGATGCTGCCCGGCGTCGGCGAGGACCGGGCGCGCGAGCGGGTCGAGGCGCTGGCCGCGGCGGCAACCGTCAACTGGACGGCGGGCGTCGCGCAACTGCGCGGCGAGGAGTCGCTGGCCGACCTGATCGAGCGCGCCGACCAGGCGATGTACGCCCGCAAGCCGGTCCGCTCCGCGGACCTGCACCAGCCCGAGGAGAGGAGCGACCGATGACCTCGATCCTGGCCATCGACGCCGGCACCACCGGCGTGACGGCGCTGGTCGTCTCGGAGACCGGCGAGATCGTGGCGCGCGGCTATCAGGAGTTCGCCCAGCACTTCCCGAAACCCGGCTGGGTGGAGCACGTGCCGGAGGAGATCTGGCAGGCCACCCTGGAGGCCTGCCGGGCCGCGCTGCGCGGCCTCGATCGCGCCGAGCTCGCCGCGATCGGCCTCACCAACCAGCGCGAGACGGTGGTGCTGTGGGACCGCGAGACGCTCGGGTCGCCACGCCGGGCGATCGTGTGGCAGGACCGCCGTACCGCCTCGATGTGTGGCGACCTGGCCGCCCACGAGGACCGAGTGCGTGAGCTGACCGGGCTGCGGCTGGACCCCTACTTCTCCGCCACCAAGCTGGCCTGGATCCGCGAACACGAGCCGCACACCTGGGCGCTGGTCGAGTCCGGCAGGTACGCCGTCGGCACCGTCGACTCCTATCTCATCGCCCGGATGACCCGCGGCCTGGAACACGTCACCGACGTCTCGAACGCCTCCCGCACCCTGCTCTTCGACCTCACCCGGGGCGACTGGTCCGACGAGCTGTGCGCGCTGTTCGGGGTGCCACGCGACGCGCTGCCCGAGCTGGTCCCGAACTGGGGGGAGCTGGCCGTCACCGACGCCCGCTCGTTCCTCGACCTGGAACTGCCGGTGGCCGGGATCGCCGGCGACCAGCAGGCGGCGCTGTTCGGGCAGACGTGCTTCTCCCCCGGCGAGGTCAAGTGCACCTACGGCACCGGGTCGTTCATCCTGACCAACACCGGGACGACCTTGGAGCGGTCCGCATCGGGACTGCTCTCGACCGCCGCCTGGCGCTCGCCGTCCGGTGAGCTGACCTACGCGCTGGAGGGGTCGATCTTCGTCACCGGCGCGGCCGTGCAGTGGCTGCGCGACGGGCTGCAGATCGTCGGGTCGGCGGCCGAGACGGCCGCCATCGCCGCGACGGTGCCGTCCTCGGAGGGCGTCGTGTTCGTGCCGGCGCTGACCGGGCTGGGCGCGCCGCACTGGGACCCGACGGCACGGGGGCTGATCGTCGGACTCACCCGCGGCACGACCCGCGCGCACCTGGTCCGGGCGACCCTGGAGGCGATCGCGTTCGAGGTGCGTGACGTGGTCGCGACCATGCCGCCGGTCGCCTCGCTCAAGGTGGACGGCGGCGCCGCCGCCAACGACCTGCTCTGCCAGCTCCAGGCCGACCAGCTCGCGTTGTCGGTCTCCCGGCCCCGGTACGTCGAGACCACCGGGCTCGGCGCCGCCTTCCTCGCCGGGCTCGGCGTGGGCGTCTGGTCGTCGTACGACGAGCTCCGGGAGACCTGGGCGCTGGACCGGACGTTCTCACCCGCCGGCGACCGGGCCACCGCCGACGCCGACTACCGCCGCTGGCTGGCGGCCGTGGAGCGGGCCAAGGCCTGGGCGTAGCGGCGTGTCACTCCCGCCGGCGCGCCACCTCCGCCGCCGCCTCGTCCCGATGCCGAACGGCGTCGGCCAGCGCCGACTCGGCCTCGGCACGCTCCTCCTCCGCCTCGGCCAGCTCGTCGTCGACCCGCTGGGCCGACTCCTCGAGTCCGGCCAGCCGCCGGCGCAGCTCGTCGATCTCGGCCTGGATCTGGAGTGAGCGTGCCTGCAGCCGCTCGGTCGCTGCGGCTGCGTCCTCGCTGATCCGGCGGCGCTCGGCAACCTCGTCCTCGGCGGCGGTGAGGGCCGCCTGCGCACGGGCCAGCCGCTCGGCTCCGCGATCCGCGCCGCTGTCGGGGACGACATGCAGCGTCGCCGCCACCGGCGCTACCTCGAAGCCCAGCGCGTCTGACAGCGCCACCGCGCCCGCCGCGTCGAGCGCCTCGACCCCCGTGGCCCGCAGCGGCGCCACCAGCAGTCCCGAGCGCACCGCTGCGGCGGCTCCGCCGTCGATCATCGCGGCGGTCAGCGTCTCCTCGACCTGCTCGGCGACCGACTCGGTCACCCGCAGCCCCTCCGAGCGCGCCAGCGCCCGCGCCCGGACGGTCAGCGCGGCGGTGAGCTGGCGGCGCTGCCTGGTGAGCTCACGCAGCGCGGCCGCGTCCATCCCCGCTTGCGCCTCGCGCAGGGCGGCGCCGACAGCGATCATCTGGGCCACCTGCTCGGTCTCGCGACGCACCAGCAGGTTGACCACCCAGGCCGCGGTGGCAGGCTTGCGCAACGCCTTGACCGGACCGGCCAGGTGGGTGCCACGCAGCTCGCGCGCTCGCGCATCGCGGGCCGGCGTGAAGGACGCCAGCGGGAGCCCGTAGAGCTCCTCGGCGACCTCCAGGACCGACGTCACGCCCGCTGCCACCGGCCCCGGCGGTGCAGCAGCGCGTCGTCGTCGGTGCCGATCGCCACGTCGTCGATCGCCGCGGTGACCAGCAGCGACCAGCCCACCTCGGTCGTCGCCGTCACGCTCACCGAGGCCCAGGCGGTGGCGTCGGCCAGCCGCGGTCCCCAGTCGGAGTCCTCGAAGACGCCGGTGGTGAACGGCCCGCCGGGCGCCGGCGCGGTGCCGCCGAACGCCTCGGCCAGGTGCCGGTGCGGCCAGCCCAGCAGCTGGACGACGGCACGCTCCCCCGGCGCCAGCGCCATGCCGAGGTCGCTGTCCGGGTCGACCAGGAACAGCACCGCGGCCGGCTCGCCGCCGGCCACCATCAGCGAGGAGACGGTCAGCCCGGCCCGCGTCGCGCCGGCGCCCGTGGTGACCAGCGCGACCGCACCGCCGATCCTTCCGCGGAAGCGCCGTACCGGATCCTCCTCGGTCGGGAAGGGGTGTGAGCTGTGGATCGTCACGCCGCTGGCTTGTCGCCGGCGCCAGCCTGGAGCCGCTTGGCGTCGGTGGCGTACATGTCGACGTACTCCTGACCGGAGAGCCGCTGGATCTCGTACATGATCTCGTCGGTGATCGCCCGCAGGATGAAGCGGTCGTTCTCCAAGCCCTCGTAGCGGGAGAAGTCCAGCGGCTTGCCGAAGATCACCGACGGGCGCGTCAAGCGGCCGAAGACCTTGCCCGGCGGGGCGATCACATCGGTGCGCAGTACGGCGACGGGCACCACCGGCGCCTTGGTCTGCAGCGCGATCCGGGCCACGCCGGTGCGGCCGCGGTAGAGCTTCCCGTCGTGCGAGCGGGTGCCCTCGGGGTAGATCCCGAACAGCTCGCCGTCGGCCAGCACCCGACGGGCCGAGATGATCGCGCCCTCGGCCGCGGACGCGCCGGACCGATCGATCGGCACGTTGCCGGTGCCGCCGAAGAAGAGCTTCTGCAGCCGGCCCTTGAGACCCGGGGTGGTGAAGTACTCGTCCTTGGCCACGAACCGCACCCAGCGCGGCAGGTAGAGCGGCATGAACAGCCAGTCGGCGTAGGAGAGGTGGTTGCTGGCCAGGATCACCGGCCCGTCGGTGGGGACGTTCTCGGCGCCGATCACCTTCGGACGGAACAGCAGCTTGAGCCAGGGACCGATGAAGATCCACTTCAGCACCCAGTAGAACGTCTTCTCGCCCACGGGCCTGAGCCTAGCGTGCAGAATGCGAGGCATGTCCGAGGTGACCGTCCACGAACCGCTCTCCGTCCCGGCCCGACCCGAGCTGACCGGGGGCCGCCGCATCGGCGTGCTGCTCTCGCACGGGTTCACCGGCTCGCCGTACTCGATGGTGCCGTGGGGTCGCTCCCTGGCCGAGCTCGGGTACGGCGTCGAGGTGCCGCGGCTGCCGGGCCACGGCACCACCTGGCAGGAGCTGAACACCACCACCTGGTCGGACTGGTACGGCGAGGTCACCCGCTCCTTCGCCAAGCTCCAGTCCGAGAACGATGCCGTGGCCGTCGCCGGGCTGTCCATGGGCGGCGCGCTGGTGCTGCGGCTGGCGGCCGACCACGCGGGCGCGATCGCCGGTGTGGTGCTGGTCAACCCGGCGGTGGCGACCGCCCGGCGGGACGTGAAGCTGCTGCCGGTGATCAAGCACCTGATCCCGTCGTTCCCCGGCATCGCCAGCGACATCAAGAAGGAGGGCGTCGAGGAGTACGGCTACACCCGCACCCCGCTCAAGGCGGCGCACTCGATGTTCCGCGCCTGGCCCGCACTGGTCGCCGACCTGCCGAAGGTGACGGCGCCGCTGCTCTACTTCCGCTCCACCGTCGACCACGTCGTCGACGCCGCCTCCGAGCCGCTGATCCTCGGCGGAGTGTCATCCACGGACGTGACCGTGCGGCGGCTGGAGAACAGCTTCCACGTCGCCACCATCGACAACGACGCGCAGCAGATCTTCGACGAGTCGGCAGCCTTCGTCGCTCGGGTCACCGCCGACTAGACCGGGCGCCTACGCTTGTCTCGTGAGTGACACCGGAGGGTCGCCGGAGGAGGCGGCCCAGGACGCTGCCTGGCAGGAGATCGTCGCCAACTTCGGCGAGCGTGCCCACCTCGATGACGAGGACCTCCAGGAGCCGGTCTTCACCCGGGAGCCGTACTTCGGGGACGACATCGACCAGCCGTTCGAGCCCGACCCGGACGTCTACCTCGACGACGAGGACCGGTTCGTGCCGCCCGAGCCCGAGCCGCTCCCGCGCACCACCCCCGACCGGCTGATCGCCTGGCTCGGCCTGCTCGGTGCCCCGGTGGTGGCGATCGCGCTCTTCGTCGTCCACGCCACCACGGGCTTCTACGTCCCCGGCTGGGTGATCGACATCCTGGTGGTGGCCTTCCTCGCCGGCTTCGGCTACCTGGTGCTGCACATGCCCCGCGAACCGCGCGACCCCTGGGACGACGGCGCCCGGCTCTGAGACCTGGGCGTCGGCTGGGCGTCGGCTGGGCGTCGGCTGCGTCTGTCGGGGTAGTTCGGGGAGATACTGTCTATTACTGGCCAGTAAAGCGACCACTTCTCCCCGAACTACCCTCGAAAGCGACCAGCCCCGAACAACGCCGGCCGGGGCAGCGTCACCCCGCCGACCGGGCCAGCGCGGCGGCCCCGACCACCCCGGCCTCGGGGCCGAAGTGGGCCCGGACGACCGGCGGGACGACGCGGTGGCCGGCGCCGACCAGGGACTGCTCCAGCGCCGTGCGGGCCGGGCCGAGCAGAAGGTCGCCGGCAGCCGAGACCCCGCCACCGATCACCAGCAGCTCGGGATCGAACGCCGCGACCAGGTTGGCCAGCCCCACGCCGAGCCACTCCCCGATCTCCTCGTACGCCTGCAGGGCGAGGTGGTCACCGCGCTCGGCGGCAGCCGTCACCATCGGCCCGGTCAGCGCCGCCGGGTCGCCGCCGGTGAGCTCCTCGAGCAGCGTCGTCCCGGCGTACGACGCATGAAGCATCCGGGAGCGGGCGTAGCGCACCAGCGCGTTGCCCGAGGAATACTGCTCCCAGCACCCGGTGCCGCCGCACTCGCAGCCGTGCCCGTCCGGAACCACCTGCATGTGACCGAACTCCCCGGCCATGCCGTTGCGACCGCGCAGCAGCGTGCCGCCGAGGATCACCGCGCCCCCGATGCCAGTGCCCATCGTCACCATCAGCACGTCGGCCACGCCGCGCGCGGCCCCGAGCGCCACCTCGGCGCGGGCGGCGCAGTTGGCGTCGTTGTCGAGCACCACCCGGGTCTGCCAGCGCGCCTCGAGCCGGGAACGGGTCGGGTCGTTGCGCCAGGGCAGGTGCGGGGCGAACATCACTCGCTCACCCAGGGCGTCCACGAAGCCGGCCGCCGCGATGCCGACGCCCGCGACCGGGCGGCCGTCGGCGGCCTCGAACACCGCCTCGGTCAGGGCGTCCTCGACCAGCGTCACCTCCACCCGCCGTCCGGGGGTGGTACGCCGCGCGATCGGGCCCACCTGACCCGACGCCGAGACCGCGGCGGCCATCACCTTGGTGCCGCCGATGTCGACGCCGACGTAGACGGTACCCATGGAAGCAGCTACCGCCGGGCCAGGTCGGCCGCACCGATCAGCCCGGCGCTGTTGCCCAGCGTCGCCTTGCGGATCTGCAGCTCGGGGCGATGGCCACGGCCGGTCAGCTGGGCGTGGAACGCCGCCCGGGCCGGCTCCAGCAGCAGGTCGTCCGCGTCAGCGACGCCGCCGCCGACGGCCACCACGGCCGGGTCCAGCACGGCGGTCAGCGAGGCGATGCCCTCGCCCAGCCAGCGACCCAGCGTGGCCAGCGCCTCGACCGCGAACGGGTCCCCCGCCTGCGCGCACTCGGTGATCAGCGGTCCGGTGATCGCGTCCGGGTCGCCGCCGGCACGCTCCACCAGATCGCGGGCGAGCAGCGACCCGCTCTTGGCCGCCGCCCGCACGTCGCGCACCAGCGCGCTGCCCGAGGCGTACTGCTCGAAGCAGCCCAGGTTGCCGCAGCCGCACTGGATGCCGCCGGGCACCACCCGCATGTGGCCGATCTCCGCGCCGACGCCGAACGCGCCGCGGTAGAGCGAGCCGTCCAGCACGATGCCACCGCCGACCCCGGTGCCCACGGTCACCAGCAGGAGGTCGTCGACGTCGGAGCCGGCGCCGTACGCGAACTCGCCCCAGGCCGCCGCGTTGGCGTCGTTCTCGATGACGACCGGCAGGTCGACCTGCTTCTCCAGGCCCTGGCGCAGGTCGACGTCGCGCCAGGCGATGTTGGGCGCGAACATGACGACGCTGCGCGACTTGTCGATGTAGCCCGCCGCGCCCACGCCGACCGAGGAGATCTCGTGGCGGCTCTTGAGCTCGAGTACGACGGAGGCGATCGCCTGCTGGATCGCGTCGGGGTCGGTCGCCGGGGAGGTGACGCGGAGCTCCTCCACGATGGTGCCGTCCCCGTCGACCACACCGCCGAGGATCTTGGTGCCGCCGACGTCCACGCCGCAGGCCAGTGCCGTCACTCTTGGTTCCCCTGTTCCCCGGGTTCTGCAGGTCCCTCTGGCTCGTCCGGCCAGTCCCCGAACGTGTCGAGGTCGATCTTCTCCACTCCCGGGGCCCGGTGCGAAACCGGGCCGCTCGACGCGGCCGCGGCCAGCACCGCGGCGGCCGCCTGCATCAGCGCGGAGGCGGCGCTGGCCAGATGCGCCTTCACCTCCGGCGAGGCGGCCCGGACCACGTGCACGGTGCGGCACACCGGGCAGTAGGTGCACTCGGGCGCGCCGGTGGCGAGGTTCTCGTCCAGGTTCCTGCCGAGGTCGGCGGCGGCCGCCTGGGCGTGGCCGGCCAGCCCGGCCAGGCCGGCGGTCAGCCCGACCGCCAGGTTGCCGGCGACGTCGCCGCTGTGGTGCTTGGCCCAGTCGCTGAGGGCGCCGAAGAGCTTGGCCGCCTCCTCGGCCGCGCTGCCGAGCGGCTCGTGCTGCTCGGGTCCCTCGTGCGGATGATCGCTCACGGCTGCTCCTCCCCGGTCTCGTCGGCAACCTCTCGTTCGCGGAACCGTACCTGCAGCTCGCCCTGCTCCACCCGGGCGCCCGCCACCTGGAGCCGGGCCAGCCCGGCGGGCAGGGTCAACAGCCGGCGGTAGGACCCGACGGTGACCACCAGGTCGTCGCCGTTGCGGCCCAGGTGCACCTGGTCGCGGTCGGCACCGGGCAGGGCGAGGTGGGCGATCGCGCCCTCGGCGGTCCGGGTCACCCGGAACGGCCCCTCACCCCCGGGTACGGCGAGCGGGTCGTGGCCGGCGTACACCTCCTCGGCGAGCCCCACCAGGGCCGGTACGCCGACGGGCTCGCGCGGCCGGTAGACCGAGCGCCACACCGGCATCCCAGGGAACGACGCGTCGACCTCTGCGAGCACCTCGTCCTGGGCCAGCACCCAGCCGGCTCGCCAGTCGTCGGCGCCCTCGGCCGGGAAGACCCGGTTGGCGACCACCCCGTCGACGCGGTAGCCGTAGAGCGAAAGCGTGGTGAAGCTGCGCCGGGCCTCGGCCGCCACCACCCGCTCGGGGGTGAGCACCAGCCGCACCGACGCCTCCGGACCGGCCAGCAGCGCCCGCACCTCGCCGAGCTCGGCGTGCAGCCGCTCGACCGCGTCGAAGACGGTGTCGCCGGGCATCGGCACGCCGGCCGCCTTGGTCAGCACCGGCTTGAGCGCCTTGGTCAACCGCCGCTGCATCGGCAGCATCCGCTGCATGTACCAGCCCAGTGCCTCCGGCAGCGCGAGCAGTCGCAGCGTCTCGGCGGTGGGCGCGCAGTCGATCACGATCACGTCCCACACGCCACTGCGGGCCTGCTGGCGTAGCTCCAGCAGCGCCAGCACCTCCTCCGCGCCCGGGATGACGGTCAGCTCCTCGGCCGCGACCGGGTCGACGCCTACCACCTCCAGCACGCTGAGCAGGTAGCGCTGGATGTCGGCCCAGGACTCCTCGAAACGGCGCTGGGCGTCGACCTGCTGCACGAACAGGCCCGCGGTGATCTCGGTGGGTCGGCCGTCGGGGACCTGCGCGCCGTACGCGTCGGCGAGCGAGTGCGCCGCGTCGGTCGACATCACCAGCGTGCGCAGCCCGCGGCGGGCGGACAGAGCGGCGGTGGCGGCGGCGACGGTGGACTTGCCGACACCGCCCTTGCCGGTGAACATCAGGATGCGCATGAGCTCACAGGGCTTCGACGCGCGTCTTCAGCCCTCGCAGCGCTGTCTCGATGAGGATCTTCTCGCCCTTGCGCTTGATCATGCCGATCAGCGGAATGGTCACGTCCAGGGCCAGTCGGTAGGTCACCTCGGTCGTCCCGTTGCCCAGGTCGCGCAGCACGTAGGCGCCGTCCAGCGCGCGCAACAGGGTGCCACGGACGAGGGTCCAGGAGACCGATCGATCGCCGTCCCAGGTGTAGGCCAGGGTGTAGTCGTCCTTGATCGGCGGCACGTCGAGGACGAAGTGGACCTTCGCCGCCCGGCCGTCGGGCCCCTCCTCGACCGCCTCGGCCACCTTCATCCCCTTGACCCACAGCGGGTACGACGCGAAGTCTGCGATGACGGCCATGACCGCATCCGGCGCTGCCTGGATGAGGATCGAGGAGGTGGTCTGTTCGGCCATGACGAGCACGCAGCGTACCGGATCTCGGTCCGTCTTCCGGTTCGACTGCCCGCCGGAGCCCGGACGGCGGTAGTGTGCCCGGGTTCACCTACCAGCAGTATGCGGAGGCAGTAGTGCGCGAGTTCTCCACGCCGGCGACGTTCGAGCTGCCGTCGGCGGGCAACCTCACCGACGACGTCGTGACCAATGCCCGCGACTTCCCCGAGACGGTCCTGTTCAGCCGGCCCGGCCGCGACGGCGTACTCGAGGACGTCACCTCGGCGCAGTTCCTCGCCGAGGTGACGGCGGTCGCCAAGGGGCTGATCGCCTCCGGCGTCGAGCCCGGCGACCGGGTCGCGCTGTTCTCCAAGACGCGCTACGAGTGGACGCTGCTCGACTACGCGATCTGGTTCGCCGGCGCCGTCACGGTGCCGATCTACGAGACCTCCTCGGTGGAGCAGGTGCGCTGGATCCTGGAGGACTCCACCGCCCGCGCCGTCGTGGCGGAGGGCGCCGACCACGTGGCCCGCGTCGCCGAGGCACGGACCGGTCTGGACGCGCTGACCAACGTGTGGTCGTTCAACGACAACGCCGTCGACACCCTGGTCTCGCTCGGCGCGGACCTGGCCGACGAGGAGGTCGAGAAGCGACGTACGGCGGTGGCCCCCGGCGACCCCGCGACCCTGATCTATACCTCCGGCACCACCGGCCGCCCCAAGGGCTGCGTGCTCAGCCACGGCAACTTCATGGTCGAGCTCGGCGTGGTCGTCGACGAACTGGAGCGGCTCTTCGACGTCGAGGGCGCCAGCACGCTGCTGTTCCTGCCGCTGGCCCATGTCTTCGCCCGGATCATCCAGGTCGGCTGCGTCAAGTCACGCACCCGGCTGGGTCACTCCCCCGACATCAAGCACCTGCTCGACGACCTGGCTGACTTCAAGCCGACGTTCATCCTGGCGGTGCCGCGGGTCTTCGAGAAGGTCTACAACACCGCCTCCCAGCGCGCCGCCGCCGACGGCAAGGGCAGGATCTTCAACCTCGCCACCGACGTCGCGATCAACTACTCGCGCGCCCTGGAGTCGGGCCGGGTCTCGCTGCTGCTGCGTGCCCAGCACGCCCTGTTCGCCAAGCTCGTCTACGGCAAGCTGCTGGCCGCGCTGGGTGGCAACTGCTCCTTCGCCGTCTCCGGCGGCGCGCCGCTGGGTGAGCGGCTCGGCCACTTCTACCGCGGCATCGGGCTGACCGTGCTGGAGGGCTACGGCCTGACCGAGACCACCGGCGCCCTGACCGTGAACCTGCCCGACGCGCTCAAGATCGGCACCGTCGGGCGGCCGATCGGCGGCACCGCGGTGCGGGTGGCCGACGACGGCGAGCTGCTGTTCAAGGGCGGGCAGGTCTTCGGCTCCTACTGGAACAACGCGGAGGCCACCGGCGAGGCGCTCGAGGACGGCTGGTTCCACACCGGCGACCTGGGCGAGGTCGACGACGAGGGCTTCGTGCGCATCACCGGCCGCAAGAAGGAGATCCTGGTGACCGCCGGTGGCAAGAACGTCGCCCCCGCGGTGCTCGAGGACCGGCTCCGCGCCCACGTGCTCATCGACCAGTGCATCGTGGTCGGCGACGGCCAGCCGTTCATCGCCGCGCTGATCACCATCGACCCCGAGTCGCTGCCCACGTGGGCCCAGGCGCACGGCAAGAGCGGCGACATCGACGCCCTGGTCGATGACCCCGACCTGCAGGCCGAGATCCAGCGCGCGGTCGACGAGGCGAACAAGGCGGTCTCCCACGCCGAGGCGATCAAGAAGTTCACCATCCTTCCCGACGCGTGGACCGAGGAGGGTGGACAGCTCACCCCGAGCCTGAAGCTCAAGCGCAACGTCGTGATGCGCGAGTTCAAGGACGAGGTGGACGCGCTGTACCAGCGCTGACCCCAGCGCTGACCCCAGCGCCGACCCCAGCGCCGACCCGGGCCCGTCGACGGCGGCCGGTGCGGCACCGGGCGGGGGCGACTCGCGCCCGCCCGGTTCTGCAAAACGGCTACGAAGCGGTTACAGGATCCCTACAGTTCCTCCCGGGGGACGGGTGCCCCCGCGCTCACGGGCGGCGGGTGTCGTGCACCCGCCGGCCCACGATGGGGAGGGGGCTGTGGCCGATGGATCGCCGCAGGATGCTGGTCGTGGCGGCAGCGGTCGTGGCCGCCCTCGGCGTCGTACTCGTGCTGCTCTACGTCCGCGGCGCCGACCAGCGTGCCCAGCAGAAGTTCCAGACCGTCGAGGTCCTCACCGCGACCGCCCAGATCAACCCGGGTGAGTCCCTCCAGCAGGCCGCCGGCGCCGGCAAGGTGGAGTTGCGGGCCGTCACCCACAACGAGCTTCTGCCCGGCTACCAGACGAGTACGTCGGGCCTCTCCGGCCAGGTCGCGTTGACCACGATCTACCCCGGCGAGCAGATCATCGCCTCGAAGTTCGGCACCTCGGCGACGCCGACCTCGCCGCTGGCGATCCCCGCCAAGATGATGGCGATCTCGGTGAACCTCACCGACCCGGCCCGGGTGGCCGGCTTCGTCCAGCCCGGCTCCACCGTCGCGATCTTCCTCGACGGCAACCAGGGCGGCCAGCCGTTCACCCGGCTGCTGCTGCCGAAGGTGAAGGTGCTCGGCGTCGGCTCGACGACGCCCGTCTCCACCACCACGACCAACGCCCAGGGGCAGCAGTCCACCGAGCAGCTGCCCCGCACCCTGTTGACCCTGGCGCTGGACCAGGCCGACGCGCAGAAGGTGCTTTTCGCGCAGGGCAACGGGGAACTGGCGCTCGGACTTCTGACCGACAACAGCGTGGTGGCGCCGGGAACGGCGACCACCCTGAGCAACCTCTTCAAGTGAGCCGATGAACAGAGACGAGTGAGCCGAGCCGTCCCCCATGCCTATCGTCGTCGAACCCGAGCACGAGACCACCATCGGTCTCCTCCGCGGCCTGCCGGCCACCACGCAGGCCGTCACGTCCCTGGAGCGCATGCGCGCCTGGCTGGACCAGCACCGGGACGAGTACGTCGTGGTCCTGGGCCCCCACGTGCCGCACGACGACGCCCTGGCCGCCTGTGACAGCCTGCGCACCGCCCGCCCGGCCGTCTCGGTGGTCCTGGTCCGCACCGAGCTCACCACGCAGGTGCTCACCCAGGCGATGGCCGCCGGAGCGCGCGAGGTCGTGCCGGCCGGGTCGCCGGAGGCGGTGGCCGCGGCCGTCGAGCGTGCCGAGCAGCTCTTCGCGGCGCTGCGCGGAGCGGCGTCGGGCGGTGCCCCCAGCGGCAAGGTGTTCACGGTCTGGTCGCCCAAGGGCGGCGTCGGCAAGACCACGGTGGCCGTCAACCTCGGGCTGGCGCTGGCCGAGGGTGGCGCGCGCCGGGTCTGCGTGGTCGACCTGGACCTGGCCTTCGGCGACGTGGCGATCACGATGCAGCTGTTCCCCTCCCACTCCATCGAGCACGCCATCGGCTCCGAGGACGCGCTCGACGCGGAGCTGGTCGAGGGCCTGCTCACCCGGCACGAGGACGCGATGATGGTGCTGGCCGCGCCCTCGCACCCCGACGTCCGGGACCGGATCTCGGCGACCCTGGTGGGTCAGGTGATCCGCACCCTCAAGGCGGGCTTCGACTACGTCGTCATCGACACCGCGCCGTCCTTCGACGAGCAGACCCTGACCGCGCTGGACGAGACCGACGAGATCGTCATCGTGGCCACCCTGGACGTGCCGACCCTGAAGAACGTCAAGGTGGCCCTGGAGACGCTCGACATGCTCGGCGTACCCGCCGACCGGCGACACCTGCTGCTCAACCGCGCCGACGACGAGGTGGGCATCAGCGCCGACCGCGTCGAGAGCATCCTCGGGATGCGGCCCGAGGCCAAGGTGGCCAGCTCGACGGACGTCGCGGCGGCGACCAATGCCGGCAACCCGATCGTGTCCAAGAGCCCCCACCACCCCTCGAGTACGGCGATCCGGCAGCTCGCCTCGCATCTGGCCGGCCAGCCGATCTCGGCGCCGAGCGGCACCGAGGCAGCACACCAGCAGCAGACCGCGGCACCGGCCCGCGCGCGGCTGTGGAAGCGGCGGTGACGCGATGAGCCTCGCCGACCGTCTCGCCCGGGCCGCCCACGACGCCCCGACCGCGCACCCGGCGCGCCCGGACGACTTCTCGGGTGGTCCCGAGCCTGCCACGGGCCCGGCCCACGTCGCCGGTGCCGCGATCGAGCAGCCCGCCGCGGGCGAGACACCGAGCGACAGGCCGACACCGCCCGTGCCCGCCGCCGAGCACGCCGGCAGCCAGCATCGCGCCCTGGCCACCCAGCAGCAGGAGCGGATCGAGGAGCTCAAGGCCAGCGTGCACGCCGAGTTGCTCAAGCAGCTCGGCCCGCACCTCTACGACGTCGACATGGACCAGCAGGAGCTGGACGGTCAGGTCCGCTCGGCGCTCGCCGACGTGCTCGGCAGCCAGGACCGCCCACTGTCCAGCAGCGACCGGACCCGGGTGACCCAGGAGATCACCGACGACATCCTGGGCTACGGCCCGATCGAGCCATACCTGCGCGACCCGGACGTCTCCGAGGTGATGGTCAACGGCCACGACCGGATCTGGCTGGAGCGGCGCGGCCGGCTGGAGCGGGCGAGCGCGCACTTCACCGACGAGGCCCACCTGCGCCGCACCATCGACAAGATCGTCTCCCGGATCGGCCGCCGGGTCGACGAGTCCTCCCCGATGGTCGACGCCCGGCTGCCCGATGGATCGCGGGTGAACGCCGTGGTACCGCCGCTGGCGATCGACGGCTCGGCGCTGACTATCCGCAAGTTCGCCGCCGACCCGCTCACCGTCGAGCACCTGGTCCGCTACGACACCATCACGCCCGCGGTGCGCGACTTCCTCCAGGCGGCGGTGCGCGGGCGGCTGAACATCATCGTCTCCGGCAGCACCGGCGCCGGGAAGACCACCACGCTCAACGTGCTCTCGGCGTTCATTCCGGGAGACGAGCGGATCGTGACCATCGAGGACGCCGCCGAGCTGCAGCTCAAGCAGGAGCACGTGGTCCGGCTGGAGTCGCGTCCGGCCAACATCGAGGGCAAGGGCGCCGTCACCATCCGCGACCTGGTCCGCAACAGCCTGCGGATGCGGCCCGACCGGATCATCGTCGGCGAGGTCCGCGACGCCTCGGCGCTGGACATGCTGCAGGCGATGAACACCGGCCACGACGGCTCCATCTGCACGCTGCACTCCAACGGCCCGCGCGACACCCTCTCCCGGCTGGAGACGATGGTGCTGATGGCCGGCATGGAGCTGCCGGTGCGGGCGATCCGCGAGCAGATCGCCTCCGCGGTCGACCTGATCGTGCACCAGACCAGGTTCAAGGACGGCACCCGCCGGGTCACCCACGTCACCGAGGTGGAGCGGATGGAGGGCGACGTGGTCACCCTCCAGGAGATCTTCGCCTTCGACAACGCCGCCGGCTTCGACGCCGAGGGCCACGCCCTGGGCCATCTGCGGCCCACCGGGCTGCGACCGAAGGTGCTGGAGAAGATGGCCTACGCCAACGTCAGCGTCGACCCGATGCTCTTCGCCACGGACCGGTTGCGATGAGTGCCCCAAGCTGGGTGATGTACGCCGGCGTGGCCGCCCTGGCGCTCGGCTTGCTCACCCTGGTGCTGGCGCTCCTCCCCCGGCGCCCGGGGCCGGAGTCGGCCGAGGAGCGGGTGGCGTCGTACACCTCCCGGACCGGCCGCGCGCCGGACAAGGCGACGCGGCGGGTCGAGGCGGACAGCGCGCTGGCCGGCGCCCGCACCGCCGCCGCGGGGCTGCTGCGCCGCCACGCCAGCCTCGAGGAGCGGATCGCGCGCTCCCTGGACGGCGCCGGCAGCGAGCTCAAGCCGGCCGAGTGGCTGCTGGTCCATCTCGTCATCGCCGTCGCCGGCGGCCTGCTCGGGCTGCTGGTCGGTGCCGGCGACCCGGGCCTCGGCCTGCTGTTCCTCGCGGTCGCGGTGATCGCCCCGTGGCTGTGGCTGCGGACGCGCCGAGCCGCTCGGCGCAAGCGGTTCTCCGAGGCGCTGCCGGACACCCTGCAGCTGATGTCCGGTTCGCTCTCGGCCGGCCTGTCGCTGGCCCAGGCGGTGGACACGGTGGTGCGCGAGGGCAGCGATCCGATCGCCGGGGAGTTCCGCCGCGCACTGGTCGAGACCCGGCTCGGGGTGGAGGTCGAGGACGCCCTGGCGGGCATCGCGGAGCGGTTCGACAGTCCCGACTTCGGCTGGGTGGTGATGGCGATCCGGATCCAGCACCAGGTCGGCGGCAACCTGGCGGAGCTGTTCGACACGGTGGCGGCCACGCTGCGCGAGCGGCAGTACCTCCGCCGCCAGGTCGGCGCGCTCTCGGCGGAGGGCAAGCTCTCGGCGTGGGTGATCGGGGCGCTGCCGCCGCTGTTCACCCTCTACCTGCTGCTGACCAACCGGTCGTACCTGCGCCCGCTCCTGCACGATCCGCGCGGCGTGATCATGGTGATCTTCGGCGTGATCTGGCTCGCCATCGGCGCGTTCTGGATGAGCAAGCTGGTCAAGGTGGAGGTCTAGGCGTCGTGGTCGTCCTCCTCGTGCTCGGCGTGATCCTGCTGGCGGCGGCGGTCGCGCTGATGGCGCTCGCGCTGCGGACCGACGAGGAGGCGCGCGGGGTCAACCGCTCCCTCGCCGTACTTCAGGCGATGGGGTCCGCCCCCAGGGAGCTGAGCCGCGACCTGGAGCGGCCGTTCGCCGACCGGGTCGTCGAGCCGCTGCGCGCCCGCGCCCTGGCCATCGGGCGCCGACTCACCGGGGCCGACTCCGCGGAGCGGATCCGGAGCAGACTGGACGCCGCCGGCAATCCGGCCGGCTGGAGCGTCGACCGGGTGGTGTCGGGCAAGGTGCTGTGCGCCGGCCTCGGGCTGGTGGTGGGGATCGTCGTCGCCGTGCTCCTCGGGGCGTCGTTCCTGCCCGGGGTCGCGGTCACGCTGGCCGGGCTGGTGGTCGGGTTCTTCGGCCCCGACCTCTACCTCTACCAACGCGGCTACGACCGCGCCGAGCGGCTGCGCCGCGACCTGCCCGACGCCATCGACCTGATGACGATCAGCGTGGAGGCCGGACTGGGCTTCGACGCCGCCGTGCAGCAGGTGGCCCATCACACCGCGGGCCCGCTGGCCGAGGAGTTCGTCCGGATGCTGCGCGAGATGCAGCTGGGCAAGAGCCGCACCCAGGCCTTGCGCGGGCTCGCCGAGCGCTGCAACGTGGACGACGTGCGCACCTTCGTCAGCGCGATGGTCCAGGCCGACAGCTTCGGCATCCCCATCGCCCAGGTCCTGCGGGTGCAGGCCGGCGAGATGCGGATCAAGCGGCGCCAGCGCGCCGAGACCAAGGCCCAGCAGGTGCCGGTGAAGATCACCGTGCCGCTGGTCTTCTTCATCCTGCCGTGCCTGTTCATCCCGGTGATGGGGCCGGCCCTGCTCACCATGATGGACAACCTCTAGATGGCCGAGAGCCCGACCCCCGTCGACCCGCAGCACCACCGGGTCGCGGCGCTGGCACGGCTCGTCGTGCTGCTGGCCCTGGCGGTCTCGGCGCTGTGGTCGCGCGACCTCTCCGCCGCGCTGGCGCTGGTCGCGCTCGCCTGCCTGTGGACGGTGGTCACGCTGGCCGAGCGCCGCAGGGGTACGTCGCTGGACATCGTCGGCCCCCTGGAGGCGGCCGGCGTCGGTCTGGTCTCCGGCGCGGCCGTCGCGCACTCCCCCGCCATCTTGAGCGCGTTCGTGGTGCCGCCGCTGGTCAGCGGCCTCTACCGGCGGCTGTGGGGCGCCTCGACAGCGCTGTCGACCGAGTTGTTCGCGATCGTGGTCACGATCCTGGCGATCGGGCACGGCATCGACGCCGACCAGGCCTATGCGCTCTTCACCTGGGGCTTCGCCGGCCTCGGCGCCGGATTCATCGGCACCTTCCTCAACAGCGCCCTGGAGGTGCGGCCCGACCCGCTCGCGCCGTACCTGCATGCCCAGACGCTGCTGCGTCGCCTCATCGACGTCACCGAGGGCCTCGACACCGGGCTGGACCCGGTCAGCCTCGGTGGCGCCATCCTCTCCGACGTGCACGACGAGCTGCCCGCCACCGCGCTGGCGCTCTACGTGCCGCGCGGCGACGGGCTGACCACGCTCGCCACCCAGTCGCTGGCCCCCGAGGCGTGGGCGGACTGGGAGGACGCAGCGGTGGAGGCGTGGACCAGCGGAACGCCGGTGGAGCGCGGCCGGCTGTTCGCGTTCCCCCTGCGCGCCGACGGCTCGGGCGTGGTCTCGGCGGTGGTCGTCACCGCGCTCTCCGAGCGAGTCGACGGCCAGGACCTCGGTGCCCGCGAGCGGATCCGGCGGCTGGAGGGCCGGCTGCGCGACGGTGCCGTCCAGCTCGACACCGCACTGCTGTTCGCCACCTTCCGCGACGCGGCCACGGCCGAGGAGCGCCGCCGGCTGGCCCGGGAGATGCACGACGGGGTGGCCCAGGACATCGCCTCGCTGGGCTATCTGGTCGATGCCCTCGCCGGTACGGCGACCACCCCGCAGCAGGCCGAGCGGATCGCCGTACTGCGCGAGCGGATCACCGCGGTCGTCGCCGAGATCCGCCGCTCGCTGGTCAACCTGCGCACCAGCGTCGGCGCCAGCGAGAGCCTGGGCGGGGCGATCAGCGCGATCGCCCGCAACCTCTCCGAGGTCTCCGGGGTACCGATCCACGTGACCCTCGACGAGCAGACCGGGCGGCTGCGGCCCGAGGTGGAGGCCGAGCTGTTCCGGATCGCCCAGGAGGCCATGAACAACGCGATCAAGCACGCCCAGGCCTCCGCCATCGAGGTGCACTGTCAGGTACGCGCCCCCAACGCGCGCATCACCGTCTCCGACAACGGCCGCGGCATGCAGGCGCCGCGCAAGGGCTCGCACGGACTCTCGATCATGCGCGAGCGTGCCCTGTTGATCAACGCGTCGTTGGAGATGACACCGGCACCCGGCGGGGGCGTCGCGGTGACGGTGGCGATCGAGGACCACGCGGTGGCCTCGCCGGCCGAGGATGGAAGGACACGAGCGCAGCGATGACGATCTCGGTATTGCTGGTCGACGACCACGAGCTCATCCGCGACGGGCTCGCCGGGGTGATCGACCTCGAGGAGGACATGACGGTCGTGGCCCAGGCGAGCACGGTGGCCGAGGCGCTGGCGACGTACGAGCGGCTCTCGCCGGACGTGGTGATCGCCGACCTCCAGCTCCAAGACGGCACCGGGCTCGACATCCTGCGGGCCATCCGCAGGCAGAGCAACACCACCGGCGTGGTGGTGCTGACGATGCACTCGGGCGACGAGCAGATCTTCGCGGCGATGGAGGCCGGCGCGTCCGGATTCGTCGGCAAGGACGCGCCGTCGCAGGAGGTCGTCCGCGCCGCGCGGCACGCCGCTGTCTCACCGCGCTCGTTCGTCTGCTCCGGTCTGGTCGGGGCGATGATGCGCCGGCAGAGCAGCGAGTCGACGCGGCTCTCCGACCGGGAGCACGACGTGCTGCTGCTGCTCGCCGACGGCCTGGGTGCCCAGCAGATCGGCGAGCGGCTCTACCTCTCCGAGTCCACCGCCAAGTCGCACATCGCCCGGATCTACCAGAAGCTCGGGGCCGCCAATCGCGCTCAGGCGCTGGTCACCGCGATGCGGATCGGGCTGCTCTCCAGCGTGCGCCCCCAGGGCCACTGAGCAGGCGGACCGAGTCCGCAGCGCCCGGGCGAGCCGTCTCGCCCGCGCCCATAGCCCGAACGGGCTACCCGGGTCGGCACGCTCGCCCGATTCGCCCGACCTCCCCCGACGTGAGGATGGTCATATCGATGGGGCGAAGGCTCCGTCCATGGGGACTGAACGGATCAGGGGGAAACATCGTGCTTCGGTACTTCCGCAATCTCTTCGCCTGCCGGCGCCAGGACAACGACCGGGGCGCCTCGGCGGTCGAGTACGGACTGCTCGTGGCGGGGATCGCCGCGGTGATCGTCGTGGTCGTCCTCACGCTCGGCGGCACGATCAAGAACAAGTTCAAGGACACCAGCGACTGCATCAGCAGCAACGGCACCTCCAGCTGCCCGTCCGCTGGCGCGTCCCCGACACCCAACTGAACCGCTTGACCCGGGGGAGCACCACCACCCGAGGCGCCGCCGCCCAGGCTGCGGCGCCGCGGCCCTCTGAGGGAGGAACGATGAGACGACGTCTGACGCGCCGCGAGTACGCGCTGCTCGCCGCCGGCGTCGCTGCCCTCCTCGTCGCGGTGCTCCTCGCCCTCACGCTCCGTTGAGCGGGCCGCGCTCCGCGAAACAGCCGAGGGGCCTAGTGATCGCCCAGGATCCGCTGGGCCAGGGCGATCCGCTGCAGCGCGGTGGGGTGTGAGCCGAAGCAGAACTGCGACCACGCCGGCGGGGTCGGATCGGCCAGCGCGCTGATCGCCAGCTGCTGCTGCAGCGCCACGAACGACCCCTCGTCACGGGTCGTGGTCAGCGCTGCCACGTCCGCACGGGTCTCGATCTGCCGCGACATGGTGTTCTCCACCGGCGTGGCCAGCAGCGCCCCGAGCGCGAAGAGCGCCAGCAGCAGCGGTACGGCGGCAGGATCGCGCAGCCCGTCGTACCTCCGCCCGGCGATGAGCCCGAGCAACCCCACCGCGAGGAACGCGGCGGCGACCCCGATCTCGGTCCCGGTCAGTACGTCGTCGTGATGCGCGTGCCCGAGCTCGTGGGCGACCACCGAGAGCACCTGAGCGCGGGGCAGGTCGTGGAGGAGGGTGTCGTAGAGCACCACGTGCCGGGTGGAGCCGAAGCCCGTCACGTAGGCGTTCATCTCGGTGGTGCGCCGCGAGGCGTCCGCGACGAGCACGTCACTGACGTGCACGTGCTCCTTGGCCGCGATCCGCAGGATCTGGTTGCGCAGGTTGCCGTCCGGCAGCGGCGTGAAGTGGTTGAACAGCGGCTCGACCACCACCGGGTAGACGAACGAGCCGAGCACCACCAGCCCGGCCAGCACCACCCCGGCGATCAGGGGCCAGGACCGCCGCCAACGCCGCACGATCCCCAACAGCACGACGATCGCCACGGCCGTGGCCACGAACGAGACCGCCAGGCCGAGCGCCTGGTCGACGGCGTAGCCACCCCAGCTCTCCCGCGAGAGCCGGTAGTGCCGCTCCTGGTGCTGCAGCGCCACGTCGAACGGCAGCGTCGCCAGCCGCCCGATCACCACCACCACGAAGACGAGCACGATCGCGCGCAGCCACCACGGCCCACGCAGCCGGCCGGCGACGGCGCGACCGAACCGGGTGAAGCCCAGTAGGCAGGCCACCACCACGGAGATCACCAGCGCGCCACGGGAGAGCCAGCGCGCCACGTGGGAGTACGACGAGGCGCGTGCGATCTCCTCGGCGCTGAAGTAGCGCGAGGCCGCGGGCACGTGCAGGGCGCCGCCGGGGTAGGGGTGCCACGGGATGAGCACGGCGGCCAGGACGACGAACGCGATCGCGCCGAGCACCGCGATCAGCGCACTGAGCCGCCTCACGTCGGCCACCTCACTGGACCGCCTCACTGGGCCGCCTCACCGGGCCGCCTCATCCGGCCCACCGCTGCAACTGGCGCTGCCAGTCCCTGGTGAACGCCGCCACTCCGAACCCGAACTCGCGACGCATCGTCTTCCCCACCGCGGCCCCCGCCTTCACCTCGTCGTACAGGCGGACGAGATGCTGCTCCCCGCCGCGCTGGGCGAGCAGCCGACACGCCAGCCAGGCGGCCTCGTACTCGGCCCCGAAGTCCTCGGCCTGGGCGTCGAACTCCGCCGGACCGGGCAGGTGCTGCGGCGGCCCGTCCTTGCGCACCTCGGCCAGGATTTGGCCCGCGGTGGTCGACAGCGGCAGGTCGACGTCGCGCAGCGCGACATAGTCGGCGAAGCCCTCCAGCAGCCACTCCGGCAGGGTGGTATTGCTCGCCACGCCGGTCGCGTCGTGGGTGGCCTCGTGGCTGAGCACGATCTGGGCGCCCTGGCTGTTGAGCCCGCCGATGACCTGCGGGTTGACGAAGACGTGCACCGGGCCGGAGGCGCTGCCGTCCACGCTGGTGGTGACGGCCGCGACGCCGTGGTAGCTGCCCTGCGCCGCGCCCATCATCTGCTCCAACATGCTCTCGTCGCTCGGCACCTCGAGCACCAGATGGGGCCGCGGCCAGGGCACCACCCGGCGCACGGTGGCGACGGCGCGGGTCGCCAGGGTGCGGTACCGGTCGGCCTCGGCGCCGCTGTGGGCGCCGGCGACGGCGACCGTGACGTCGGCGGTACGGCGCACCGTCAGCGGCCCGGTCAGCCACAGCGGCACCCGGTGCCCGTCGTCGCCGCTGAAGCCCGTCACCGCCACGCCCGAGGCGCTGGGCGCGAACCGGGTGAGCACCTCCTCCGCCGCGCTGGCCGGGTCGCCGGCCCAGCGCCAGGTCAGCGCGACGTCGGCGGTCCAGGAGCCGTCGGCCGCGACCGCGCCGTCGGCGCCGCTGTCCGCGGCCACGTAGCGGGCGGTGACGTCGGTGATGCCCAGCTTCGCGGCGTTGCCCACCACCGCCGGCAGCAGCGTGCCGCCGACCGCACCGGCGTCGCGATCGGCGATCGCCTGCTGCAGCCGGGCCAGCGCGCTGGCGGCCGCCGCCGGCTGCTCGGTCGGTGCGGCGGAGGGATGCTGCCGGGTGCTGGGCACCACGTACTGGTCGTGGTGGTGGACCAGCCACAGCGGCACCCCCACGGCCGCGACCACCACGATCACCAGTACCAACGCCAGCCGGCCGCCCCGCAGGGGACGGCCGGTGGTGGTGATCATGGCGCCGAGTCAACCAGACCCGACGAAAAGTCCGTGCGCAGGTCAGCCCGGACGGACGGCGCCGACGTAGGGCATCGAGTAGAGACCGGTGACCTTGACGCCGACGCTGGGGTTCTCGGCGTTCACGATCAGGCCGTTGCCGATGTACATGCCGACGTGACTGATCGGGTGGTAGTAGAACACCAGGTCGCCCGGCTGGAGCTGCGAGGCCGAGATGTGCCGGCCGGAGTTGTACTGCGCGGCCGAGGAGTGCGGCAGCGAGACACCGGCCGCCCCCCAGGCCCGCATGGTCAGACCGGAGCAGTCGTAGGCGTTCATGCCGGCGGCGCCGTACACGTACGCCTTGCCGACCTGGGCCATCGCGAACGAGATCGCGGCGGCGGCACTGCCGGTGGCGCCGATGTCGCTGACCGAGACGCGCGCGGTGCCACGAGACAGCAGGGCCTGGCGCTGCTTCTCCTGCAGCGAGCCGAGCAGCGCCTTGGCGTCGGCAAGCTTCTGCTCGATGGTCGCCTTGGCCTGCTTGAGCTGGGCCTCGGTCGCGGCAACCTGATCGGCGCGGTTCTTGGTGGCCTTCTGCCGCAGCGCCAGGGCGGTGACCTGGTTGTCGTAGTCGGTCAGCAGGCTGGACTGGATGCCGTCGTAGGCCGACATCGTCGACAGCCCGGCAAGGAACTCCTTGGGGTCGTCGCTGACCACGACCTGCCCGACGGCGGAGATGTTGGAGCCCTCGAACTGCTGCAGCACCGAGTCACGCAGCTGCTCACGCACGCCGCGCAACTGGGCGTCCTGGCGCTTCTGGTCCGCCTGGAGGTCCCCGAGCTCACCGCGCAGCTGCTTGAGTCGCAGCGCGGCGGCGTCGTAGCGTTCACCGGCGACCTCGGCCTGGTGGTAGAGGTCGTCGACCTTGGTCTGGACGTCCTTGATCGAGGGGGTCGCCCTGGCGGAGGACGAGGGCAGCAAGCCCACGGTTCCGGCGACGGCGAGCGTCGCGATGCCGGCGATCAGCCTCTTCCGACCGTTCTGCACGAGCGGGCGGTCTCCCTTACGTGTCGTACGCCTACCGGGTGAGCTGACGGGTTCGGGCACGACTGGCCCTACCCCCGCTCCTCGCAGCCCGGTCAGGGCTGCGCCTTGCGGGTGATTCACCCCAGGTGACGGCTTTCGCCGCCGGTGGTTCCCCGGCCCAGGACATGCCCCGAAGCATGCCCTGGCTCAGCGCGGTGCCCGCGCGGATCCGGTGTGATCCGCTGCCTCGGGCACCAGGTGTCAGCACCATAACCGAGCGCCCCACAGCCCTGCCAATCCCCCTCCACAGCGTGTCTTCAGCAATCCCGTCGCTTCTGTCACAGCAGTCACATCAACCTCAACAGAATCAGGCCGAGGCCACGTCGGGCCCCTCGACGGGCGAGACCAGCCGCAGCGGCGGCACCAGGCCGCCGTCGGCGAGGACGGCGAGCGCGCGGCGCTCGTCGTCATCGAACGTCAGCTCGGGCGGCGGCCCGAGCAACACCGTCACCACGCAGTCCTGACAGGCCAGACCCCGCACCGCGCAGGTGTCACAGTCGATCCGTGTGCTCATGGTGACGACGCTGCCAGCCACCACCGACAGTTTTGCCGCCGGCCTCGCCGAACCGGTGTGTCGTGCGTGTCGCGCCACCCGTCGGGCGCACCGACACGGCGTACCGGCACGGGCGCGCCGACGTGTTCAGCGCAGCTGCTGGAGCAGCAGCCCCGACGACACCGGTCGGGCACCGGCCAGGCTGACGTCGCGCGCCACCGCCTGGTCGTCGGTCACCACCAGCACCACCCGCCCGGTCGGCTCCGCGGCGACCAGTTCGCGGATGACGTCGTCGGCGATCACGCCGGCCGGGCTGAACACCACCCGCACCCCGCGCGGCGCGCCCGCGATCGTGCGCGCGGGTGCGTTGGCCGCGTCGAAGACCACCGTGGTCTCGGCGCCGGTGCGCGCCACCAGCGGCGCCAGGCCCTGCAGCAGCCGGGTCCGCTGCGCGTCCAGGGCGGAGGTCGGCCAGGCCAGCTTGCTCACGTTGTAGCCGTCCACGATCAGCCGTGCCCGCGGCATCGCCAGGTAGCCCTCCAGCTCGCCCAGGCTGCCCACCGTCCGGTTGCGCCCGCCGTCGGCCGTCTCGATCGCGTATGCCGCCTCTGCCTGCTCCCCCGGCGACACCGCCGAGGCCGACGCCGGCGGCAGGGCCAACTCGCGGCGCAGCCCCGAGGCGGCCTCCAGAACCGTGTCGAGCAGCAGCCGCGTCCGGGCGGTCGCCTCCTCGCGCTCGCTCCTGGTGGCGCGCCGCTCCGCCCGACGCTCGGCCTCGACCTCGGCCTCCAGCTGGGCGATCCGGGCCCGCAGCTGGCGCAGCTCGCGCTCCTGCGCCTCGGCGGTCGCCACCGCCACCGCCCGGGCCTTCTCGGCGGCCGCCAGCGCCTCCTCCGCCTCGCTGAGCGCCTGCCGGCCGCTGGCGCGCGCCTCACCGAGCCGGCGGCGCAGCAGGCCGTTCTCCTCCTTGAGCGCCTCCACGTCGGTACGCCGCCGCTCCCGGGCCTCCTGCAGCTCCTCCTCGGCCTGTGCCACCCGACGCTGCAGCCGGGCCATCTCCGCGTCGACCGCCGGCATCGGCGCCGGCGCGACCACCGCCAGCGACTCCTCCAGTAGCCGGTGCCAGCCCTCGGGTCGCACCAGCCACGCGAACGCCGCGACGTCCGCGGGGTCGGCGCCCGGCGGCAGCCGGTCGGCGGCGTACCGCTGCTGTGACCTGAGCGCCACCGCGATCCGTTCGCGCAGCCCACCCTCGTCCTCCGCGCCCTGGTCGAGTGCCGTCGCGATGGCACCCGCGCCGGCCTTGGCGCGGCGGGCCGGCGCGAACGCCGCGACCCGCCGCAGCGAGGCCGGCAGCTGCGGCACCTCCGGCAGCACCGACGCCGCCAGCGCCACCACCCGGGCGCGCACCGGCTCGGGCAGCTCGGTGGCGGTGGGCGCGGGGCCCTCGGCGGCGGTCATGGGGTGAAGGATAGGTCGGGACGGGATCGGCGCCGGCCCGCGTGCCGTCCCGGAATTGTCGGTGGTCGCGCCTAGCGTCCCTGTCATGACCACGACACCGTCGCGATGGGAGGCCCAGCGCAGCTTCGACGAGCTGGGCCGGCCACTGCGCGACGTGACGTTCTGCGTGGTCGACCTGGAGACCACCGGCGGCTCGGCCGAGGGCGGCTCGATGATCACCGAGATCGGCGCGGTCAAGGTCCGCGGCGGCGAGGTGCTGGGCGAGTTCCAGACGCTGGTCAACCCGCACACCGCGATCCCGCCGTTCATCGCGGTGCTCACCGGCATCAGCGACACCATGGTCGCCACGGCGCCGGGCATCGAGTCCGCGCTGCCGGCGTTCCTGGAGTTCGCCGCGGGCAGCGTGCTGGTGGCACACAACGCGCCCTTCGACGTCGGCTTCCTCAAGCACTTCGCGCAGCGACAGGGCCGGCCGTGGCCGGGCTTCGAGGTGGTCGACACCGCCAAGCTCGCCCGCCGGGTCATCACCCGCGACGACGCCCCCAACTGCAAGCTGTCGTCGCTGGCGCAGGTCTTCCGAGCGAGCACGACGCCCAACCACCGGGCGCTCTCCGACGCCCGCGCGACCGTCGACGTGCTGCACGGTCTGATGGAGCGGTTGGGCAGCCTGGGGGTGCACACCCTGGAGGAGCTGCAGACGTTCTCCGCTCGGGTCTCCACCGCCCAGCGCAAGAAGCGCCACCTGGCCGAGTCGCTGCCGCACGCGCCGGGGGTCTACCTGTTCCGTGACGAGCGCCAGCGGGTGCTCTACATCGGCACCTCCCGTGACCTGCGCGCCCGCGTCCGCTCCTACTTCACCGCCTCCGAGACCCGCTCCCGGATGGGCGAGATGGTCGGCCTGGCCGCGACCGTGACGGGGATCGAGTGCGCCACCACGCTGGAGGCGGCGGTGCGCGAGCTGCGCCTGATCGCCGAGCACAAGCCGCGCTACAACCGCCGCTCCCGGAACCCTTCGAAGATGCACTTCGTCAAGCTCACTCGCGAGCCCTGGCCGCGACTGTCGCTGGTCAAGCGGGTGCTCGACGACGACGCCGACTACCTGGGCCCGTTCTCGTCCAAGAAGGTGGCCGAGAAGGCGCTGCAGGCACTGCACGACACGTTCCCGGTGCGGCAGTGCTCCGGGCGGCTGCCCCGCAGGGCGCGCCGCTCACCGTGTGTGCTGGCCGAGATGGGCCGCTGCCTCTCCCCCTGCGACGGCAGCGCCGACGAGGACGCCTACGCCGCGGTCGTCCGCCAACTGCGCGACACGATCCTGGCTCGTCCCGACGAGGTGATCGAGACCATCACCGCCCGGATGAGCACCCTCGCCGAGGCGGAGCGGTTCGAGGAGGCCGGGGTGCACCGCGACCGGCTGGCCGCGTTCCTGCGCGCCGCCGCCCGCACCCAGCGCCTGTCGGCGCTGAGCCGGTGCGCCGAGATCGTGGCTGCCCGGCGGGCGGACGACGGCCGCTGGGAGGTCCACGTCGTCCGGCGCGGGCGGCTCGCCGCCGCCGGTGTGCTGCCGCCCGGCGGCGACGCGCACGCCTACGTCGCCCAGCTGCGGGCCAGCGCCGAGACCGTGTCCGCCGCGCCCGGCCCGGTGCCGGCCGCCAGCGCCGAGGAGAGCGAGCTGATCCTGCGCTGGCTGGAGTCGCCCGGGATCCGGCTCATCGACATCGACGGCGAGTGGACCTGCCCGGTCGCCGGCGCCACCCGCCACCTGGCGGTGCACGACGCGGTCGAGGAGTCCCGTCGCACGCTGGTGCCCTTCGACGAGCGCCGCGAGCTGACCACGATCCACCAGCCCGCGCGATAGGTTGGGCGCGTGATCACCGCCATCGTCCACGTCTCGGCCGAGGTCGCCCGGATCCCGGAGGTCGCCGAGGAGATCGCCGCCATCGACGGCGTCAGCGAGGTCTACTCCGTCACCGGTCCCATCGACCTGGTCGTACTGGTGCGTGTGCGCACCCACGACGAGATCGCGGCGGTGGTCGCGGACCGGCTCAACAAGGTCCCCGGCGTCCTCGACACCGAGACGCACATCGCCTTCCGCGCCTACTCCCGGCACGACCTCGAGTCGGCCTTCGCGCTCGGGCTGGACTGACCGGCGCCGCGACGGTCCGCTCAGTCGACCGAGCCGGCGATCCAGCGCTCCAGCACGGCCGCGGCGGCGCCGGAGTCGATCGCCTCGCTCGCCTGGGCGATGCCAGCGGCCAGCCGCTCGTCGAGCGTGCCCGCGCCGGCGGCGTAGACCGCCAAGGCGGCGCCGGCGTTGAGCACCACCGCATCCCGCACCGGGCCACGCTCGCCGGCCAGCAGCCGGCGTACCACCTCGGCGTTGTACGTCGCATCGCCGCCGCGCAGGTCGGCCGCGGTGGCGTAGCCGATGCCGTGCTCCCGCGGGTCGACCACCGCGGTGACGACCTCACCACCGCTCACCGCCCACACCTGCGAGGTGGTAGTCGTGGTGAGCTCGTCGAGCCCGTCGTCGCCGCGGAAGACCCAGGCGTCGGTGCCGCGCAGCGCGAAGACTCCGGCCATCACCGGCGCCATCCGGGCGTCGGCGCAGCCGATCGCACTCGCCGTCGCCCGGGCCGGGTTGGACAGCGGCCCAAGCAGGTTGAACGTCGTCCCGATCCCCAGCTCGCGCCGCGGCACCGCGGCATGCCGCATGGCGGGGTGGAAGACGGCCGAGAACAGGAACGTGATCCCGGCCTCCTCGGCGAGCGCTGCCACCCGTGGGACCGGCAGGTCCAGCCGGATGCCGAGCGCCTCCAGGACGTCTGCCGAGCCGGACTGCGAGGACGCCGAGCGGTTGCCGTGCTTGACCACCTTCGCCCCCGCGCCGGCGGCCACGATCGCCGACATGGTGGAGATGTTGACCGACATCGAGCGGTCGCCGCCGGTGCCGACGATGTCGAGCAGCCGGCCGGGGATGGAGATCGGAGTGGCGCAGGAGTACATCGCCGCGACCAGCCCGGCCAGCTCCTCGGGCGTCTCCCCCTTGGCACGCAGGGCGACGGCGAAACCGGCGATCTGGGCGGGCGTCGCCTCACCAGCCAGGATCTCTCCCATCGCCCAGGCGGTTTGCTCGGCGGTCAGGTCGGTGCGCGCGACGAGCGCCCCGAGGACCTCGGGCCACGTAGTGGTCACGGCCGCGCTCAGACGGCGGGTACGGCGGGGAGGAGCAGCCCGACGACCGTCTCGGCCAGCACGACCGGGTCGATCGGCTGCGGGACCGCCGCGTCGGCGCGCGACCAGGTGGCCAGCCACGCGTCCTGCGGCCGGCCGGTCAGCACCACCAGCGGCGGACACGGCGACAGCTCGTCCTTGAGCTGCTTGGCGATCCCGATGCCGCCGGCGGGCACCGCCTCGCCGTCGAGGATCGCCAGGTCGACGACGCCGGCATCGAGGTTCTGGAGCACGATCGGCTCGGTGGCGACCTCGACGTACTCGACCTCGGGCAGATCCGGGTGCGGGCGCCGGCCGAGCGCGAGGATCACCTGCTTGCGGACGGTGATGTCATCGCTGTAGACGAGCACCTTGAGCGGTTTCGCGGGGGCGGTCACAGCCCGATGTTAGCGCCGATGTGACGGGGGCGACCCGCCAACACAGGGGGTCGGGGTGCCGTCCCCGAGCGGTCACGACATAATGGCGCCCGTGGCGACAGTTTCGACGATTCCGGCCTCCCGTCTGCACGGGCATCACGACCGGCCGAGCATGGTCAGCGTAGGCACGATCATCTGGCTCTCCAGCGAGCTGATGTTCTTCGCGGCCCTGTTCGCGGCGTACTACACGATCCGATCGGTGAGCCCCGAGCTGTGGGCGCAGAGC
>NZ_DASZUF010000038.1:0-13123 GCF_035547795.1 Nocardioides sp.
CGCGGCGACCTCCATCTCGAACCCGCCGTGCGCGAAGCGCAGCGTCGCCGCCCCGCCGCCGAACTTCGCCCGCTGCGCCTTCTCCTGGCTCACCATCGGGCCGAGCGGATCCACAGGACCGGAGGGGCCCGACGAGCCGGAGCCCGACGCGGCGCCGCCGCAGATCGAGGCGAGCGGGTCGTCGTCGGTCACCGTCAGGGTGGAGCTGTAGGCCGCGGGCGTGTCCGGCTGGAAGCCCGGCTCCGCCGTGACCATGTCGCCGGTGCCGCTGGCGCTGCCCGAACCGGAGCTGAACGAGCTGCTCGCCATCATCCCGCGCTCGATCATCGGAGCCAGCTTGTCGAGGTTGCTGGCCAGCGCCGGACCGGCGCTGGGCGCGGCGTAGAACGTGGCGACGCCCGGGTTGCCGGTGCGGCTGGTCCACGTCTTGAAGCCGCTGTCGTCGGCCAGCGACCCACTCGCGGCGCCCTGGGCGACACTCTGGGCGATGGCATCGGTCCTGGCGAGAACGACCCAGTCCTTGGTGACGTCGACGCCGACCGACTGGTCGGCACCGCCGCAGCCCAGGATCTTGGGCAGCGCACTCTTGGCCTTGGCCGCGTCGCTGGTGCCGATCACGACCACTGGCTGCGGGCCGTCCTTGCTGGTCGGGACGACGGCAGCGCCCAGGTCCGTGCCGACCCAGGGTTTGACGTCCTTGTCCCAGCTCAGGTCGCAGCCGGAGGCACCCAGCGCCTGGACGACCAGCTTCTGGCGCAGATCGGCGGTCGGGTCGAGCCTGACCCCCTGGGTGAACGCCGGGAACTTTCGCAGCGCCTGGATGGCCTCGATCTTCTGCCCCGCGGTCGGATCAAGGTCGACCGCCGCGTAGGCGAGCGTGTCGCTCGGGAGCCCGGCGGCCGCACCGGGGTCACGGCTGTGGTCGAGATGCGTGGCGGCGACCGCGATGCCACCGCCGACCAGGGCGACGGCGGCCACCACCCCGCTGCCGACATACCACCAACGCCGGTTGTTCGAGCCGCCACCGTCACCCGAGTCGTCCCCCACCGGGCCGGCGGTCAGGTAGTCGGGCGGAGGCGGCGGGGTGCCGTAGGAGGCGGGGATCCCACCCGGTTGCGGCGCGCCGTACGACGGCGGGCCGGGCTGCTGCTCGGACACGGTGCTACCCCCTGGTCGGTCGGACGTCGGCAGCCTACCCAGGCAGGCCGGCGCCTACTCCTGCTTGACGCGCTTGCTCACGGTGAGAAGGACGGTCGCCAGGCCGGCGAGCCCGGCGCCAGGGAACGCCGCCAGCAGGCCCCAACCGCTCAGTCGCAGGTTGCTGGGGAGCCGGGTGCCGTCGGCGGCGGTCTTGGCAAGGTGCTGGGGGTCAGGCGGGCTGCGGTGCAGGCCGACCTCGCGCATCAGGTACGCCGCCAGCAGGCCGCCGACGATCACCGCCACCAGGGTGACCAGCTCGGCGCGGTCAAACCGCCACCCGGCGAGCGCACCGAGCAGGGCGCCGGCGACGATGCTGACGATGACGAACCAGCCGGTCCCGGCGAACGCGACCGGCTGGGCGCGGTCCCAGGAGATGGGGTACCAGACGTGCTTGACCACGGCGCCGGGCGCCGGGCTCCACAGCGCCTCCCAGATCAGCCCGCACAGCGCACCCACCGCGACGAAGCCGACCACCACGATCAGCCCCTGGAGCAGCGCGCCGCGCCAGTCCGGACGTGCCGCCGCCCCGGGTGCCGGATCGGCGGGGGCGTCGGGCGCACCCGGCGGCGGACCCGAGGTGGTCAGCTGGTCAGACATCCTGGTCCCAACAGTTGCTTGAGGTCGGCGAACAAGGCGGGACTCGGGGTGACCCGCAGCCGGTCGTCGAGCCGCATCACGCGGGTCGACTCCCGTGTCAGCAACCGTAGCCGCACCTCGGTCATCCCGGGGTGGGTGCCGAGCACATCGCGCAGCGATGCGACGACCGGCGGCGTGCATCGCGTGGCCGGCAGACTGATCACGACCGGCCCGCTCGGGCCGTCGGTCAGATCCGGGACCGTGACCTCCTGGCCGCGGATCTCGGGCTGGTCCTTGTCGCGGGAGAGCTGGCCCTTGACCCGGATGATCGCGTCCTCGGTGAGGAGCGGCGCCGCCAGCACGTAGCTGCTCGGGAAGAACAGCACCTCGATCGCACCGTCGAGGTCCTCGATGGTGACGGTCGCCCAGGGATCGCCCTTCTTGGTGATCCGCCGCTGCACGTTGGTGACCAGGCCGCAGATGGTGACAGTGGAGTTGTGCGGGCGGTCCTCGTCCGCGAGCAGCTGCCCCACCGTGCAGTCGGTGCCGTTGGAGAGCACGTGCTCCAGGCCGAGCAGCGGGTGGTCGGAGACGTAGAGCCCGAGCATCTCGCGCTCGTGGCCGAGCAGGGTCATCTTGTCCCACTCGTCCAGGTCCGGGATCGGGACGGAGACGCCGAACGAGCCGGCCATCTCGTCGTCTAGGCCGCCGAAGAGCGAGTCCTGGCCGATCGCCTCGTTGCGCTTGATGTCGACGTACTGGTCCACCGCCGTCTCGTGCACCGCCACCAGCGCGCGCCGCCGGTGCTTCATGTCGTCGAACGCGCCGGCCTTGATCAGCGACTCGATCACGCGCTTGTTGCACACGATCGCCGGCACCTTGTCGAGGAAGTCGTTGAAGTCCGCGTAGCGGCCCTTCTCCTCGCGGGCGCTGACGATCCCGTCGACGACGTTGTGACCCACGTTGCGCACCGCGGTGAGGCCGAAGCGGATGTCGTTGCCCACCGCCGTGAAGTCGTGCGAGGACTCGTTGACGTCGGGCGGCAGCACGGCGATCTTCATCCGGCGACACTCGCCGAGATAGATCGCCATCTTGTCCTTGTCGTTCTTGACCGAGGTCAGGAGCGCGGCCATGTACTCGGTCGGGTAGTTGGCCTTGAGGTAGGCGGTCCAGTAGGTGACCACGCCGTAGGCGGCCGAGTGCGACTTGTTGAACGCGTAGTCGGCGAAGGGGACCAGGATCTCCCACAGCGTCTTGACCGCGTCCTTGGAGTAGCCCCGCTCGAGCATGCCGGACTCGAACCCGGCGTACTGCTTGTCGAGCTCCTCCTTCTTCTTCTTGCCCATCGCGCGACGCATGTTGTCCGCGGCGCCCAGCGAGAAGCCGGCGAGCACCTGCGCGATCGCCATCACCTGCTCCTGATACACGATCAGGCCGTAGGTCTCCCCCAGCACCGACTCCAGCGGCTCGGCAAGCTCGGGGTGGATCGGCTCGATCGGCTGGCGACCGTTCTTGCGGTGCGCGTACTTGTTGTGTGAGTCCGCACCCATCGGGCCGGGGCGGTAGAGCGCCGAGACCGCCGTGATGTCGGCGAACTGGTCGGGCTGCATCGAGCGCAGCAGCGCCCGCATGCCGCCGCC
Source organism: Nocardioides sp. (assembly GCF_035547795.1). GTDB lineage: Bacteria > Actinomycetota > Actinomycetes > Propionibacteriales > Nocardioidaceae > Nocardioides. Next base: position 3,417 of record NZ_DASZUF010000038.1, read on the forward strand.
ATCGAGCTGGAAGACGCCGAGCGTGTCGCCGCGGCCCATCAGCTCGTAGGTGGCCCGGTCGTCGAAGGGCACCTCCTCCAGCACCACCGTCTCGCCCCGGTTGGCCTTGATGTTGGCCAGCGCGTCCTCGAGCGTGTGAAGGTTGGACAGGCCCAGGAAGTCCATCTTGACCAGACCGAGCGACTCACACGTCGGGTACTCGAACTGGGTGATGATCTGGCCGTCCTGCTTGGGATCCATCAGCGGGACGATGTCGATCAGCGGCTCGCTCGACATGATCACGCCCGCGGCGTGCACGCCGGTCTGGCGGATCTGGCCCTCGAGACCGACGGCGGTCTCGTAGATGCGACGCACCTCGGGGTCGGTGTCGTGGAGGGTGCGGAACTCCTGGCCCTCGTTGTAGCGCTTGTGCTCGGGGTTGAAGAGCTCCTTGAGGGGCACCCCCTTGCCCATCACGTCGGGCGGCAGCGCCTTGGTGATCTTGTCGCCGATGGCGAAGCCGTGGTCGAGGATGCGGGCGGCGTCCTTGATCGCCTGCTTGGCCTTGATCCGGCCGAAGGTGGCGATCTGGGCGACGCGTTCGGCGCCGTACTTCTCGGTGACGTACTGGATGACCTCGCCGCGGCGGTGGTCGTCGAAGTCGATGTCGAAGTCGGGCATCGAGGGGCGCTCGGGGTTGAGGAAGCGCTCGAAGAAGAGCCCGTGCTCGAGCGGGTCGAGGTCGGTGATCTTCAGCGCGTACGCCGCGATCGAGCCCGCGCCCGAACCACGGCCCGGCCCCACCCGGATGCCGTTGCGCTTGGACCACTGGATGAAGTCGGCCACCACGAGGTAGTAGCCGCAGTAGCCCTTCTGCGAGATGACGCCGAGCTCCATCTCGACGCGGTCTCGGACCTCCTGGGTGAGCTTGTCACCCGGGTAGCGCATCTCGATCCCGCGCCAGACCTCCTTGCGGAACCAGGACTCCTCGGTCTCACCGGCAGGGATCTCGGCGCGCGCCATGTAGCCGCCGGTGGACTCATGGAACTCCACCTCGCACCGCTCGGCGATCAGCAGGGTGTTGTCGCAGGCCCGCTCCAGGTCCTGGGAGGCCCACAGCTCGCGCATCTCCGCGGCCGACTTGATGTAGTAGCCGGCGCCCTCGAACGCGAACCGCTTGCCGCCCTTGCTGTACGGCGGCTCGCTCAGCCGGCTGCCCGACTGGACGCACAGCAGCGCCTCGTGGGCGCTGGCGTCCTCGGGATTGTTGTAGTGGGAGTCATTGGTGGCGATCGGCTCGATGCCCAGCTGGCGACCGAGCTTGAGCAGGTCGTCGCGGACCCGCTTCTCGATGGAGATGCCGTGGTCCATCAGCTCGAGATAGACGTTCTCGCGGCCGAAGATGTCCTGCAGCTCGCCGGCCTCGCGGACCGCCTCGTCCCACTGGCCCAGCCGCAGCCGGGTCTGGATCGCGCCGCTGGGACAGCCGGTGGAGACGATGATCCCCTTGCTGTAGGTCTGCAGCAGCTCCTTGTCCATCCGGGGCTTGAAGTAGTAGCCCTCCAGGCTGGAGCGGGAGGAGAGCCGGAAGAGGTTGTGCATCCCCTCGGTCGACTCGGCCCACATCGTCATATGGGTGTAGGAGCCGCCACCGGCGACGTCGTCGCCGCCCTCCTCGGACTGGTCGCCCTTGCCCCACCGCACCCGCTTGCGCTCGGTCCGCGGGGTGCCGGGGGTCAGGTATGCCTCGATGCCGATGATCGGCTTGACGCCGTACTTCTTCGCCTTGGAGTAGAAGTCGTAGGCACCGTGCAGGTTGCCGTGGTCGGTCATCGCGATCGCGGGCATCTCGAGCTCGCTGGTGCGCTTGAAGAGGCCGTCGAGCAGGCTCGCCCCGTCCAGCATGGAGTACTCCGTGTGGACGTGGAGGTGGACGAACGAGTCGTTCGACATCTCACTCCCCTTCCCGGGGCGATCTGGGCATGCGTCAGCAGGGTCGGTCACTGGCCGCGACCAGGCTCTGGGGAAGGGCCTCAGACTACCCGGTCGACGGTCGAGGTTGGGCGACCGGACCAGCGTTTCACGAGGGTCCGACAGTTCTGCTCGCCACCTCCACAGGGCGCCGGGCTCAGTCGCCGAACCACTCCATCCGCACGTCCGGTCGGCGCTCCTCGTTGGCCGACCCGTCGGTGCGCTCGGTCTCGACCAGCCCCTGCCTCGCATAGAACCGGCGCGCCGGCTCGTTGGACTCGAAGACCCACAGTCCGAAGCCATCGGGCCGCAGCGACTTCACCAGGTCGAGCAGGGCGCCTCCGAGGCCGGCGCCCTGGTGGTCGGGGTGGACGTAGAGGTCGTCGAGCCAGGTCCGGGTGAAGCGGGCGTACGCCGCCACCGCACCGTCGAGCTCGGCCACCCACACCTCGTCGCGCCGCAAGCGGCCGGCCAGGAAGTCGTGGATCCGATCGTCGGGGTGGATGTTGGCCGGCATCGGCGCCGCCGCCCGGGCCGCCACCTGCAGCGCGACCAGGTCGGGGACGTCGGCCGGCTCGGCGGGCCGCAGGACGACCTGTCGGTTCATCGAGGTATGCCGATCAACCCACGCCTCCCCAGCGGAACTCCGCGCGGGAAGTGCGGGTTCGGCTGCCTACCTCGATGAGCAGGCAGCACGCTCAGGCCGCCTGCCGGATCACGTCCAGGGCGTGCTGCAGGTCCTCCGGGTACGGCGAGGAGAACTCGACGTACTCCCCCGTCTCGGGGTGCTCGAACCCGAGCCGGTGAGCGTGCAACCACTGCCGGGTCAGGCCGGTACGGCGGGCCAGGGTCGGGTCGGCGCCGTAGGTCAGGTCGCCCACACAGGGGTGCTTGGTGGCACTCATGTGCACCCGGATCTGGTGGGTGCGGCCGGTCTCCAGATGGATCTCGAGCAGCGAGGCGAACCGATGCGCCTCGAGCGTCTCGTAATGTGTGATCGAGGGCCGGCCGTCGGCGCGGACCCCGAACTTGTGGTCGAACCTCGGGTTCCGTCCGATCGGGGCGTCGATGGTGCCCTCCAGCGGGTCCGGGTGCCCCTGCACCAGCGCGTGGTAGACCTTGTGCGGCGTCCGGTCCCGGAAGGCCTGCTTGAGCACCGAGTAGGAGTGCTCCTGCTTGGCGATCACCATCAGCCCCGTCGTGCCCACGTCGAGCCGCTGCACGATGCCCTCGCGCTCGGTCGCCCCGGAGGTCGAGATCCGGAACCCGGCCGCGCGCAGGTGGCCGACGACCGTCGGACCGGTCCACCCCGGCGAGGGGTGGACGGCGACGCCGACCGGCTTGTCGATCACCACGATGGCGTCGTCGTCGTGGACGATCCGAATGCCTTCCACGATCTCGGGCACGATCTCCAGCGGGTCGCGCTCGACCGGGATGGTGACGTCGAGCATGGCGCCCGCGCTGACCCGCTCGGACTTGGCGACATCGCGGCCGTCGAGGGTGACCAGGCCGCCCGCGATCAGCTCGGCGGCGCGGGTGCGGGAGAGGCCGAAGAGCCGCGCCATCGCGGCGTCCAGCCGTTCCCCGTCGAGCCCGTCGGGGACGAACAGCGTGCGCTGGTCGCTCACGCCTCCTGCCCCTTGCCGGTCCCTCCGCCCAGCCGCACGCCGCGATAGGCCTGGATCAGGATGAGCAGCGCTGCGATGTTGATGCAGATGTCGGCGACGTTGAAGATCGGCCAGTGCGGCAGCTCAAGGAAGTCCACCACGTGCCCGCTGAAGCCCTGCGGCGCGCGGGCGATCCGGTCGGTGAGGTTGCCCGCGATGCCGGCGGCCAGCACGCCGAGCGCCACCGCCCACAGCGGGGTGCCGGCACGCGCCGCGAAGTAGAGCGTGACCACCAGCGCGGCGATCGCCAGCACCGTGAACAACACCGTGTGCGAGGTGCCGGTGCTGAACGCCGCGCCCGCGTTGCGGGTCAGGTCCAGGCGCAGCAGCGACCCGACCAGGTTCCGGGGCTCCCCGGGCGTCAGGTGCGCTGCGGCGAGTGCCTTGGTGCCCTGGTCCACGCCGTACAGGACCAGGGCGACGGCGACGAAGAGCAGCCGCAGCGCCCCGGTGGGTCCGGTCGGGTGGGCCTCGGTGTCCGCGTCGCTCAGCGACGCTCCTCGCGCTGCTTGCATGTCATGCACAGTGTGGCACGCGGGAAGGCCATCAGCCGCATCTTGCCGATCGGCTGACCGCACGACTCGCACACACCGTAGGAGCCGTCCTCGATGCGCCCCAGCGCCCGCTCGATCTGCAGCAGCTTGTCGCGCTCGCTGTTGACCACGGTGAGCTCGTGATCGCGCTCGAAGCTGGTCGCTCCGACGTCGGCCTGGTCCTGTCCGGCGCCGTCACCGGAGTCCTTCATCAGCCCGGAGAGCTCCATCTCGGCCGCCTCGAGCACCACGAGGCTGTGGGCGCGGGCGGTGTTGAGCTCGGCCAGCACCTCGTCCAGCTCCGCCATGGTCCAGGGCTCCTCGCCCTCCTTGACCACCAGAGAGCCGACCGAGACCTTCACGGGGGTTGCCTTCTTCGCCACGACGCTCGCTTTCTGAGCAGAGGATGCTGGGCAACGGGCCACAGCGTGTGCGGGGAGGGTAGCCGCTGCACAGGCGGCACTCAACCAACGTCTCGCAACCGCCGGAAAAACGCCGACGCGGCCGGTCCGTACCGGACCGACCGCGTCGCGCGGGCCAGGGGCCGAGGGCTCAGCCCTCCTCCTCGCCGAGGATCGAGCGCAGCCGCTTCGGGGCGACCGGCGCCTCGTCGCCACCGCTGGGCGCGGTGGTCTCCGGCGAGGTGTTGAGCGCCTCCAGCTGCTGGGTGAAGTAGCTCTTGAGCCGCGAGCGGTACTCGCGCTCGAAGGACCGCAGACCCTCCACCTCGGCGGTCAGCTTGTCCTTCTCCCGCTCCAGGTCGCCGAAGAGCTGCTGGCGACGCGCGGCGGTCTCGGAGTCGAGCATCGAGGCGCGGGTGCGCGCGTCGGACTCGAGCTTGTCGGCCTTCTCCTTCGACTCCGACTCGAGCCGCTCGGCCTTGGTGCGGGCCTCGCCGACGATCTTGTCGGCGTCGTTCTTGGCCTGCTCGATCAGCGCGTCGTGGTTGCGCGTGGCCAGCTCGAGAAGCCGGGCCGCGGCGTTCGACGCCTCCGGGACGGTCTCGACGCGGATGGTCTCGATGGCACCCGTCGCGGCGGCGGCGACCGGGGCGACCGCCGGGGCCGGCGTCGGCTCCGGAGCCTGCTCGATCACGGGCGCGGGAGCCTGCTCCACCACCGGCGCGGCCGCGGCGCCACCGGCGCGCTGCGCCTCGGCGAGCTTCGACCGCAGGTCGTCGTTCTCCTTGGTCAGCCGCGCGAGCTCGGCCTCGACCTCGTCGAGGAACTGGTCGACCTCGCCCATGTCGTAGCCCTCGCGGAGCCGGACGGGAGTAAAGCGCTTGTTGCTCACGTCCTCTGGCGTCAGCGGCATGACCTCACCCATTCATCGCTCGTGTGTCCAACAGTGTGCTGAGTCGAAACTGTAGCGCTTGCAGACGGCGGCGACTCCCCCGCGTCTGCTGCCATCCTCAGATCAGGTACCTGACGTCCAGCTGCAGCAGGATCCAGGCCGCCAGCATCACGATCAGGAAGCTCAGGTCCAGGGCGACCGTCCCGATCCGCAGCGGCGGGATCACCCGTCGCAGCGCGTTGATCGGCGGATCCGTGATCGTGTACACGGTCTCCAGCACCAGCAGCAGGATCCCCCGCGGCGTCCAGGACCGGGCGAAGACCTGCACCCAGTCGACGATGAACCGCACCCACAGCAGGCCCAGGAAGACCCACAGCAGGACATAGAGGACGACCCCGATCGCATGCATGGCGGTCGACAGCCTAGAGAAGGTCAGCTCTGGTTGAAGAACCCACCCTCGGCCAGGCGCGCCTTGTCCTCCGCCGCGATGGTCACATTCGGCGGTGAGAGAAGGAACACCTTGTTGGTCACCCGCTCGATGTCACCGCGGGTGGCGAAGACCAGCCCGGCAGCGAAGTCGACCAGCCGCTTGGCACCGGCGTCGTCCATCTCGGTGAGGTTCATGATCACCGGGATGCCGTCGCGGTAGGTCTCGCCGACCGTGCGCGCCTCGTTGTAGGCGCTCGGGTTCACCGTGACGATCCGGGACAGCTCCACCGGCGCCGGTACGACGGAGGGCCGGCGGCGCTCGGCCAGGTCGGCGACCGGTGCGGGCCGCTGCTCGCGGGCGCGCTGCTCCCGGACCCGGGGCGCGGGCTCGCTCTGGTACTCCGGCTCGTAGCCCGTCTCGGCCCGGTCGTAGCCGCGGTCGAACGACTGCTCGTCGTCGTACCGGCCGGTGTCCTCGAGCAGACCGAGGTACTCACCGATCCTGCGCATCGCGCCGCTCATGGGTCTCTACCTTCCGATTGGTGGATCGTCTTGAACATTACGTGAGAGTGGGCCTCGAACCGAGCACCGCGGACCCGACACGCACATGTGTCGCACCGTGCTCGACCGCCTGCTCGAGGTCACCGCTCATCCCGGCCGAGAGCCGGGTCGCCCGGGGGTGGTCGGCGAGGAAGGCGGCCCTGATCTCGGCCAGCCGCGCGAACGCCTCGCCCGCGTCGGCACCCAGTGGTGCCACCGCCATCAGGCCGCGCAGTCGCAGCTCCTCGTGCGCCACGGTGGCGGCGGCCAGCTCGGCCAGGCCCTGGGGCGCCACGCCGCTGCGATGCTCGGCGCCGGGGCCGTCGAGGCTGACCTGCAGCAGCACGTCCAGCGGTCGGCCGCGCTCGGCGGCGCCGCGGGCCAGCCGGGGCAGCAGCTCGGCCCGGTCGACCGACTCGACGACCTCGGCGTACCGGGCGACGGCCGCGGCCTTGTTGCTCTGCAGCCCGCCGATGAAGTGCCACGTCAGGCCGAGGTCGGCGCACTCGGCAGCCTTGGCCTGCGCCTCCTGATGCCGGTTCTCACCGACGTCGGTGACACCGAGCCCGGCCAGCAGCCGTACGTCGGAGGCTGGGAAGAACTTGGTCACCACGACAAGCCCCACCTCGCCGGCAGGCCGCCCCGCCGCGCGCTCGGCGGCGGCGATCCGTTCGCGCACGGTGGCCAGGTTGGCGCTCAGCTGGTCCCGGCGGGTCACGGCCGCCTCCGGATGACGCCGGCCAACCGGCCGGCGCGGTCGCCGTCGCGGCGGTAGGAGTAGAGGTCGGGCGACTCCCGGGTGCAGCGGGAAGCGTCGACCACACGCACGCCCCGCTTCTCCAGCTGGGCGCGGACGCCGGCGCCCAGGTCCAGGCTGGGGGTGCCCCAGGCGGTGGTGGCGACGCTGGCCGGGACGACCGCCGCGACGTCGGCCTGCATCTGCTCGGGCACCTCGTAGCAGCCGCCGCAGACGTAGGGGCCCAGCCAGGCGGTGACGTCGCGGGCGCCCAGCGCGCGCATCCGCTCCACGGTGGCGACCGCCACGCCCGCGGCCACGCCCTTGCGCCCCGCGTGCGCGGCGCCGATCACGCCGGCCTCGGGATCGGCGAACAGGATCGGCAGGCAGTCCGCGGCCCGCACCAGCAACACCACGTCGGTGCGGTCGGTCACGATGCCGTCGGCCTCCGGCCTCTCCCCCGGCACCGCCTCCACGACCGTGTCGCCGTGCACCTGGTAGAGGTCGGCGAGCCGGGCGCCGGGCGCGAAGTCGGCGAGCAGCAGCCGGTGGTTCTCGGTCTTCGCGGCCTCGTCGTCATCGCCGCTCACCGACAGGTTGAGCTCGTCGAACGGCGCAGCACTGACCCCGCCGTACCTGTCCGTGAAGGCCAGGTCGACGGGGCCGTGAGCGCTGCGGAAGGAGTACACGTGCCTACTTGAGGAAGTCCGGCACGTCCAGGTCGTCGTCGCCGAACTGGACCGAGGGCGCGGCCTGGCGCGCCGGCGGCGGGGTGCTCGGGCCGGCCGGTACGGCGACGCGCTGCTCCTGCTGCCGCGCCGGCTCCTGCTGGCGCTCCGGACGCTGCTCGCGCGCCTGGGCCGGGGCGGCCTGGACGGCCGGGCGCACGTCCTGGCCGCGCAGGGTGGTCTCACGCTTCTTCGGCAGACCTCCGTCGAAGCCGGCGGCGATGACCGTCACCCGGACCTCGTCACCGAGGGCGTCGTCGATGATGGTGCCGAAGATGATGTTGGCGTCGGCGTGGACCGCCTCGGCGACCAGGGCAGCCGCCTCCTGGATCTCGAACAGGCCGAGGTCGGAGCCGCCGGCGATGGAGAGCAGGACGCCGTGGGCGCCGTCGATGCTCGCCTCCAGCAGCGGGCTGGCCACCGCGATCTCGGCGGCGGCGACGGCACGGTCCTCGCCGCGGGCCGAGCCGATGCCCATCAGCGCCGAGCCGGCGTTGCTCATCACCGCCTTGACGTCGGCGAAGTCGACGTTGATCAGCCCGGGGGTGGTGATCAGGTCGGTGATGCCCGAGACGCCCTGCAGCAGCACCTGGTCGGCCTGCTTGAACGCGTCGATGACCGAGACGTTGCGGTCGGAGATGGACAGCAGCCGGTCGTTCGGGATCACGATGAGGGTGTCGACCTCCTCGCGAAGCCGCTCGATGCCCTCCTCGGCCGACTTGGCGCGCCGCGCTCCCTCGAACTTGAACGGCCGGGTGACCACGCCGATCGTCAGCGCGCCCAGGCTGCGGGCGATCCGGGCCACGACCGGAGCGCCGCCGGTGCCGGTGCCGCCGCCCTCGCCGGCGGTGACGAAGACCATGTCGGCCCCCTTGAGGACCTCCTCGATCTCGTCCATGTGGTCCTCGGCGGCCTTCTCGCCGACCTGCGGCTGGGCGCCGGCGCCCAGCCCGCGGGTGAGCTCGCGACCGATGTCGAGCTTGACGTCCGCGTCGCTCATCAGCAGCGCCTGGGCGTCGGTGTTGATCGCGATGAACTCGACCCCCTTGAGGCCGACCTCGATCATCCGGTTCACGGCGTTCACCCCGCCGCCACCGATGCCGACGACCTTGATGATCGCCAGGTAGTTCTGTGCAGCTCCCACGGTGCCGCCCCTTCTCGTCGACGCTGTCTTCCCGAAGTCTCTTTCGGCGTGTCCCTCAACCCTTACCCTCATCCTGAGGGTTATAGTTATGTCAACCTCGCCGTGGTCAGAACACTAGGCAGCAGGCAGGGTCGGATCGCGCAGACACGCGGGGCGTGTCGCGGGTTAGCCGAGAATTGCGCCGGGATCGCACCCGCCCCAAAGTGTCACGGTGACAGTTCGCGGCGAGAGTGACACTTCGCAGGTGTCACCCCGGGCGCAAAGTGTCACCGTGACACTTTGGAGAGACGCGTGGCCTCGGGCAGAGGCGGGGCCTCAGCCGGAGGTGACGGGCTGGCCCGGCACGGAGACGTCGTACTCCTTCGCGTGCGGCTGGGCCTTGAGCAGGGCGGCGAGCACCTCGGCCTTGGTCGCGGAGTCGGTCGCGCTCCCCCACTGCACCGTCTGGCCGGCGGAGAGCGCCAGCGAGATCTCGTCGACGCTCTTGACCTCGACGTGATCGACCCGGTCGGCGAGGTCGCGCGGCATGGCGGTGACCACCTGGGCCGCCTGGCGCAGCGCGGCGGCGTCGGTCCCGGCCGGGGTGGAGACCTTGGGCAGCCCGGCGGGTGCGCTCTTGTAGCTGCTGAACACGACGCCGTCGGCGTCGAGCGCGTGCAGCTGGCCGCCGATCTCGATCACCGCGAT
>NZ_DASZUF010000039.1:0-7313 GCF_035547795.1 Nocardioides sp.
TGCCCACCGTCGTCACCGAGCGGACCGCCCACGAGGACGCCTGGCAGCCGCACTGAGCGCCGGCCGCAGGCCGTCCACCCACCCGCCAAAGTGTCACCGTGACACTTCGCGGTGCGGGTGTCACTTCGCAACTGTCACCCGCCACCCGAACTGTCACGGTGACACTTTGGGGAGGGGGCGGCGACACTTTGGGGAGCAGGCGGCCAACTACGCGGGTACGGCGGCCAGGAACACGGTCGACCCCTCCCCGACGCCCAACCGTCGCGCGTGCGTCCGGGTGAGCTCCACGGTGACGACCTCGCCGGCATCGGTGAGCACCGTCAGGCGCACCTCGAAGCCGATCCGCAGCACCCGCGACACCGTCCCCTCGACCGCATCGGGCCCCAGCGGCGTGGGCGAGACGTCGATGTCGTGCGGACGCACCAGCCGGCCGCCCAGCGTCGTGACGTCGCCCAGGAAGCCCATCACGAAGTCGTTCGCGGGCGCGTCGTAGAGCTGGTCGGGGGTACCCACCTGCTCCACCCGGCCGGCGTTGATCACCACGATCTCGTCGGCGACCTCGAGCGCCTCCTCCTGGTCGTGGGTGACGAAGACGGTGGTCACGTGCACCTCGTCGTGCAGCCGGCGCAACCAGTCGCGCAGCTCCTTGCGGACCTTCGCGTCCAGCGCCCCGAACGGCTCATCCAGCAGCAGCACCGACGGCGAGACCGCCAGCGCGCGGGCCAGCGCCATCCGCTGCCGCTGGCCGCCCGACAGCTGGGAGGGCAGCCGGTCGGCGAACTGGGCGAGGTGCACCAGCTCCAGCAGCTCCGCCACCCGCGCCTGCACCTCCGGGCGGGGGTGCTTGCGGATCTCCAGCCCGAAGGCGACGTTCTTGGCGACCGTCATGTGCTTGAACACCGCATAGTGCTGGAAGACGAACCCGACGTTGCGCTTCTGCGGCGGCAGATGGGTGGCCTCGACGCCCTCGATCGCGACGGTGCCGGCATCGGCCGTCTCGAGGCCGGCGATGATCCGCAGGAGCGTCGACTTGCCGCCGCCGGAGGGCCCGAGCAGCGCCGTCAGCTGCCCGGTCGGCAGCGAGACCGAGACGTCGTCGAGGGCGACGAAGTCGCCGTACTTCTTGGAGACCCCACGGACCTCGATACTCATGACTTCTCCCCCAGGGAACGAAGCAGCGCGACGATCACCAGGCACACGACCCCGGCGAACGCCAGCAGGAAGGACAGGGCATAGGCCTCGTGCGGCGCGAACTGACTGCGCGCCTCCACGAGGGTGGTGGCGGTCATCGACTTGCCCGCGATCCGGGAGCTGACCACCTTGACCGCGCCGAACTCGCCCAGCGCACGCGCCAGCGAGAGCACCAGGCCGTAGACCAGCGCCCAACGGATGCCGGGCACCGTGATCCGGCGGAACGTCTGCCAGGTGCCGGCGCCCAGCGAGCGGGCGGCCTGCTCCTGGTCCTCGCCGAGCTCCTCGAGCACCGGCACGACCTCGCGGATCACCAGCGGCAGCGTGACGAAGCAGGTCGCCAGCACCATGCCCGGCGTGGCGAAGACGATCTGCACGCCGGCCGAGGACAGCGGCTTGCCGAACCAGCCGTACGCCGGGCTGTAGACCAGCATCAGGGCCAGGCCGACCACCACCGGCGACACCGACAGCGGCAGGTCGATCAGCGCGGAGAGCACCCGCCGCCCGGGGAACCGATAGCGCACCAGAACCACCGAGAGCCAGACCCCGAAGACGACGTTGATCGCCACCGCGATCACCGAGACCCGCGCCGTCACCTCCAGCGCCGAGGTCACCTCCGGCAGCCGCAAGAGGTCCCAGAACGCGCCGAAGCCGCCGACGAAAGTGTTCTTAGCGACGTACCAGGTGGGCCAGAGCACCAGCAGCCACAGGTAGCCGACCACGATCAGCCGGCGCAGCCACCTGCCGCCGAGGCTAGCCATGGCGCGCCACCCGTCGCTGCACCACGTCCAGGACGAGGATCGCCAGCAGCGCGACCACCAGCAGCACGGTGGCCAGGGCGGCCGCGGACTCGGTGTTGCTCTGCTCGATGAACGCGAACAGCCGCACCGAGACCGTCTCCGTCCGGTGCGGGCTGTTGGAGGAGAGCAACACCAGCGACCCGTACTCGGACAGCCCGCGCGCGAACGACAGCGACGCTCCGGCGAAGATCGCCGGCAGCACCGCCGGCAGCACGATCCGGCGCAGCACGGTGAACCGAGCCGCGCCGAGCGAGGCGGCCGCGTCCTCCACGTCGGTGTCCAGTTCCTCGAGCACCGGCTGCACGGTGCGTACGACGAACGGAAGCGTCACGAACGCGATCGCGACCAGGATGGCCTTCTGCGTGGTCGGCGCCCAGTGCAGCCCCAGCGGGCTGTGCGGCCCGTAGAGGGAGAGCAGCACCAGGCCGGCCACGATGGTCGGCAGCGCGAACGGGATGTCGATGACCAGGTCGACGACGACCCGGACCTTGCCCCACAGCCACTCGCCCACACCGGCCGCACCGCCCACCCGCCGGGGCCGGTCGCGGACCAGCTCCCAGGCGATCAGCGTGCCGAGCACGACGTTGACGACGGTGACGAGCACACTCATCTTCACGGTGAGCAGCAGCGCGTCCCGCGTCTCGCTCTCGGTCAGCACGTGGCCGAACGTCGCCAGGCCGCCGCCGGCCGCCTTCACCACGATGGCGGCCAGCGGGATGAGGACGAGCAGGCTGAACCAGATCATCGCGGCGCCGAGCCCGAGCCCGGCGCCGCGGTCCAACCGCCGGCGGCTCACTGGCTGCTGTCGGCCTTCAGCTTCGTGAGGATGCCGTTGGTCTCGTCGAAGTACTTGGTGTTGGCCGCGTCCCAGCCGCCGAAGTCCTTGTCGATGGTCTGGAGATTCTGGATGGTCGGGAACGGGTTGCTCGGGTCGTTGGCGCCCTTGACGCTTACCTGGCCGACGTCGACGCCGGGCAGCGCGCGGAAGCCGGTCTCGACGTAGAGCTTCTGGCCGGCGGCCGACTTCTGGAAGGCGAGGAAGTCATCGGCCGCCTTCGGGGCGCCCTTGACCACCGCGCACGGGTTCTCGATGAGCAGGCTGGTGCTCGGGTCGACGTAGTCCAGCTTCTGGCCGGACTGACGGGCCAGGATGACCTCGTTCTCGTAGGAGAGCAGCACGTCGCCGGTGCCGTTCTCGAACGCCGTGGTGGCGTCGCGGCCGGAGCTCGGCCAGGACACGACGTTGGCCATGAACTTCTTCATGTCGGCCTGGGCGCCGGCGTCGCTGCCGGTCTCCTTCAGGTAGGCACCGTAGGCAGCCAGCAGGTTCCACTTCGCCGAGCCCGAGGAGCCGGGGTCGGGGGTGACGATCTTGACGCCCGGCTTGAGCAGGTCGTCCCAGGTCTGGATGTTCTTGGGGTTGCCCGACTGGACGCCGAAGACGACCACCGAGTCGGTGCAGATGCCGTGCGTGGCGTTGTCGGCCCAGTTGGAGGCGACCTTGCCCGCACTGGCCAGCTTGGCGACGTCGGGCTGCAGGGAGAGGTGGACCTCGTCGGCCGCCTGGCCGCCCAGCACCGCGTCCCGCTCGGTCCCGGACGCGCCATAGGAGCCCTGGAGCTGCCAGCCCTTGCCGGCGGCAGTCTTCTCGAACGCCGCGAACACCTTCTGGTTGGCCTGCTCCATCACGGAGAAGCCGACGATATTGAGCGTTCCCGAGCTGCTGGAACCGGAGTTGCTGCCGCATCCGGTCAAGGCCAGCACCCCGGCCGCGACGAGGGCGGCCGTGACCTTGATCGACTTCATTGGGGTCCTCTTCTCTCGCTGTCCGACGCCAGTCGATTAACTAGCGTTTCTTTGCAATGTCGCGCATCCTACGCGACTTAACTCCGATTGTGCGATTCCTTCGGCCGTGCGAGCGTGAGATGGACCACGCCTTGTCAGGGATGGACAGGATGCGGTAGGTCGCGCGCGGCGCATTACTCTGGTAAGTCGCGTGGGCCTCGCGCCGAGATCCGGTGTGGATCGCGGTCGCGAGCAGAGGCCCAGCTCAATCGAAGGGGAAGCACAACCGTGGGCAAGCAGGTCAAGGAACTGGATCGCGTCGTCATCCGGTTCGCGGGTGACTCCGGCGACGGGATGCAGTTGACGGGTGACCGGTTCACCCAGGAGTCGGCGGTCTTCGGCAACGACCTGGTCACGCTGCCGAACTTCCCCGCCGAGATCCGCGCTCCTCAGGGGACGCTGCCGGGCGTGTCGTCGTTCCAGGTGCACATCGCCGACCACACGATCCTGACGCCGGGGGATGCGCCCGACGTACTCGTCGCGATGAACCCGGCCGCCCTCAAGGCGAACCTGGGCGACCTGCCCAAGGGCGCGGCGATCATCGTCGACACGCACGACTTCACCGCGCGCAACCTGCAGAAGGCCGGGTACGACGCCAACCCGCTCGAGGCGCTTGGCGACGCCGCCGGATCCGATCAGGCGGGCCCGCTGGGCGAGTACCAGGTGCACCCGGTCGACCTGACCGGGATGACCGTCGAGGCGGTCAAGGAGTACGGGCTCTCCCGCAAGGACGCGGCCCGGGCGAAGAACATGTTCGCCCTCGGCCTGCTCTCGTGGATGTACGGCCGTCCGACCGAGCCGACCGTCTCCTTCCTGGAGAAGCGGTTCGCCAAGGTGCCGGCGATCCGGGACGCGAACATCGCGGCGTTCAAGGCGGGCTGGAACTTCGGCGAGACCACCGAGGCGTTCGCCGTCTCCTACGAGGTCAAGCCGGCCCCGATGACGCCGGGCACCTACCGCAACATCACCGGCAACCTGGCGCTGGCCTACGGCCTGGTCGCCGCCGGCGTCCGCAGCGGCCTGCCGGTGTTCCTGGGGTCCTACCCGATCACGCCGGCCTCCGACATCCTGCACGAGCTGAGCAAGCACAAGGCCTTCGGCGTCACGACGTTCCAGGCCGAGGACGAGATCGCCGGCGTCGGGTCGGCGATCGGCGCCTCCTTCGCCGGCGCCCTCGGCGTGACCACCACCTCGGGCCCGGGCATCGCGCTGAAGTCCGAGGCGATCGGGCTCGCGGTGATGACCGAGCTGCCGCTGGTGGTCGTCGACGTCCAACGCGGCGGCCCGTCGACGGGCCTGCCGACCAAGACCGAGCAGGCCGACCTCCTGCAGGCGAGGTACGGCCGCAACGGCGAGGCGCCGCTGCCGATCATCGCGCCGGCCTCGCCGGGCGACTGCTTCGACGCCGCCTTGGAGGCGGCCCGGATCGCCGTCACCTACCGCACCCCGGTGATGCTGCTCTCCGACGGCTACCTCGCCAACGGCTCCGAGCCGTGGGCGATCCCGGCCGTCGACGAGTTGCCCGTCATCGAGCCGAACTTCGCCACCGAGGTCAACCACGACGGCAAGTTCTGGCCCTACCAGCGCGACGACGCCACCCTGGCCCGGCCGTGGGCCGTCCCCGGCACCCCGGGCCTCGAGCACCGGATCGGCGGCCTGGAGAAGGCCGACGGGCACGGCAACATCTCCTACGACCCGGCCAACCACGACCTGATGGTCCGCACCCGCGCCGCCAAGATCGAGCGCATCGCCGAGTCGCTGCCGCCGCTGGTCGTCGACGACCCGTCCGGCCCCCCGGGAGCAGGCGCCGCGAAGGTGCTGGTCATCGGCTGGGGCTCGACCTACGGCCCGATCGGCGCCGCGATCCGCCAGGTCCGCCAGGCCGGCTTCGACGTCGCGCAGGTCCACCTGCGCCACCTCAATCCGTTCCCGAAGGACCTCGGGGACATCCTCAAGTCCTACGACAAGGTGCTCGTGCCCGAGATGAACATGGGCCAGCTCTCGATGCTGCTGCGGTCGAAGTACCTGGTCGACGCGATCGGCTTCAACGTCGTCCGCGGCCTGCCCATCAAGGCCGCCGAGCTCGCCGACGCGATCACCGCTCTCATGGCCGACCGAACCGAGGAGACGCACTGATGACCGAGTCGACCACCGAGCTGGGCATCCCCACCTTCCGCTCCGGCGTCGAGCTCGTCCCGACCACGGACGCCGCCCAGTCGGCCAAGGAGTACACCTCGGACCAGGAGGTCCGCTGGTGCCCCGGCTGCGGCGACTACGCCGTACTCAAGGCGGTGCAGGGCTTCCTGCCCGAGCTGGGCCTCAAGCGCGAGAACATCGTGTTCGTCTCCGGCATCGGCTGCTCCTCGCGGTTCCCGTACTACCTCGACACCTACGGCATGCACTCGATCCACGGGCGGGCGCCGTCGATCGCGACCGGCATCGCCACCGCCCGCCCCGACCTGTCGGTGTGGGTGGTCACCGGTGACGGCGACTCGCTCTCGATCGGCGGCAACCACCTGATCCACGCGCTGCGCCGCAACGTGAACATGACGATCCTGCTGTTCAACAACCGGATCTACGGGCTGACCAAGGGCCAGTACTCCCCCACCTCCGAGGCCGGCAAGGTCACCAAGTCGACCCCGGTCGGCTCCATCGACACCCCGTTCAACCCGGTCTCGCTGGCGCTGGGCGCCGAGGCGTCGTTCGTGGCCCGAACGGTCGACTCCGACCGCAAGCACCTCTCCGCGGTCCTCGCCGCCGCGGCCGCCCACCGCGGCACCGCGCTGGTCGAGATCTACCAGAACTGCCCGATCTTCAACGACGGCGCGTTCGACGACCTCAAGGGCCCCGACACCAAGGCCGACGCGATCATCCCGCTGGTGCACGGCGAGCCGATCCTCTTCGGCGCGGAGCAGGAGAAGGGCCTGATCCGCGACTCCGTGACCGGTGGCGTCAAGGTCGCCCGGGTGGCCGAGGTCGGGCTGGAGAACATCCTGGTCCACGACGCACACAACCCGGACCCGACCACGGCGTTCGCGATCTCGCGGCTGACCGACGCGGGCGTGCTGCACCAGTCGCCGATCGGGATCTTCCGCCAGGTCCAGCGCCCGACGTACGACGACCAGGCCCGCGAGCAGATCGCCACCGCCCAGGCCACCACCCCCGCCGGCCCCGAGGAGCGCCTCGCGGCGCTGCTCAACGCCGGCGACACCTGGACGGTCGTCTGAGACACCCGCCGGCCGCCCGGCCGCCCGGACCGGTCAGTCCGCGGCCGGCGCCGCGACGGGTGACCGGCGACGCCCGCGCAGCGCGTCCCAGGTGAAGACCGCGAGCGCCACCCACACGATCGCGAAGCCGAGCCAGCGGCCGGTCGACATCTGCTCGTGGAAGTGCAGCACGCCCAGGCCGAACTGCAGGATCGGCGCCAGGTACTGCAGCAGTCCGATCGTCACCAGCGGGACCCGGGTCGCGGCCGCG
>NZ_DASZUF010000040.1:0-18078 GCF_035547795.1 Nocardioides sp.
TCGCCGGCGGCACGATCGCCGGATTCTCGCTCCTCGAGGGCCACGACGCCGGCGGCGAACTGTCCATGCTCTTCGTCGACCCGCCCTGGATCGGCCACGGCATCGGCGGTCGGCTGCTCGCCGCCGCGCTGGAGTCGGCCCACCTGCGCGGCTATCGCCACGTCGACCTCGACGCCGACCCCGACGCGGCGCCGTTCTATCTGCGGTACGGCGCCCGGCGTCTCGGCGACGTACCCAGCGGCTCCATCCCCGGCCGCACCCTGCCGCGGCTGCGGTTCACCTTGTGAGTCCTCTGAGGTACGAACCGTAACTGGCGAACCCGCGGGACACCGTCTGGAAGGGACGCGCCCGGATGGCCCGTCCCGAGAGTTGGTCCGCGGCACGATCAGGACGCAGGCGGTGAGCGTCGGGCCGACGTGGGCCTTCCAGAGATCCTCGAGGTCCTGGTTGGTGGTGATCGTTCCGCTCGACCTCGGCGAGGAAACCGCGGGCCAACCTGCGGCTTCCGGTGCTTCAGGTGGTGGAGCGTAGGGGACTCGAACCCCTAACCCCCTGCTTGCAAAGCAGGTGCGCTACCAATTGCGCCAACGCCCCCGGGGGACTCAGGAGACCTTGTCGGTCAGACTCGCCCAGGCGGCGCGCTCGGCGTTGCTGCGGTCGAGCTGCTTCTTGGCGAGGACGGCGCCGGCCGCGGCCAGCGCCACCAGGATGAGCTTCTTCATCGTCTTCTCCTTGCGAAAAGCCCCGGCTCGCTGGTGCGACCGGGGCTTGTCCGTGGGCCTAGGAGGACTTGAACCTCCGACCCCCACATTATCAGTGTGGTGCTCTAACCGTCTGAGCTATAGGCCCGGGTGGCTGTCGCGCGGAGTGGAAGCCTCGTTGCGACGAGCCGAGGCTGGACACTACCCGAGGCCCCGACCCGCCACAAAAACGGCGCCCTCAGTTGTCCTCGGCGAGTGTCACCTCGACGCCGCCGATCAGCGCGGCCGCCATGTTGTAGAGGAAGGCTCCCAGCGTCGCCACCGCCGTGATCAGTACGACGTCGACGACCGCGACCACCATGGTGAAGCCGAGGACTCGCGACGTACCGACGTAGTTCTTGACGTTGAAGCTGGAGGACGAGTCGTTGCCGACGATGTCCTGCACGGTCCGGTTCACCGAGTCCCACACGCCGGCGGCGTCGAGCACCGACCACACGATCGCTACCGCGACGATCATCACGATGCCGAGCGCCACCGAGAGCAGGAAGGCGGTCTTCATCACCGACCACGGGTCGATCCGGGTCAGCCGCAACCGGGCCCGGCGGGGGCCCCGCCCGGGCTGGCGCGCGGTGGGCGCCGTGGCGTTGCGCCGTACCTCCTGGGCAGCGTCGGAGAGCTTCTGCTGCACCCGTTGCGTCAGCGGGCGTACGGCGGTGTCCTCACGACCCCGGTCGGCCATCGGACCCCCGGTGGTCCGCTCGGCGGGGCGTTCCGTCATCAGCCGTCAGCTCCCTCGGTAGGCGACTCGGTCGGCGATTCACTGGCCTCGATTGTTGCACCCTCCACAACCTCGGCCTCTTCCTCGTCCTCGCGGGCCTCGACCGAGCGGGCCACGACGGCGACCGCGTCGCCCTTCTTCGGCGTCACGAACTTCACGCCCTGGGTGGCACGGCCGGTCGGCCGGAAGTCCGCGTTGATGGGGCTGCGGACGACCTGGCCACCGGTGGTGATCGACAGCACCTCGTCACCGTCCTTGACGATGAACGCGCCGACCAGGCCCCCGCGGTCCTCGTTGCTCAGCTTCATCCCGGTGACGCCGAGGCCGCCACGGCCGGTGATGCGGTACTCGCTGATGCGGGTGCGCTTGGCGTAGCCGCCGTCGGTGATGGTGAACACGTACTGGATGTCGTCGTCGGACTCCTCGTGGGCGGCGTCCGCGGCACGGATCACCGACATCGACAGCAGCGTGTCGTCCCCGCGGAACTTCATGCCGGTGACGCCGCCGGTCGCGCGACCCATCGGCCGGACCGTGGCGTCGTCGGCCTTGAACCGGATCGCCGAGCCGCGGCGCGACACCAGCAGGATGTGGTCGTCGGGCCCGACCAGCTCGGCGCCGATCAGCTCGTCGTCCTCTTCGCGGAAGTTGATCGCGATGACGCCGGCCTGGCGCGGGCTGTTGTAGTCGGCGAGCCGGGTCTTCTTGACCAGGCCGGACTTCGTCGCCAGCACGAGGTACGGCGCTTGGTCGTAGTCGCGGATGGCGAGCACCTGGGCGATCTGCTCGTCCGGCTGGAAGCTCAGCAGGCCGGCGACGTGGCCGCCCTTGGCGTCCCGTGCTGCCTCGGGCAGGTTGTAGGCCTTGGTGCGGTAGACCCGACCGGCGGTGGTGAAGAACAGCAGCCAGTGGTGGTTGGTGGTGGAGATGAAGTGCTCCACCACGTCGTCACCGCGCAGCGAGGCGCCGCGCACACCCTTGCCGCCCCGCTTCTGGGTGCGGTACTGGTCCGCGCGCGTCCGCTTGGCGTAGCCGCCGCGGGTGATCGAGACGACCAGCTCCTCGTCGGGGATGAGGTCCTCCATGGAGAGGTCGCCCTCGGCCGCGATGATCTGGGTGCGCCGCTCGTCGCCGAACCGCTCCACGATCCCGTCGAGCTCGTCGATCACGATCTGCCGCTGCCGCTCCGGCTTGGCCAGGATGTCCTTCAGGTCGGCGATGATCTCCTCGAGCTCGGCCAACCGGTCGATGATCTTCTGCCGCTCCAGGGCCGCGAGCCGGCGCAGCTGCATGTCGAGGATCGCGTTGGCCTGCAGCTCGTCGATGTCGAGCAACTGGATCAGGCCCTGCCGGGCCTGCTCCACCTCGGGCGAGTTGCGGATGAGGGCGATGACCTCGTCGAGCATGTCCAGCGCCTTGACCAGGCCGCGGAAGATGTGCGCCTCTTCCTCGCGCTTGCGCAGCCGGTACGCCGTACGCCGCTGGATCACGTCGATCTGGTGCGCGACCCAGTTGCTGATGAACTGGTCGATGGTCAGGGTCCGCGGAACGCCGTCGACCAGGGCTAGCATGTTGGCGCTGAAGTTGGTCTGCAGCTCGGTGTGCTTGAGCAGGTTGTTGAGCACCACCCGGGCGACCGCATCCCGCTTGAGTACGACGACCAGCCGCTGGCCGGTGCGCGAGGAGGTGTCGTCGCGGACGTCGGCGATGCCCTGCACCCGGCCGGAGTCGGCCAGCTCGGCGATCTTCAGCGCCAGATTGTCCGGGTTGACCATGTAGGGCAGTTCGGTGACGACCAGGCAGGTCCGGCCGCGGTTGTCCTCGTCGACCTCGATCACCGCGCGCTGGGTGACCGAGCCGCGGCCGGTCCGGTAGGCCTGCTCGATCCCGCTGCGGCCGACGATGAGGGCGCCGTTGGGGAAGTCGGGGCCCTTGATCCGCTCGATCAGCGCGTCCTGCAGCTCCTCGCGGGTGGCCTCGGGGTTCTGCAGCGCCCACCGCGCGCCCTCGGCGACCTCGCGCAGGTTGTGCGGCGGGATGTTGGTGGCCATGCCGACCGCGATCCCCGCCGAGCCGTTGACCAGCAGGTTCGGGAACCGCGAGGGCAGGATGACCGGCTCCTGGGAGCGGCCGTCGTAGTTGGGCTGGAAGTCGACGGTGTCCTCGTCGATGTCCCGCACCATCTCCATGGCCAGCGGCGCCATCCGGCACTCGGTGTACCGCATCGCCGCGGCCGGGTCGTTGCCCGGCGAGCCGAAGTTGCCCTGGCCGTTGATCAGCGGCGCGCGCATCACCCAGGGCTGGGCGAGCCGCACCAGGGTGTCGTAGATCGCCGAGTCGCCGTGCGGGTGGTACTGGCCCATCACGTCGCCGACCACGCGCGAGCACTTGGAGAAGCCACGGTCGGGCCGGTAGCCGCCGTCGTACATCGCGTAGAGCACGCGACGGTGGACGGGCTTCAACCCGTCGCGTACGTCGGGAAGCGCGCGGCCGACGATGACCGCCATCGCGTAGTCGATGTAGCTGCGCTGCATCGACGTCTGCAGCTCGATCGGCTCGATCCGGCCGCCGGGGCCCTGTCCGTCGGTGGGAGTCTCAGTCACAGTTCAGCTCTCAGATCAGATGTCGAGAAAGCGGACGTCTTTGGCGTTGCGCTGGATGAAGGAGCGGCGCTGGTCGACGTCCTCGCCCATCAGGATCGAGAAGATCTCGTCCGCCTGGGCGGCGTCCTCCAGGGTGACCTGGAGCATGAGGCGCTGGCTGGGGTCCATGGTGGTCTCCCACAGCTCGTCGGCGTTCATCTCGCCCAGCCCCTTGTAGCGCTGAACCGGGTTCTCCTTGGGCAGCTTCTTGCCCTGCTCGAGCCCGTCGCGCATGAGCGCGTCGCGCTCGGCGTCGGAGTAGACGAACTCGTGCTCGTGCGGCTTGTTCCAGCGCAGCCGGTACAGCGGCGGCTGGGCCATGTAGACATAGCCCTCCTTGATCAGCTGCGGCATGAACCGGAACAGCAGCGTGAGCAGCAGGGTGTTGATGTGGTGGCCGTCGACGTCGGCGTCGGCCATCAGCACGATCTTGTGGTAGCGCAGCTTGTCCAGGTCGAACTCGTCGTGCACGCCGGTGCCCAGCGCGGAGATGATCGCCTGCACCTCCTGGTTGGCCAGGACCTTGTCGAGGCGCGCCTTCTCGACGTTGAGGATCTTGCCGCGGATCGGGAGGATCGCCTGGATGCGCGGGTCGCGGCCCGACTTGGCGGAGCCGCCCGCCGAGTCACCCTCGACGATGAAGATCTCGCACTCCTCCGGGTTGGTCGACTGGCAGTCGGCCAGCTTGCCCGGGAGGGCGCCGTTGCCGAGCAGGCCCTTGCGGTTGCGGGCGAGGTCGCGGGCCTTGCGGGCGGCGATCCGGGCGGTGGCGGCCGCCATCGCCTTGCGGATGATCTCCTTGCCCTCGTTGGGGTTCTGCTCCAGCCACGCGCCGAGCTCGTCGTTGACCACCGACTGGGTGAAGCCCTTGGCCTCGGTGTTGCCGAGCTTGGCCTTGGTCTGGCCCTCGAACTGCGGCTCGCCGATCTTGAGGCTGATGATGGCGGTCAGGCCCTCGCGGATGTCGTCGCCGGTGAGCCTGTCTTCCTTCTTCTTGATCAGGCCCCAGGTCTCGCCCCAGCGGTTGACCAGGCTGGTGAGGGCGGCCCGGAAGCCCTCCTCGTGGGTGCCGCCCTCGGGCGTGTTGATGGTGTTCGCGAAGGTGTGGACCGACTCGTTGTACGACGAGGCCTGCCACTGCATCGCGATCTCGAGGCTCATCGGGTTGGCGGCGTCGGCCGGGGTCTCGGCCTCGAAGGCGATGACCGGGCTGACGGTCGCCTTGCGCCGGTTGAGGTGGTCGACGTAGTCGGCCAGCCCACGCTCGTAGCAGAACACCTGCTCCAGGCCGCCCTCGCTGTCGGCGCGGGGGGCGTCCGCGTCGACGGCGGTGTCGGCGTCGTACTCAGCCTCGACGGCCGCGGCGATCTCCTCGGTGACCGGGCGCTCGTCGCGCAGCACGATCTTGAGCCCCTTGTTGAGGAAGGCCATCTCACGGAAGCGGGTCGAGATCGTCTCGAGGCTGTACTCGACCGTCTCGAAGATGTCGGGGCTGGCCCACCAGGTCACCGTGGTGCCCGTGCGCTCACCCTCCTCCAGTGGCCGGACCTGCCGCAGCGGGTAGTCCGGGATGCCGAGCGAGAAGTCCTGCTCCCACAGGTAGCCGCGGTTCTTGATCTCCAGGCGGAGCTTGGTCGAGAGCGCGTTGACCACCGAGGAGCCGACGCCGTGCAGGCCGCCGGAGACCTTGTAGCCGCCGCCACCGAACTTGCCGCCGGCGTGCAGCACCGTCAGTGCCAGGGTCGCGGCCGGCAGCTCCTGGCCCGGCGCCGTCCCGGTGGGGATACCACGACCGTTGTCCTCCACGGTGACACTGCCGTCGGCGTTGAGGATGACGTTGATGGTGTCGCAGTAGCCGGCCAGGGCCTCGTCGACCGCGTTGTCGACGATCTCCCAGATCAGGTGGTGCAGGCCCCTGACACCGGTGGACCCGATGTACATACCAGGGCGCTTGCGCACCGCCTCCAGGCCTTCGAGCACCTGGATCGCGGAAGCGTCATACTCCATCCCATTGGGGGGTGTGGGAGTGGGCTTCTCGTCGGACACGGTCACCTCTTCTACGGGACTGCTCACGCGGCAGGTCACACGACGGGCCGACCGAAGGTCGACCCTGCGCTCATTCTACCCGGCAGATGCCCTCTGGACACGGATCGCCTTCCCGGAACCGCCGAGCGCGCGCCGAAAAGCGCCCTGTGAGCGATTTGCGGGCCGGTTCTGGCCACGAATAGGGCGGCGCCTAGGGTCCAGTACGTCGGTGGGGCCCTCAGAGACCCTGGTTGCCGGTCATCCGTAGGTGTCGCGCGGCCCGCGACCGCCCCGCACCGAGCGCCTGCCCTTGGTCCAGCTCGGGCCCTGGGGGCCGAGCACCTCGATCAGGGTGACAGTGCCCTCGCCCAGCTCCTCGTTGAGTCGGCGCAGGATCGTCGGGGTGAGCAGCCGCAACTGGGTCGCCCAGGCGGTGGAGTCGGTCCGGACCACCAGCCGGCCATCGGCGAACGACTCCGGGTCGCAGTGCTGGGCCACCTCGTCGCCGACGATCTGCGGCCAGCGGCCGAAGACGCCGTGCACCCGCAGGGACAGGTCCCAGCCGTGGTCGGCGACGAGCCGCTCCACGGTGGCGTCGAGCAGCTGTGGGTCCCGGTCGTCGGGGTGGGCGCCGGAGACCCGACCCTGCTCGGCGCGCGGTCGCTTCCCCTTGCGCCGGCGTGCCGGCGTGCCGCCCTGCTTGGCGGTGGCCCGGGTCAGCGCGCGGGCCAGCTCCAGGCCGTCCGGGTCGTGCTCGTCACCGCTCACGGGTGACCTCCCCCCCGGCCACCTGATAGCGCGTGCCCTGCAACGCCGCCGGCACGTCGCCGGCCACCGCCGCGGTGACCAGGACCTGCTCGGCACCCGACACCAGCTCGGCCAGCTGCTCACGTCGCTCGGCGTCGAGCTCGGCGAAGACGTCGTCGAGGATCAGGATCGGGTCGTCGCCGTCGGCCCGGAGCAGGTCGTACGACGCCAGTCGGAGCGCCAGCGCGAACGACCACGATTCGCCGTGGCTGGCGTAGCCCTTGACCGGCAACGGCTCGGCGCCGGAATGACCGAGGGTGAGCAGCAGGTCGTCGCGGTGAGGCCCGACCAGCGTCACGCCGCGGTCCAGCTCGTCCTTCTGTCGTCGGGCGACCTCGCCCAGGATGGCCTTCTCCAGGCCCTCCCGGGAGGAGGGGCGCAGGCCGGTCTCGTCGAGCAGCTCGAAGCTGGGCCGGTAGGCAATCCGGGCGTCCTCGCGCGTGGCCCCGCGCGCGACCGTCTCGTAGGCGGCGCCGACATAGGGCCGCAGCGCGTCGACCAGGGCGAGTCGCTCCGCCAGGATCTCCGCGCCGGTGCGGGCCAGGTGGTCGTCCCAGACGCTCAGCGTCGCCAGCGCGGCCTCACGCGAAGACCCGCGGGCCAGGCCGGCGGTCTTGAGCAGCGAGTTGCGCTGGCGCAGGACGCGGTCGTAGTCGGCACGGACGCCGGCAAGCCGCGGCGTACGCAGGACGAGGAGGTCGTCCAGGAAGCGCCTGCGCTCGGACGGGTCGCCCTTGACCAGCGCCAGGTCCTCGGGCGAGAAGACCACGGTCCGGACCAGGCCGATCAGCTCGCGGGTGCGCGGCAGGGCGGCCCGGTTGATCCGGGCCCGATTGGCCCGGCCGGGGTTGAGCTCGATCTCGAGCACCGCGGTGCGGCCGTCGCGTACGACGGAGGCTCGCACCACCGCGTGCTCGGCCCCGGCTCGCACCAGCGGAGCGTCGGAGGCGACCCGGTGCGACTGCAGCCGGGAGAGGTAGTCGATCGCCTCGACGAGGTTGGTCTTGCCCTGGCCGTTGCGGCCGACGAAGGCGGTCACCCCCGCCTCGAGCGGTACCTCCGCGGTGGCATAGGAGCGGAAGTCGTGCAGGGAGAGGTGGGAGACGTACATCGCAGATCGAGCCGCCGAGCCGCTAGCCCAGGCGCGTCGAGATCACTCGGCCTTGACCGCGTGACCGCCGAAGCCGTTGCGCATCGCCGCGATCGCCTTCATGGCCGGGCTGTCGTCCTGCCGCGAGACGAAGCGGGCGAACAGACTGGCCGAGATCGCGGGCATCGGGACGGCGTTGTCGATCGCCGCCTCGACGGTCCAGCGGCCCTCGCCGGAGTCCTCGGCGTACCCGGCGATCTTGGCCAGGTGCTCGTCGGCGCGCAGCTGTTCGACCAGCAGGTCGAGCAGCCAGGAGCGCACCACCGTGCCGGTGCGCCAGGAGGCGAAGATCTCGGGCACGTTGTCGACCAGGTCGACCTTGTCGAGCAGCTCCCAGCCCTCGGCATAGGCCTGCATCATGGCGTACTCGATGCCGTTGTGGACCATCTTGGCGAAGTGCCCGGCGCCGGGCTTCTGGCCGCAGTGGACCAGGCCGTCCTCGGTGCCGGCCGGCTTGAGCGCCTCGAACGCCGGCATCACCTTCGCGGCGTCGGCGTCGGAGCCGCCGTACATCAGGGCGTAGCCGTTCTTCAGGCCCCACACCCCGCCGGAGACGCCACAGTCGACGAAGCCGATGCCCTTCTCCGCGAGGCTGGCGGCGTTGACCGCGTCGTCGGTGTACTTCGAGTTGCCGCCGTCGACGACCAGGTCACCCTCGCCCAGCAGCTCCTTGAGCTCGGCGATCGTCGAGCGGGTCGGCTCCCCGGCGGGAACCATCACCCAGACCACCTTGGGGCTGGGCAGCTTGGCCACCATGTCCGCCAGCGACGTGGCGTCGGAGATCTCCTGGTTGCGGTCGTAGCCGACGACGGTGTGGCCGGCGTCGCGCAGCCGCTGCCGCATGTTGCCGCCCATCTTGCCCAGGCCGACGAGTCCGATGTCCATGGATCAGATCCTCTCCGAAGGTGTCTTGGTCAGTCACCTGATGGCGCCTGCACTGATCAGGAAAGCAGACGCCTGGGCATGAGCAGGTAGCGGAACCCGGGGTCGGTGCCGTCCTCGCCGGAGCGGCCGCTGATCACCACCGGCTTGGAGGGCTGGGTGAACGCGAGCTCGACGGTGTCCTGCTCGATGGCGCTGAGGCCGTCGAGGAGGAACTGCGGGTTGAAGCCGGTGGTCAGGTCGTCGCCTGTCACCTCCGCCTCGAGCCGCTCCGAGGCCTGCGCCTCGTCGCCGGAACCGGCGTCGAGGGTGAGCACGTTGTCCGCGAAGGCCATCTGCACAGCGGTGTTGCGCTCGGCGACGAGCGACACCCGCTTGACCGAGTCGATCAGCTCCTTGCGATCCACGATCGCGGTGGTCAGGTGCTCGTTGGGGAACAGGCTGCGCACCTTCGGGAACTCGCCGTCGAGCAGCCGGGTCGTCGTCCGCCGCATTCCGCCGGCGGCCGCGCCCTCGAAGCCGATGATGCCCTCGCCGGCGCCGCTGGTGGCCAGGGCGATGGTGATGTCGGTCCCGCTGGTCAGCGACTTGGCGGTGTCGGCGAGCACGCGGGCCGGGACGAGGGCGGCCAGGCTGGCGTCCGGCGTACGTGGCTCCCAGCCGAGCTCGCGGTGAGAGAGCCGGAAGCGATCGGTGGCCAGCAGCGAGATGGTGCTGCCGTCGATCTCGATGCGCACCCCGGTGAGCACCGGCAGCATGTCGTCCTTGCCGGCCGCGGTGACGGCCTGGGCGACCGCGTGCGCGAAGTCGGCGCTGTTCACGGTGCCGGAGGCGGCCGGCATGTCGGGCAGGGTCGGGTAGTCCTCGACCGGCATGGTTTGCAGGCTGAAGCGCGCCGAGCCGCAGGTCAGCGACACGCGGGCACCGTCGATCACCATGTCGACCGGCTTGGCCGGCAGGCTGCGGCAGATGTCGGCAAGCAGGCGCCCGCTGACCAGGGCCTTGCCCTCGTCGGCGACCTCGGCGCTCAGCGTGGCGCGGGCCGAGGTCTCGTAGTCGAAGGTGGACAGCACCAGGCCCTCGTCGCTGGCCTCGATGAGGAGACCGGAGAGCACCGGCGTGCTGGGCCGGACCGGGAGGCTGCGCGCAGCCCAGGCGACGGCATCCGCGAACACGTCGCGGTCGACGCGGAATTTCACTGCTGACCTGTCCTCGTGGTGT
Organism: Nocardioides sp.; assembly: GCF_035547795.1. Classification (GTDB taxonomy): domain Bacteria; phylum Actinomycetota; class Actinomycetes; order Propionibacteriales; family Nocardioidaceae; genus Nocardioides. The sequence goes on from NZ_DASZUF010000040.1 coordinate 10,204, forward strand.
GACGTTGGCTTGGGACCTGCATCCTGCCACGTCGCGAGCGGGGAGGGCAGGGGCGGGGAGAGGTACGCCGTACCGGCTCGCCGGCGGGGGTCGAGGCGGAGGGGCGTGATCCACAGGATGGGGTCCGGGTGAGGTTCGGCGTCATGTCCGGTCGCTTGTAGTTCCGAGTGAGCAATAGCGTCGGTGGAAACTGTGGAGGAACGGCGTTTGCGCAGGTCGCACGGAGCGATCGGGTTGCACAGCCGGTGTGGAGGGAACTGGGGACGCGCCGCCGCGTCTGTGGGTGTCGACAAGCCGTCGGGGGGTGCGGCGCGGCCGGCCCGCATCTCACCACTGTGTAATTCATGGGTGCGGGGCGTGGTTGTCCACAGCCCTGGGGGCGCTCGGGCTGGTGGAGCCGACAGCGCCGTATCAAGCCTGGCGGGCCTGCATCTTGACCCGGTTGGTCAGCTCGGAGACCTGGTTGAAGACCGATCGGCGCTCGGCGAGCAGCTGGTTGATCTTGCGCTCGGCGTACATCACGGTGGTGTGGTCGCGGTTGCCGAACTGGGCGCCGATCTTGGGCAGGGAGAGTTCGGTGAGCTCGCGGCACAGGTACATCGCGATCTGACGCGCCATCACCAGGTGGCGCCCGCGGCTGGGCCCGGTGAGCTCATCGATGCTGAGCCCGAAGTACGCCGCGGTCTGCGCGATGATCAGCCCGGCGGTGATCTCCGGCTCGCCACCCTCCGGGATGAGGTCCTTGAGCACGATCTCCGCCAGGGTCATGTCGACCTCCTGGCGGTTGAGGTTGGCGAAGGCGGTGACTCGGATCAGGGCGCCCTCGAGCTCGCGGATGTTGGTCTGGATCTTGGTGGCGATGAACTCCAGCACGTCGGCCGGCGCCTTGAGCCGCTCCATCGCGGCCTTCTTGCGCAGGATCGCGATCCGGGTCTCGACGTCCGGCGGCTGGACGTCGGTAATCAGCCCCCACTCGAACCTGTTGCGCAGCCGGTCCTCCAGCGCCTCCAGCCGCTTCGGGGCCCGGTCGGACGTCAGCACGATCTGCTTGTTCGCGTTGTGCAGCGTGTTGAACGTGTGGAAGAACTCCTCCTGGGTCTGGGTCTTCCCCTCCAGGAACTGGATGTCGTCGATGAGCAGGACGTCGATGTCGCGGTACTTGCGCTTGAACCGGTCCTGGCGGTCGTCGCGGATCGCGTTGATGAACTCGTTGGTGAACTCCTCCGAGCTCACGTAGCGCACCTTCGCCCCGTCGTAGAGGCTGCGGACGTAGTGGCCGATCGCGTGCAGGAGATGGGTCTTCCCCAGTCCGGACTCGCCGTACACCAGCAACGGGTTGTAGGCGCGGCCCGGCGCCTCGGCGACCGCGACCGCGGCCGCGTGCGGGAAGCGATTGGAGGAGCCGATGACGAAGGTCTCGAAGGTGTACTTCGGGTTGAGCCGGCTCTCCGAGCCGGCTCGCTCGGGCTCGCGGCCGTCGGCGCGGGGCGGCGGGTAGGACTCGGGCAGATCGCCGATATGGCGCTTTGTCGACATATCGGTAGGTCGCTCATCGGGTTGGACCGGCGCCGGCTTGGGGTCGGGTGCCGCCTCGTTGGCGAGCTCGGGCTTCACGATCGCCGCGATCCGCATCTCCTGGCCGAATCGCGCACTCAGCGCGTCCTCGAGCTCGGCACGCAACCGACCCTCGAGCTGGTTGCGGGTGAAGTCGTTGGGTACCCCGACGAGCACCGTGGCGCCGTGCAGGGCCTCGGGCTGACATGCCGTGAGCCAGGCCCGCTGGTGGGGCTGGAGATCGGCGACGACGGTGTTCCACGCCTGGCTGAGCTTGTCGGGCGCTCCGGCGTCGGACGTCATCGTTCCTGCCTTCCCTATTGCGCTGTCGCTTCTCGTCCGTTCGGAATCCTTCCACAGCTCTATCCACAAGCTGTGAACCGGGCGCCGGCCTTGTGGACAGTGCCCGCCGAGACACATCGCGTGGGTCGCTCTACGGCCTGTTTCGGCAGGTCAGCACCGTTTTCAACGAAATCTGTGCCGGAATCCCCGGAACCGGCCGAGGATCTGATTGCGATGGCAGGGAACCTCGGTAGGGGCCGAACCTAACCCCGCCATCAGGCCCGGGGCAACCCGTCATCCACAGGCTGTGACGGTGGTGTCGTGACGGGCTTCGCGCGGGTTTGACCCTGCTTCGCGCGAACGCGTACCGTTGGCAGGTCACCCGATCAGGAAGCCGCGTCCGCGTGGGCTCTCGAGGGGTGCCGCATGTCCACGCCGGGCCTCGCCTCGCGCGGATGTTCGGTGCCGGCCGAAGTCCACCATGGCACCAGGCGACTGGCCGGGGCGACGCAGCGCCCGATCCAGAACCAGCGGAACCACCACCGAAAGAGACTGATCTCGTGAGCAAGCGTACGTACCAGCCGAACAACCGTCGTCGCGCGAAGACGCACGGTTTCCGCCTGCGCATGCGCACCCGCGCCGGCCGCGCCATCCTGTCGGCGCGGCGTCGCAAGGGCCGCAAGAGCCTGGCTGTCTGAGGCCCGTCGGGCCTCGGCTGACCCCTGTGCTACCCCGGGCTCACCGTCTGACCGATCCGGATTCGTTTCGGGCAGCGGTACGCCGGGGACGCCGAGCCGGATCGACTCGCCTGGTCGTCCACCTGCTGGTGGAGGACGATGCGGGATCGGATCCGGCTCGCGTCGGTTTCGTGGTCAGCAAGGCCGTGGGTCCGGCCGTCATCCGCAACCGCGTGAAGCGCCGCCTGCGTCATCTGGCCCGGGAGTCCGCTACGGACCTCCCGGGCTCTGCTGTGCTCGTGGTCCGGGCGCTGCCTGCGGCGGCGACCGCGAACTACGCGGAACTGGCGGCGGACCTCGAGCGTTGCTTGGAACGGGTGTCGTCGTGAGATTCGTTCTGGTGTGGCTGCTGCGGGGCTATCGCGTGCTGATCAGTCCGCTCTATGGCCAGGTCTGCCGCTACCACCCGTCCTGCTCGGCGTACGCGTTGAAGGCGGTGGAGACGCATGGCGCACTGCGCGGCAGCTGGCTGGCCATTCGGCGACTCGCTCGATGCCATCCCTGGGCCGCCGGTGGCTACGATCCCGTCCCGGCGCGGCAGTCGTCCCCGTCCTCTCCCCGTGTCACCACGGGATCCCCGACCCAAGGAGTCTGAACCGTGGGAGCACTCGGCCAGCTGATCGGCTGGATCGCCACCCCTCTCTATTACGCCATCTCGGGCGTCCTGCTCGTCTGGCACAAGCTGTTCAGCCTGGTGATCCCGGCGTCGAACGGCTGGTCGTGGGTGCTGGCCATCGTTGGTCTCACGGTGACGATCCGGGCGCTGCTGATCCCGCTGTTCGTGCGGCAGATCAAGTCGAGCCGGAACATGCAGCTCATCCAGCCGAAGGTCAAGGAGCTGCAGAAGAAGTACGGCCATGACCGGGAGCGTCTCGCGCAGGAGACGATGAAGCTCTACAAGGAGACCGGGACGAACCCGTTCGCCTCGTGCCTGCCGCTGCTGCTGCAGATGCCGATCTTCCTGTGCCTGTTCCGGCTCGTGAACGATGCCGCTCACTCGAAGGTCAAGGGCTTCCTGACCACGACCGACGTGCAGCACATCAGCAACGCGAAGATCTTCGGCGCGCGGCTGGCGGACACCTTCAACGGTTCGCACGACAGCACCGTGAAGATCATCGCGGCCGTGCTGGTGGTGGCGATGTGCGCCACCACCTTCTTCACGCAGCGCCAACTGATGGCCAAGAACATGCCGGCCGACGCGATGACCGGGCAGTACGCCCAGCAGCAGAAGATGCTTCTCTACGTGCTTCCGGTCGTCTTCGCCGTCTCGGGCATCGCCTTCCCGATCGCGGCGATGCTGTACTGGACGACCTCGAACCTGTGGACGATGTGCCAGCAGTTCTACGTCATCCGGAACAACCCGGCCCCCGGTACGCCGGCCGAGAAGGCGAAGCAGGAGCGCGACCGCGAGAAGGCGGCCCGCAAGGCACGCCGGCACGGCGAGGCGGTGGTGGTGACCGAGGAGACTCCGGAGGTCTCCCCCGCGGCCGACCGGCGGCCCGCTCAGCGAGAGCAGCCGAAGAAGCAGACCCGTAGCCAGCGCAAGGGCAAGCGCTGACCGACCCCCCGACGAAGGGATGATGCAGTGACCGAGGAGACCGCGGCGGAGGCCGTGAGCGGCGACCGTTTGAAGCAGCTCGAGCAGGAGGGCGATATCGCCGCCGACTACTTGGAGGAGCTGCTGGACATCGCCGATCTGGACGGCGACCTCGACATGGACGTCGAGGGCGACCGCGCTGCGGTGTCGATCGTCGGCGCCGACCTCGCGCAGCTGGTGGGTCAGCACGGTGAGGTGCTGGATGCGCTTCAGGAACTGACTCGTCTGGCGGTCTACCGCGAGACCGGTGAGCGGTCGCGGCTGATGCTGGACGTCTCCGGCTTCCGGGCGAACCGGCGTGCCACGCTGGTGGCGTTGGCCGAGGAGACGGTGGCGAAGGTCCGCGAGACGGGCGCGCCCGTGTCGTTGAAGCCGATGTCGCCGTTCGAGCGGAAGGTCGTGCATGACGCCGTGGCGGCGGCCGGGCTGGTCTCGGAGTCAGAGGGCACCGAGCCGCGACGGTACGTCGTCGTGCTGCCTAGCTGAGCGATGAACGATGTTTCACGTGAAACACCCTCCGTGCCGGATGCGGCGCGGAGGGTGTTCCGTGTGGACCGACTTCCGCTCGCCGAACGGTACGCCGAGCTGCTGGCGACGGCGGGGGTCGAGCGCGGTCTGATCGGCCCGCGCGAGACGCCGCGGTTGTGGGATCGGCACTTGCTGAACTGCGCGGTGCTCGGCCGGCTGATCGATGAGGGCGCATCGGTGGCCGACATCGGGTCCGGCGCCGGTCTCCCGGGGCTGGTTCTGGCGGTGGCGCGGCCCGACCTGTCGCTGACCCTCGTGGAGCCGCTGTTGCGTCGGACGACCTTCCTGGCCGAGGTCGCCGATGAGCTGGGGCTGGAGAACGTCGAGGTGGTGCGCGGCCGGGCGGACGCGCTGCATGGCCGGCGCTCCTTCGATGTGGTGACGTCGCGGGCGGTCGCACCGCTGGGACGGCTCCTGGAGTGGTCCATGCCGCTGGTGTCGCCGGGTGGAGCCGTGGTTGCGATGAAGGGCTGCTCCGTCACCGAGGAGATCGCGGAGGCGGCGGAAGTGCTCGAGCGGCTGGGTTGCGCCGAGCCGACGGTAACGGTCATCGGCGCGGATGCGTCGATCTCCACAACCGTCGCGGTGCGGGTGGCTTGGGCGGATCCGACGACGGTATCTTTGCCGTCTGTCCCCGGCCCGGCTGGGGGTCGCGGACGGCGCTCGTCGTCGCGGACGAAGCGGAGGAAGAAGTCGTGAGCGAAGAGCACACCGCCGGCCACTCCGATCTCGATAGCCGGTCGTCGGTGACGTTTTCCACCGACGAGCAGTGGGCCGCTGAGCGTAGCTATCCACAGAACGTCGCCGTTCCTCCACAGGAAGGCGCCGGCGAGGTTTCACGTGAAACATCGGCCAATGCGGCCTCCTACAAGGTCCGAACAGCCGCCGATCTAGCCGACTATGCGCCGGCGATCAGCGATGACGAGACGCCGTTGGCCCGCGCGACGGAGCACACCCTGCTGGCTCGTCAGCAGTCCCAGGCGCGGCCCCCGATGCCCCGGCCGCGGGCCACCCGCATCATGGTGGTGGCCAACCAGAAGGGCGGCGTCGGCAAGACCACCTCCACGGTGAACCTCGCCGCGGCACTGGCCCAGCTCGGCCAACGCGTCCTGGTCGTCGATCTCGACCCGCAGGGCAACGCCTCCACGGCTCTCGGTGTCGAACACTTCCAGGGAACCCCCGGCACCTATGAACTGCTCGTCGACGGCGCGCCGCTCAGCGACGTCGTGGTCGCCTGCCCGGAGGTGCCCACGCTCGACGTCGTACCGGCCACCATCGATCTGGCCGGCGCCGAGATCGAGCTGGTCAGCGTGGTCGCCCGCGAGGGGAGGCTGAAGAAAGCGCTGGTCGGGTCCGGACGGGTCGGCGATGCGTCGGCCGGCGAGGATCGGTGGGACTACGTCCTCATCGACTGCCCACCGTCCCTGGGGCTGCTCACGCTCAACGCGCTCGTCGCGGGCGCGGAGATGCTGATCCCGATCCAGGCCGAGTACTACGCCTTGGAGGGCCTCGGGCAGCTGCTCAAGACGGTCGACATGGTGCGCGCCCACCTCAACCCGGAACTCGCGGTCTCGACCATCCTGGTCACCATGTACGACGCCCGGACCAGGCTCGCGGCGGGCGTCGCGGACGAGGTCCGCAACCACTTCGGCGATCAGGTGCTGCGCACCTATATCCCGCGGTCGGTGCGCGTCTCGGAGGCGCCGTCGTACGGGCAGACGGTGATGACCTACGATCCAGGCTCGCCGGGCGCCTTGAGCTACCTGGAGGCGGCCCGGGAGATCGCTCGGAAGGGGATCAGCGCATGAGCCGACCGGCACCGAAGCGTGGCCTGGGTCGTGGCCTGGGATCGCTGATCCCGACCATGCCGGACGTACCGGCCGCGGCCGAATCCGGCAACTCCGACGTCCGGCATCCGGACTTTGCCTCAGGAGCGCCTTCCAGCCCTGCGGCGGGCCCCGGGTCCACCGACCCGGCGCGAGGCGCTCAGATCGAGGAATCGGCTCTGGCGCCGGTCGACGGCGCCTATTTCGCCGAGCTCCCAGTCGACCGCATCAGGCCCAACCACGTGCAGCCCCGCCAGGTCTTCGACGAGGAGGCGATGGCCGAGCTGGTCCACTCCATCCGCGAGATCGGGTTGTTGCAGCCGGTCGTGGTGCGCCAGGTCGGCCCCGACGAGTACGAGCTGGTGATGGGTGAGCGCCGCTGGCGTGCCACCCAGGAGGCCGGCCTCGCCACGATCCCGGCGATCGTGCGCGAGACCGAGGACACCGACATGCTCCGGGACGCGCTGCTGGAGAACCTGCACCGCTCCCAGCTCAACCCGCTGGAGGAGGCGGCCGCCTACCAGCAGTTGCTCGAGGACTTCTCCTGCACTCATGAGGAGCTAGCCTCCCGGATCGGCCGTTCACGGCCCCAGATCAGCAACACCATCCGGCTGCTGCGGCTCTCGCCGGCTGTTCAGCGTCGGGTCGCGTCCGGCGTGCTGTCGGCGGGCCATGCCCGCTCGCTGCTCGCCGTCGAGGATGCTGATGTCCAGGACCGGCTGGCTCAGCGGGTGGTGGCCGAGGGCATCAGCGTGCGCGGCCTGGAGGAGATCGTCGCGCTGCGGGACGTGGATGGTGAGCCGGCCAGGCGCTCGCCGCGGCTCAAGACGCCGGTGGCCGCGCTCGGCGAGTACGCCGATCGACTCGCCGACCGACTGGAGACTCGGGTGAAGATCGACATGGGCAAGGCGAAGGGCAAGATCACCATCGAGTTCGCGACCGTCGACGACCTACAGCGCATCATCGACATCATGGACCCGCGCAACCGCACCGACAGGCCAATCTAGATATCTATCGTTTTGTCGACAAAACGATAGATATCTAGACGGACGCCGCTATCGAGGACGTCGGCGGAAGCGACTCGCCCGAGCGTGGCGGGGCAACGCGAACGTCGCGCCGGCACGCCGCGACGTGACTGCCGCGACTACTGCGTGTCGGTGCTGGGGTATTCGGTGGCGCTGAGCGGCAGCCCCGGGATCGGCCCGGTCGCGCCGAACGTCTCGCGCAGGTCCATCTCGGCCTCGACGACGCCGGCCAGGCGCCGTACGCCCTCGCGGATCCGCTCCGGCGTGGGATAGCAGTAGGACAGCCGCATCGAGGAGGAGCCGAACCCGTCGGCGAAGAACGCGGT
>NZ_DASZUF010000041.1:0-1929 GCF_035547795.1 Nocardioides sp.
CGTGCGCCCGGGCGCCCCCGAAACCGCTCAACTCACCGCCCGCGCTTGGACTTCTTCGCCTCCGCACGAGCCGCCGCGCGCCGCTCACGACGCGTGCCGCCGCCGGCCGAACCCGCAGCGCGGGCCTTCGCCGGACTCGGCGAGCCGTCGCCCCGCGACTGCACCCCGCCCTGTTCGGCCGGACCGGAGAAGGTCAGGCTCTGCTGACCGCCGCCGTCGCCGAGGCCCTTGCCGCGCAGCGCGGCCGGAACCGGCTCGGGCTGCGGCTCTTCGGGCTGGGCGGGCGTCGGCCGCGCGTGCCGGCCGGCGGCCTGGACCGCCGCGGCACCGGCCGTCGGCAGCGCCGCCGCGGGCTCGGCCGCCTGCTGCTGCGGCTCCGCCTGCTCGACCTGGAGGTTGAACAGGAAGCCGACCGCCTCCTCCTTCAGCGAGTCGAGCATCGCGTTGAACATGTCGAAGCCCTCGCGCTGGTACTCGATCAGCGGATCGCGCTGGGCCATCGCCCGCAGGCCGATGCCCTCCTTGAGGTAGTCCATCTCATAGAGGTGCTCCCGCCACTTGCGGTCCAGCACAGAGAGCAGCACCTGCCCCTCGAGCTGCCGCATCGCGCCCTCGCCGACCTTGGCGTCGATCTCGGCCTCACGCCGGGCGTACGCCTGCTGGGCGTCCTCCTGCAGCGCGCTGAGCAGGAAGTCCGAGCTGAGGTCGTCCTCCTCCTCGGTCAGTTCCTCCCACGTCACCGATACCGGGTACAGCTGCTTCAACGCGGTCCACAGCTTCTCGTGGTCCCAGTCCTCCGCGTAACCCTCGGCGGTCGCGCCCTCGACGTACGCCGCGATCACGTCGGCGAGCATGTGCCGCATCTGCTCGGACAGGTCCTCGCCTTCGAGCACGCGGCGACGTTCGGCGTAGATCACCTTCCGCTGCAGGTTCATGACCTCGTCGTACTTGAGTACGTTCTTGCGGATCTCCATGTTCTGCTGCTCGACCTGCGTCTGTGCGCTCTTGATCGCGCGCGACACCATCTTGTGGTCGATCGGCTGGTCGTCCGGCAGCCGCATGGTGGTCATGACCCGCTCGACCATCGCGGCGTTGAACCGCCGCATCAGCTCGTCACCCAGCGACAGGTAGAACCGCGACTCGCCCGGGTCGCCCTGGCGGCCGGACCGGCCGCGAAGCTGGTTGTCGATGCGGCGCGACTCGTGCCGCTCGGTGCCCAGCACGTAAAGGCCGCCGGCCTCCTTGACCTCCTCGGCCTCGGCCTTCACCTCGGCCTTGACCTCTTCGAGCACCTTCGGCCACGCGGTCTCGTACGCCTCCGAGTGCTCCACCGGGTCCAGGCCGCGCTCGCGCAACCGCTCGTCGGCGATGATGTCCGGGTTGCCGCCGAGCACGATGTCGGTACCACGGCCGGCCATGTTGGTGGCGACCGTGACCGCGCCCTTGCGGCCGGCGCGCGCCACGATCAGCGCCTCCCGGTCGTGGTACTTCGCGTTCAGCACCTCGTGCGCGACACCGCGTTTGACCAGCAACTTCGACAGGTACTCGGACTTCTCGACGCTCGTGGTGCCGACCAGCACCGGCTGGCCCTTCTCGTACCGCTCCTGGATGTCGTCGGCCACGGCCTCGAACTTCGCGGGCTCGCCCTTGTAGATCAGGTCCGTCTGGTCGTCGCGGATCATCGGCCGGTTCGTCGGGATCGGCACCACACCCAGCTTGTAGGTCTGGTGGAACTCCGCCGCCTCGGTCTCGGCGGTACCGGTCATGCCGGACAGCTTGCCGTAGAGCCGGAAGTAGTTCTGCAGCGTGATCGTGGCCAGCGTCTGGTTCTCGGCCTTGATCTCGACGCCTTCCTTGGCCTCGATCGCCTGGTGCATGCCCTCGTTGTAGCGGCGGCCGTGCAGGATGCGGCCGGTGAACTCGTCGACG
>NZ_DASZUF010000042.1:0-20794 GCF_035547795.1 Nocardioides sp.
CGCGGGCGATGCGGTGGAACTCGGCCCGGATGGTGGGCAGCACGTCCGACCCGTCGTGCGGGTTGGCGAAGCGGACCGCGGCATGACCGGGCTCGACGGTGCCGGCGTACCCCTCCTTCTCCAGGGCCAGCTGGTCGGTGAGCGCGCGATCGGTGTGCTCCCACTTGTAGGCCAGCAGCGGCGATCCCGGCGTGCGGTGCCCGACACCGACGGGGCGGAGGCCGGGGTGGGCCCACAGCCTCTCGGAGCGGGACCGCTCCGGAGTGATCCGCTCGGCGGCGGTGATCTCGTCGCGGCCGAACTCGAAGAACTGCGCCTCGCTGGTGTACTGGAACGGGATGTCCAGCCCGTCCACCCACGCCATCGGCTGTGAGGTGGCGTTGTGGTGGGCATGCCAGTTCCAGCCGGCCTGCGGCAGGAAGTCACCCCGGTTCATCGGCACGGCGTCGCCGCCGACGACCGTCCACACACCCGACCCCTCGACGACGAAGCGGAAGGCGTGCTGGGTGTGCCGGTGCTCGGGCGCATCCTCCCCGGGCATCAGGTACTGGATCGCCGCCCACAGCGTGGGCGTGGCGAACGGCCGCCCACCCAGGCTCGGGTTGGCCAGCGCGATCGCGCGGCGCTCGCCGCCTCGGCCGACCGGCACCAGGTGACCGGCGCGGTCGGCGAGCCGGACCAGCTTGTCCCACTTCCACAGGTGCGGGACCGCCCGGGAACGCGGGTGGGCCGGCATCAGATCGCCGATCTCGGTCCAGAGCGGGACCAGCAGCTCCTGCTCGAAGCCGCGGTAGAGCTCTTCGAGAGCAGGCGTGACCTCGGGCTGATCCGGAGCGGCCACGGCCTGGAGCCGGACGGGGGTGTCGGTAGCGCTCATGTGCGCTAGCGTGACCCCTGACGCACCTCACAGAACATGGAATTCTGGTATGCAGAATGGTTTACCCGGCATGAAGACGCCGCCGTCGTACGCGATCGCGAGCGTCGACCATGCCCTGCGGATCGCGACGATCCTGCAGCTCGAGGGCTCGCTGACCGTGGCCGACGTCGCGGAGCGGCTCGGTGTCGCACGCTCGACGGCGCACCGGCTGCTCCAGATGCTGGTCTACCGCGACTTCGCCGTCCAGGACGAGCGCCGGACCTACCACGCCGGCCCGGTGCTGCAGCTGGCCGAGCACTCGCGGTCGCAGACCTCGCTGCTGCGGACGGTGGCGCTGCCTCATCTCCAGCGGCTCGCCGAGATCGTCGACGAGTCGGCCAACCTGACCATCCGTACCGGCGCCAACGCCCGCTTCATCGCCTCGATCGAGTCCCGGCAGGTGCTGCGGGTGGGCTCGCGCGAGGGCATGGTCTTTCCCGCCCACCGGACCACGGGCGGGCTGCTCCTGCTCGCCGAGCTCACCGCGGAGGAGCTCGCGGGGTACGTCGACGCCTATGACGAGGACCCCGGGGAGCGGCCCGATCCGGCCCGGCTCCGCGCCGAGCTCGCCCGGATCCGCAAGCAGGGCTTCGCGCTGAACCAGGGGCGGTCCGAACGCGGTGTGGTCGCGGTCGGTGTCCCGGTCCGTGACGCCGACGGGGTCGTCCTCGCCGGCCTGTCGGTATCGATGCCGTCCGTCCGCTACGACCGCGACCGACTCACGTCGCTGGTGGCCACGCTGCACAAGGCGGCCGGCGCCGTCGAAGCGGATCTCGCTCGGGTCTAGGCCACCCGGTAGCGCTCGGCCTCGGCGTGCCGCAGCGCCAGCCCGTGCCCGGGCGCGTCCAGGGGGAGGAGCGCCCCGTCGACGGGGTCGGCGAAGCCGTCGACCAGCTCGCGCGCGATCCGGACGTGGTCGTGGAACCACTCGATGTGCCGGAAGCGGGGGGTGGCGGCGGCGATCGGGGCGGAGAGGTACGGCGCGCAGTGCGCCGAGACGTCCAACCCGCGCGCGGCCGCCAACGCGGCGATCCGGAACCACTCCGTGTAGCCGCCGCAGCGGGTCACGTCGACCTGCAGGCAGTCCACCACCGGCACCAGCCGGGACGCGTCCGCGAGGGTGGCGACGTACTCGCCGGCGGCCACGTCCGCGTCGACCGCGGCCCGCACCGTCGCCAGCCCGACCGTGTCGTCGGAGCTGACCGGCTCCTCGAACCAGCTCACCCCCAGACCGTCCAGGGCCCGGCCGACGCGGCAGGCCTGCCCGACCGCATAGCCGCCGTTGGCGTCGACGTACAGCTCGGCGTCGTCGCCGACCACCCGCCGGGCGAGCGCCGTCCGGCCCAGGTCGCGCCGCTCGCGTCGCCCCCACGACTCGCCGATCTTGATCTTCACCCGGGGCAGGCCGAGCTCGATCCAGCCGGTGAGCTGCTCGGCCAGCACGTCGTCGGGGTACGTCGTGAAGCCCCCGCTGCCGTAGACCGGCACCGGCCGCGGCTCGGCGCCCCACCAGGTGGTCAGCGGGAGCCCGAGCAGCCGCGCTCCGAGGTCCCACAGCGCGATGTCGACCGCCGAGATCGCCATCCCGACCAGGCCGGGCCGGCCGGCGTTGCGCACCGCCGCCACCATCGCCGCCTGGGCGTCGCGCGGTGCCACCGCCGAGCGGCCCGTCACCACCGGCGCCAGCAGGTCGTCCACCACCGCCGCGGCCGCCGCCGGCGCCCAGGTCCATCCGGTGCCGACGGCATCGGCGGCCCGCGCCTCGACCACCACCATGGTGGTGCTGTCCCAGGTCAGCGTGCCGTCGCCCTCCGGACGATCGGTGGGCACGGTGTAGGCCCAGGCGGCGACCTCGGTGACGTGCGGGTCAGTCACGGTGCGGCAACAGCTCCTGGGCCTTGGTCTTGAGGCCCTCCTTGATCACGCCCCAGCGCGAGGTGTCGCCCTTGATCAGCGCCGCCGCCATGTTCTGCATCTGCTCCAGGTCGGCGTGCGGCGGGATCGGCGGTACGTCGGGATCGCAGTGCACGTCGAGCACGTACGGCCGGTCCGCGGAGAGCGCCTCGGCCCACGCGGCGGGGAGGTCGGCCGGATCGGTCACGGTCAGCGTGCCGAGGCCGATCGAGGAGGCGAACGCGGCGTAGGAGACCTCCGGCAGCGCCTGCGACTCCACGAAGTCCGGCGTGCCGCCCATCGCCCGCAGCTCCCAGGTGACCTGGTTGAGGTCGTTGTTGTGCAGTACGGCGACGACCAGCCGCGGGTCGGCCCAGCCCTTCCAGTAGCGCGCCACGGTGAGCAGCTCGGCCAGACCGTTCATCTGCATCGCGCCGTCGCCCTCGAACGCGATCGCCGGCCGGTCCGGGTGGGCGAACTTGGCGCCGATGACGTAGGGCACCCCGGGGCCCATGGTGGCGAGGGTGCCGGAGAGCGACCCTCGCATCCGGCCGCGCATCTTGATCTGGCGGGCGTACCAGTTCGCCGCCGAGCCGCTGTCCGCGGCGATCATCGCGTCCTCGGGCGCCACCGTGGAGAAGTCGTGGAAGAGCTTCATCGGGTTGATCGGCTTGGCCTCGACCTGCGCCTCGGACTCCATCACCTCCCACCAGCGCTTGACGTTCGCCTCGATCGTGGAGCGCCACGCGCCGTCGTCCTTGCGCTCCAGCAGTGGGATCAGCGCTTGCAGCGTGCGGGCGGCGTCGCCGACCAGGTTGAGCTCGTAGGGGTAGCGCATCCCGATCATGGCGCCGTCGATGTCGATCTGGACGGCGCGGGCCTGGCCCGGCTCGGGCAGGAACTGGCTGTAGGGGAAGTTCGAGCCGATGGTCAGCAGGGTGTCGCAGTCGCGCATCATCTCGAAACTCGGCCGGGTCCCGAGCAGCCCGATCGAGCCGGTCACGAACGGCAGCTCGTCGGAGAGCACGTCCTTGCCGAGCAGCGCCTTGGCCACACCGGCGCCGAGCAGGTCGGCTACCTGGGCCACCTCGGTGGCGGCGCCGCGGGCACCCTGGCCGATGAGGATCGCGACCTTCTCGCCGGCGTTGAGCAGGTCCGCCGCCGCCCGCACCGCGGCGTCGTCGGGGTCGACGGCTGGCCAGCTCACGCCGAGACTGGAGGGCACCATCTTGAAGTCGTGGGTGGGGGCGGCGTACTCGAGCTCCTGGACATCGTTGGGCACGATGATCGCTGTCGGCGCACGCCGGCTCACCGCGATCCGCATCGCCCGGTCGAGCACGTTCGGGAGCTGCTCGGGCACGGTGACCATCTGGACGTAGTCGCTGGCCACGTCCTTGAACAGGCTCAGCAGGTCGACCTCCTGCTGGTAGCTGCCGCCCATCGCGGTGCGGTTGGTCTGCCCGACGATCGCGACCACGGGCACGTGGTCGAGCTTGGCGTCGTACAGACCGTTGAGCAGGTGGATCGCGCCCGGACCTGACGTCGCCATGCATACGCCGACCCGGCCGCTGAACTTGGCGAAGCCGACCGCTTCGAAGGCGGCCATCTCCTCATGCCGCGCCTGGATGAAGCGCGGTTGGTCCTTGGCGCGGGAGAACGCGCCGAGGAGGCCGTTGATCCCGTCGCCCGGATAGCCGAAGACCTGCTCGACGTCCCACTCGCGCAGGCGGGCGAGCAGTTGGTCGGCGACTGTGGTGCTCATCGGGTGACTCCTTCGGTTGCGTGCTGGTTCGGGTTGTCCAGGCCGCGGGCGAGCAACTGGGCGAGGTGGACGGCGTGCCGGTCGCCGTACTCGGCGATCTGGGTGCGGCAGGAGAAGCCGTCGGCGAGCGCGACCGCCTCGGGGGCGTCGCGGAGCCGGGGCAGCAGGGTCTGCTCGGCCAGTGCGCGGCTGACCTCGCCGTGGCCGGCGGTGAAGCCGAAGTTGCCGGCCAGGCCGCAGCAGCCGGAGTCGAGATGCTCGACGTCGGCCCCGGTCCGCTCCAGCAGCTCGGCATCGGCGTCCCACTTCAGGACGGCGTGCTGGTGGCAGTGCACCTGGGCGAGCGCCCTGATCCCCTCCAGCCGCGGCGGCGTCCAGCCCGGGGTGTGGTGGGTGAGCAGCTCGGCGAGGGTGACCGTGTGGTCACGCAGCCGGTGCACGTCCTGGTCGCCGGAGAACAGCTCGGCGGCGTCGGCGCGGAACACGGTGGTGCAGCTCGGCTCGAGGCCGACCACGAGCCCACCCTGACGGACGTGCCCCGCCAGTGCGTCGACGGTGCGGTGCAGCTGCCGCTTGGCGATGTCGAGCTGGCCGGTGGAGATCCAGGTCAGACCGCAGCACAGTGGCTCCGTCGGGATCTCCACCGACCAGCCGGCGTCCTCCAGCACGGCCACCGCCGCCTTGCCGACCTCGGGATGGAACTGGTTGGTGAACGTGTCCGGCCACAGCAGCACGCGCCCGCGCGCGCCGTCGGGGTGGGGCTCGCG
Organism: Nocardioides sp.; assembly: GCF_035547795.1. Classification (GTDB taxonomy): domain Bacteria; phylum Actinomycetota; class Actinomycetes; order Propionibacteriales; family Nocardioidaceae; genus Nocardioides. The sequence continues at coordinate 5,339 of NZ_DASZUF010000042.1, forward strand.
CGCGGCCCACCAGTCCTGCAGCGTCTGGCCCGCGAACGGCGGCACCCCCCGGTCCTCCAGCCCGGTCGCCCGGGTGGCCAGCCGGCGCAGCGGCCGGATCCGCATGGCCCGGTTGACGGTGTCGACGAGGCCGGCGCGCCTGGTCAGCCGGGCCAGTGCCGGCAGCCAGCCCATCGCGTAGTCGGCCCGCGGCCGCAGCCGGTGCCGGTAGTGATGCGCCAGGAACTCGGCCTTGTAGGTGGCCATGTCGACGTTGGCCGGGCAGTCGCTCTTGCAGCCCTTGCAGGCCAGGCACAGGTCGAGCGCGTCGCGCACCTCGGTGGAGCGCCAGCCGTCCCTGATCGGCCCGTCGCCGTGCCCGTCGAGCATCTCGAACAGCAGCCGCGCGCGACCCCGAGTGGAGTGCTCCTCCTCGCGGGTCACCTGGTAGGAGGGGCACATCACGGTGCCGCCCTCGTTCTCCAGCTTGCGGCACTTGCCGACGCCGACGCAGCGGTTGGCGGCCTCGCGGAACGACCCGCCGTCGTGCGGGTAGGTGAAGTGCAGCGGCTCGGGCTGTCGCGGCGCCCAACCCGCGCCCAACCGCAGGTGTTCGTCGAGCCGGGCCGGGTGGACGACCTTGCCGGGGTTCATCAGGTCGTCGGGGTCGAAGAGTGCCTTGACCCGCTCGAAGAGGCGCACCACCTCGGGCCCGAACATCCGTGGCAGCAACTCCCCGCGGGTCTGGCCGTCGCCGTGTTCACCGGAGAGCGAGCCGCCGTAGGCCACCACCAGGTCGGCGGCGGCCTCCAGGAAACGGCGGTACGTCGCCACGCCCTCGCTGCTGTAGAGGTCGAACGGGATCCGGGTGTGCACGCAGCCCTGGCCGAAGTGCCCGTACAGCGCCGGACCCGTCTCCTCGGCGTACCCGAACTCCTCGAACAGCCGGCGCAGGTCGCGCAGGTAGTCCCCGAGCCGCTCGACCGGCACCGCCGAGTCCTCCCAGCCCTCGAACGTGTCCCGTTTGTGCGGCACGTGCGCGGTCGCGCCGAGGCCGGCCTCGCGGACCTGCCACAGCTCGTCCTCGCGCTCGGGCTCATCGAAGAAGACCACGTCCGGGTCGTGCTCGGTCTCGCCGAGCGCGTCGAGCATCGCGTGGGCGTGCCGGTCGGCCTCCTCGCGCGTCGTGCCGCCGAACTGCACCATCAGGAAGCCGGTGCCCTCGGGCAGCTCCTCGAGCCCCTGCTTGTTCATCCCCTTGATCTGCTCGTCGCGGATCAGATAGCGGTCCACGCCCTCGAGTGCGATCGGGGCGTGCTCCACGATCGCCGGTACGGCGTCGGCCGCGCGGGCGATGTCGGGGAAGCCCAGCACCACCAGGGTGCGCTCCGCGACCCGCGGCACCAGCTTCAGCTCGGCACGCAACACCGTGACCAGGGTGGCCTCGCTGCCCACCAGCAGCCCGGCCAGGTCGAAGCCGTGCTCGGGCAGCAGCGAGTCGAGGTTGTAGCCCGAGACCCGACGCGGGATGTCCGGGTAGCGGGTGCGGATCAGCGCCAGGTGCTCCTCGCGCAGCCGGCGCAGCTCGCGGTAGAGCTCGCCGCGGCGGCCACCGGCGCGGGTGATCTCGGCGTACTCCTCGTCATCGGTCGGCCCTACGGTGAGCCGGGTGCCGTCGTGGAGGAGTACGTCGAGGCCGGCGATGTTGTCAACGACCTTGCCGGTGCGCTGTGCGGTCGCGCCGCAGGAGTTGTTGCCGATCATCCCGCCGAGCGTGCAGTTCTGGTGGGTGGCCGGCTCGGGCCCGAAGCGCAGCCCGGTCGGCTCCAGTTGGCGGTTGAGGTCGTCGAGCACGATGCCGGGCTCGACCACGCAGGTGCGGCGCTCGGCGTCGACTGAGACCAGCCGATGGCAGTGCTTGGAGAAGTCGAGGACCACCGCGGCGTTGGTGCCCTGGCCGGCCAGACTGGTGCCGCCGCCCCGCGAGACGATCGGCAGGCCCTCCTCGTGGCAGACCGCGACCGCCTCGACCGCGGCCTCCACGCTGCGCGGGACCACCACCCCGAGCGGGACCTGGCGGAAGTTGGACGCGTCGGTGGAGTACGCGGCCCGGCTGCCCGGGTCGAACCGCACCTCCCCGTCGACCCGCTCGCGCAGCCGGTCGACGACGCGGGCCATCGCTTCGGTGCTGCTGTCGGTGGTCTGGGTGCTCATCGCAGGTGAGGTACCCAGCCGATGACGTAACTTTCGGGTGTGAGCGCCCCGCAGCCGCGTCCGTCCATCACCGCCATGCCTCGCTACGTCGCCGGCCGACCGCCGGCGGCTCGGCCGGGGCTGACGACGTACAAGCTGTCGTCGAACGAGAACCCCTACCCACCGCTGCCCGGCGTGCTGGACGCGGCGGTCCGGGCCGCGAGCGCGATGAACCGCTACCCCGACATCGGCACGCACACGCTCTACGAGGCGCTCAGCGCGGCACGGGGCGTGCCCGTCGACCATCTCGCCGCGGGCACCGGCTCGACGGCGCTGCTCTACGGGCTGCTCTCGGCGTTCTGCGAGCCGGGTGACGAGGTGGTCTACCCGTGGCGCTCCTTCGAGGGCTACCCGATCGCGGTGCTGGCCGCCGGCGCGGCGTCGGTGCAGGTCTCGAACCTGGCCGACGGAAGGCACGACGTTGACGGCATCCTGGCCGCGCTCACCCCGCGTACGCGGGTGGTGATGCTCTGCTCGCCCAACAACCCGACCGGCTCGATCCTGCGCCAGGACGAGCTCGACCGGGTGCTGGCGGCGGTGCCGGGCGACGTGCTGGTCATCCTCGACGAGGCCTACGCCGAGTTCGTCCGGGAGGGCGACGCGGCCGACGGCCTGGCGACGTATCCGACGCATCCGAACCTGGTGGTGCTGCGCACCTTCTCCAAGGCTTACGGCCTGGCCGGGCTGCGGGTCGGCTATGCCGTCGCGGCGCCGGAGATCATCGACCCGCTGCGCGCGATCACGCTGCCGTTCGGGGTCAGCGCCGTCGCCGAAGCCGCCGCGGTGGCCTCGCTCGCCGTCGAGGACGAGCTCTTCGCCCGTGTGGACGCATTGGTCGCCGAGCGGGCTCGGATCCTGGACGGGCTGCATCGTCTCGGCTGGGAGGTGCCGGACGCGCACGGCAACTTCGTCTGGTTCGCGCTCTCCGGTGACGCCCTGGCCGGTTTCGTGACCGCCGCCGAGGACCTTGGCGTCGCGGTGCGCGGGCTCGGCGACGACGGCGTGCGGGTGAGCATCGGCGAGCGCGAGGCGAACGACCGCATCCTCGCGCTGGCGCAGCGCCTCATCCCCTGAGTGGCGTCGGCTCATCGACGACCAGGAGGGTGCGGGTGTTCTGGACGCCCTCCATCGCCTGGATCCGGTCCAGGATCAGGTGACGCAGGTCCTCGTTGTCGCGCGCCCGGACCAGCAGGATCGCGTCGACGGCGACCGATGGGGCTGACCGCGAGTTCAGCGAACGATTGTGCGGTCGTCCGGTGGGCCGGCGGGGGATTTGAACGGTTGTTGCGTGATCGGGTGGTCCGGTTGGTGAATTGAACGGTTGTGCGGGGATCCGGCTGCCCCGTGCGCAACTTGAACAGTTGTCCGGCGGCCGGTTCGCCCAGGCAGTGAATTGAACGGCCACCCGGCGCTGGACGACCGTTCGACTCGGATGGGCCCGAGGGCGGTGGCGAAACAAACGTTCGAGCCGGCCAGACCAGCCGCGCCAGCCCGAACAGATGTTCCGCCGGGAAGGCAGCCACGTCGCGCCGGGCCACGTCGCGCCGGAACACTCCTGCCGGAAGACTCCCGCCGGAACACCCCTGCCGGAACACCCCTGGCCGAACACGGTGCTCGGTCGGACACGTCGTCGGCGACTCCGACGACGCCCGCCCGCCTACGACTCCTCGACGTCCCCAGCAAACATCGTCATCGGCACGCCGAGCGCCTCGGCGTGGGCGCCGGTATCGGCCATCTCGGGCGACCTCAGCGCCGCCTTGAGGGCGGCGGCGTCGTCGAACCACAGCTCGGCGACGAGATAGGGCACCGGACCCGCCCCGACAGCCCCGAGCGCCCGCGGGTGCGAGAGCAGGAACCGGCGCAGCCCCGGGATGCGGCGCACTAGCTGTACTCGGCAGGGACGTTGGTGACGGTTTGGGTCTTGTGAACGAGGAGAACCTCCCGGCTTAGTGGAGATGTCTGACGTCTTCACCAACCAGGAGGTCCTCGTGGCCCACGCTAACGCTCGTCTGAACTTCCATGGCCGGCGTGTGTTGGTTGAGCGCGTGCTCGACCACGGACGACCGGTCGCCCACGTAGCGAAAGAACTCGGGATCTCGCGCCAGTGTGCCCACCGGTGGATCGCCCGCTTCCGCGCCGAGGGTGAGGCCGGCCTTTATGACCGGTCCTCGCGGCCACATCGATGCCCCCGCAGCACGCCCGCACAGGTGGAGCAGCGCGTGCTGCAGCTGCGACAGCTCGAGCGCCGTGGCCAGGACTGGCTCGGACCCGAGCTAGGAATCCCGGCGCGAACCGTTAGTGCGATCCTGCGCCGCCACCAGGTGCCGCGCCTGGCCGAGTGCGACCCGCTGACCGGTGAAGTCATCCGGGCGTCGAGGACCACCGCGGTCCGCTACGAGCGGCCCCAGCCCGGGGACCTGGTGCATGTCGATGTGAAGAAGATCGGCCGCATCCCCGACGGCGGCGGCTGGCGCGCCCACGGCCGCAGCGAGGAGGTCCGCGGGCGCGGGATCGGCTACGACTACGTCCACGCCGCCGTCGACGACCACTCCAGGTTGGCCTATGCCGAGATCCTCACCGATGAGACCGGCTCGACCTGTGCCGGGTTCCTGACCCGGGCTGCGGCATTCTTCGCCGGACACGGCATCGCGATCCGCGAGGTCATCAGCGACAACGCGCTGAACTACATCCGATCACACGACTTCGCCCAAGCGATTGCAGCGCTCGGCGCCAGGCACCTCACCATCAGGCCGCACTGTCCTTGGCAAAACGGCAAAGTTGAGAGGTTCAACCGCACCGTCCAGGTCGAGTGGGCCTACCGACAGGTCTTCACCAGCAACGCCGAGCGAGCCGACGCCCTTGAGCCATGGCTCGACTTCTACAACACTCGACGCCGCCACTCAGCCATCGGAGGACTCCCGCCGACCAGCCGACTGTCATGAACCTGTCTGCCGAGTACAACTAGCGCGACGTGCTCGTCGGCGTAGCGCTGGTCGAAGGCGGCCGGGTCGGCCGGCTCGGCGTACTGGATGGTGAGTCGATGCATCGCCCGGTCAGCCCTGCGTCTTCGCGACGAGCGTGAGCACGTCGTAGGTGGCGACCGGCTCGCCCGCCCGGTTGACCACGGTCGCGTCCCAGCGCACCTCGCCGTAGTCGGCCGAGGAGCGTGGGGTGATCTGCTTCACGGTGAGCGCGACCTTGATCGCGTCGCCCGCCTTGACCGGGGTCAGGAAGCGCAGGTTGTCGACGCCGAAGTTGGCCAGCACCGGACCCGGGTTGGGCTCGACGAACAGGCCGGCGGCCAGCGAGACGACGAGGTAGCCGTGCGCCACGATGCCGCCGAAGAGCGGGTTGGCGGCGGCCGCCTCCGGGTCGGTGTGGGCGTAGAACGTGTCGCCGGTGAACTCCGCGAAGTGCTCGATGTCGGCCAGCGTGACCTCGCGGTAGTCGCTCTCGATCGTGTCGCCGATGCGCAGCTCGGCCAGGCTCTTGCGGAACGGGTGCACGTCGCCGACCACCCGCTCCGACCCGGTGGTCCAGCGGTTGGTGATCGCGGTGAGCATGTCGGGCGAGCCCTGGAGAGCGGTGCGCTGCATGTGGTGGAGTACGCCGCGGATCCCGCCGAGCTCCTCCCCGCCGCCGGCCCGACCGGGGCCGCCGTGGACGAGCACCGGCAGCGGCGACCCGTGCCCGCCGGCTGCCGCGGCCTCGGGAGCGTCGTCTCGGTTGAGCACCAGGATCCGGCCGTGCCATGGCGCCAGCCCCAGCGTCAGCGAGCGTGCGACGTCCGGGTCGTTGGTCACCACCGAGCCGACCAGGCTGCCTCGACCCCGCGCCGCCAGCGCGATCGCCTCCTCGACCGAGTCGTAGGTGATCAGCGTGCTGACCGGCCCGAACGGCTCGACGTCGTGCACCTCCGTCGCGCCGGGACGCGCGCGCAGCAGCACCGGCGAGAGGAACGCGCCGCGTTCGGCGTCGGCGTCCACCAGCGACACGGACGAGGGGTCGCCGAAGACGATGTCGGCCGAGGAGCGCAGCGCCTCGATCGCCTTGCGAACCTCCTCGCGCTGGGCCAGCGAGGCCAGCGCGCCCATCCGCACGTCCGGGTTGGCCGGGTTGCCGACGGTGGTCTTGGCCAGCCGGGCGGTGATCGCCTCGGTGACGGCGTCGGCCATCGACGCGGGCACGATCGCGCGCCGGATCGCGGTGCACTTCTGGCCCGCCTTGACGGTCATCTCGGTGACGACGCCCTTGACGAACAGGTCGAACTCCGGGTCATCGACCGCCACGTCTGGGCCGAGCACCGAGCAGTTGAGCGAGTCCGCCTCGACGCCGAGGGAGAGGCCGCCGTGCAGCACCGACGGGTGCTGGCGGAGTACGCCGGCGGTGTGCGCCGACCCGGTGAACGCCACGGAGTCGTGCACCCCCAGGTGGTCGAGCAGGTCACCGGCGCTGCCCGCCAGCAGCTGCAGCGACCCTTCGGGGAGGATGCCGGAGTCGATGATGCGGCGTACCACCGCCTCGGTCAGGTAGGCGGTCTGACTGGCCGGCTTGACGATCGAGGGCAGCCCGGCGAGGAACGCCGGTGCCAACTTCTCGAGCATGCCCCAGACCGGGAAGTTGAACGCGTTGATCTGCACCGCGACGCCCGGCCGCGAGGTGAAGACGTGCTGGCCCAGGAAGCGACCGCCGCGACCCAGCCGCTCGGTGTCGCCGTCGATGTAGACGGTGTCGTTGGGCAGCTCGCGCCGGCCCTTGGAGGCGTAGCTGAACACGGTGCCGAAGCCGCCGTCGATGTCGACCTGCGAGTCACGCAGCGTCGCGCCGGTGCGGTAGGAGAGCGCGTAGAGCGGGTCCTTGTCCGCCGACAGGTGGGCGGCGAGCTGCTTGAGCAGTGCGGCCCGTTCGTGGAAGGTGAGCGCGCGGATCGCCGGGCCCCCCACCTCGCGGGCGTAGCTCACCATCGCGCCGAGGTCGAGACCGCGACCGGAGATCCGGGCCACCTCCTCGCCGGTGGCGGCGTCGAGCAGAGGCTGGCCCTCGTCGGCGGCGCGGAACCAGCGCCCTCCTGCGTAGCTCTCGAGCAGTGCGCTCACGTTCTCGGATCCCTTCGTTGCGTAACGGCCTGAGGCTGTGTCAATCTATTACAGACCTATCGGTCAGTAAATACCCCCAGGAGGCGGGAGACACCGATGACAGCCGTCGTGGACGAGGCCGAGCTGCAGGCGCTCTTCGAGAGCACGATCGCGCACAACGACCGCATCGAGCCGCGGGACTGGATGCCCGAGGCCTACCGCAACACGCTGATCCGGCAGATCGCCCAGCACGCGCACTCCGAGATCATCGGGATGCAGCCCGAGGGCAACTGGATCAACCGCGCGCCGAGCCTGCGCCGCAAGGCGATCCTGCTGGCCAAGGTGCAGGACGAGGCCGGACACGGGCTCTACCTCTACTCCGCGTGCGAGACCCTCGGCGTCTCCCGCGACGAGCTCACCCGCCGCCTGATCGAGGGCCGGCAGAAGTACTCCTCGATCTTCAACTACCCCACGCTCTCCTACGCCGACGTCGGCACCATCGGCTGGCTCGTCGACGGTGCGGCGATCTGCAACCAGGTGCCGCTGTGCCGCACGTCGTACGGGCCCTACGGGCGGGCGATGATCCGGATCTGCAAGGAGGAGTCGTTCCACCAGCGGCAGGGCTACGAGCTGCTCACCACGATGATGCGCGGCACCGACGAGCAGCGCGCCATGGTGCAGGAGTCGGTGAACCGGTTCTGGTGGCCGGCGCTGATGATGTTCGGCCCCTCCGACGAGCAGTCGTCGAACTCCGAGCAGTCCATGGCGTGGGGCATCAAGCGGCACAGCAACGACGAGCTGCGGCAGCGGTTCGTGGACATGAGCGTCCCGCAGGCCGAGGCGCTCGGTGTGACGCTGCCCGACCCCGAGCTGCGGTGGAATGAGGAGCGTGGCTCCTACGACTTCGGCCAGCCTGACTGGGACGAGTTCTGGGCCGTCGTGAAGGGCGACGGACCCTGCAACGCGCAGCGGATCGCGCACCGCCGCCGCGCCTACGAGGACGGTGCGTGGGTCCGCGAGGCCGCGACCGCGTTCGCCGCCGGAGCGCGAGGTGGTCTCGATGCGCCCTCGCCTGGCGGCGCGGGCTACTTGACCACCGAGGGGGTCGCTGGTCGAGCCGCGAGCGCCAGCGAGCGTGTCGAGACCAAGAGCGAGGAGAACCGATGAGTGACATCAAGGCCGGCCCCATGTCGGAGTGGCCGCTCTACGAGGTGTTCGTGCGCAGCAAGCGCGGCCTCAACCACGTGCACGTCGGCTCGCTGCACGCCGCCGACGACCGGATGGCGTTGCTGCACGCCCGCGACGTCTACACCCGGCGCAACGAGGGCGTGAGCATCTGGGTAGTGCGCTCCAGCGCGATCGTCGCCAGCAGCCCGTCGGAGAAGGACCCGCTGTTCGCCCCGAGCGGTGACAAGGTCTACCGGCACCCGACGTTCTACGAGATCGCCGACAACGTCCCGCACATGTGAGTCTCGACAGGCTCGACCACCGGAGAAATGAATGGCTGAGATCCACACCCACCAGCAGGGCGAGCACGACAGCGCGTACGACGGCCTGCTCGGCAACGACTCCCATTGGGCCTTCGGGACCGACTTCGAGGACCCGCTGGCCGGGGTCGACACCACCGTGCCCGAGGGCGTCGACCCTGCCGACCTGGCGACGTACTGCGTGATGCTGGCCGACGACGCCCTGATCTACTCCCACCGGCTCGCCGAGTGGTGCAGCAACGCGCCCGACATCGAGGAGGATCTGGCGATCGCCAACGTCGCCCTGGACCTGCTCGGCCAGGCCCGGCTGCTGTTGGCCCGGGCCGCGGCAGCCGATCCCGCGATCGTGCCGGCGCTGCCCGAGGGCTCGCCGGTCCCCGCCGAGGACGCGTTGGCGTTCTTCCGCGGCGATCGCGAGTTCCGCAACGTGCGGCTGGCCGAGGTGCCCAACGGCGACTTCGCCGAGTTGGTCGCTCGGCTGCTGGTACTCGCCACCGCCCGGCTCGCGATCTTCGAGCGGCTCAGCGGCAGCCGCGACGCGGTGCTGGCGGCCGTCGCGGCCAAGGGCGTCAAGGAGCTGACCTACCACCGCGACTTCGCCGGACGCTGGTTCCTGACCCTCGCCCGCGGCACCCAGGAGTCCCGGGCGCGGCTCGACCGCGGGCTGGACGGCGTACTCCGCCTCCAGTCCGAGCTCTTCGAGACCCACCCGGTCGAGGCGCGGGTCGCCGCGGCCGGCGTCGGGGTCGACCCGGCGACCACGGCCGACGAGGTGGGCGTGGTGCTCTCCCAGGTGTACGCCGTCAGCGGTGTCGAGCCGCCGCAGGTCAACCCGCTGGCCGGGCTGTCGGGCCGCAAGGGCCGCGACGGCGCGCACACCGAGGCGCTGAGCCGGCTGCTGGCCGAGATGCAGGTGGTCGCCCGTGAGCACCCGATGGGGCGGTGGTGAGCATGTTCATCGAGGTATGCCGGTCAACCGACGCTTCCCGCGCGGAACTCCGCGAGGGAAGCGCTGGTTCGGCTGCCTACCTCGATGAACGGACAGCCCGCGATGAACGGACAGCCTGGCGCGTCGCGGCCGAGGTCACCGACCCCGAGCTGCCGATGCTGACGCTGGCCGACCTCGGCGTCCTGCGCAGCGTCGAGGTCGACGAGGCAGGGCGCGTCGAGGTGGCGATCACGCCCACCTACTCCGGCTGCCCGGCGATGGCGACCATGCGCGACGACCTGGTTCACCGGCTCACCGAGGAGGGGTACGCCGAGGTCGACGTGCGGGTGCAGCTCGAGCCTGCCTGGACCACCGACTGGATCAGCGAGCACGGCCGCGCCGCGCTGCGGGAGGCCGGCATCTCCGCCCCCGGGCCGGCCCCGCGCCGGGAGGGTCCGGTGCCGCTGACCCTCGGCCCGGTCCGCCGCGCGGTCACCTGCCCGCAGTGCGGTTCGGCCGACGTCGAGGTCACCTCGGAGTTCGGCTCCACCGCCTGCAAGGCGCTCTACCGCTGCCGGGCCTGCCTCGAGCCCTTCGACCACCTGAAGGAGATCTGATGACTCGCACCCGGACTCGCTCGGAGTTCCACCCGCTCACCGTCGCGACCGTCGACCGACTCACCGACGACGCGGTCGCGGTGACGTTCGACGTACCCGACGAGCTGCGCGAGGACTACGACTTCGCCGCCGGCCAGTCGCTCACTCTGCGCCGGATCGTGGACGGCAGCGAGCACCGCCGTACCTACTCGATCTGCTCGGCCGCCGGCACTCGGCCGCGGATCGGCGTGCGCGAGATCCCCTCGGGGCTGTTCTCGTCCTGGCTGGTCAACGAGGTGCGGCGCGGCGACGTCGTCGAGGTCCAGCGGCCGGCCGGCAATCTGCGCGCCGATGCCACCGAGGCCGGCCGGCACCTGTGCATCGCCGCCGGCTCGGGCATCACCCCGATGCTCTCCATCGCGGCGACGGTGCTGACCAACCCGGACAGCGAGGTGACGCTGCTCTACGGCAACCGCACCACCACCACGGTGATGTTCGCCGAGGAGCTCGCCGACCTGAAGGACCAGTACGGCGCCCGGTTCGACCTGATCCACGTGCTCTCGCGCGAGCCCCGCGACGTGGAGCTGTTCTCCGGCCGCCTCGACGCGGACCGGCTGCGCACCATCCTCACCGAGCTGGTCCCGGTCGACGGCATCGATCACGTGTGGCTGTGCGGTCCGCTCCAGATGATCGAGGACGCCCGCAAGGTGCTGGCCGAGCTCGGCGTACCCGCCGAGCGCGTCCACTTCGAGCTCTTCTTCGTCGACGAGCCGCCGCCGCAGCTGCGCCACGAGGATCCCGCGCTCGCGGGGGTGACCAGCGACGTGACGGTCGTGCTCGACGGCCGCAGCAGCACCGCCCCGATGCTGCGCAGCCGGACCATCCTCGACTCCGCCCAGGAGCGGCGCAGTGACCTGCCGTTCGCCTGCAAGGGCGGCGTCTGCGGCACCTGTCGTGCCAAGGTGTGCAGCGGTGAGGTCGACATGGTGCGCAACTACGCGCTGGAACCCGCCGAGGTCGACGCCGGCTTCGTGCTCACCTGCCAGACCTTCCCGGTCAGCGAGTCCGTGACCGTCGACTTCGACGCCTGAGGAGAGACGTGACCCACAGTTACATCATCAGCGGTGCCCGCACCCCCATCGGACGGTACGGCGGAGCCCTCGCCGGGGTCCGCCCCGACGACCTGGCCGCGCTCGTGGTCGGCGAGGCCGTCCGGCGCGCCGGCGTCGACCCGGAGCTGGTCGACGAGGTCGTGCTCGGTGCCGCCAACCAGGCCGGCGAGGACAACCGCAACGTGGCCCGGCTGGCGGCGCTGCTGGCCGGCCTGCCCGAGACCGTGCCGGGCTTCACCGTCAACCGGCTGTGCGCGTCGGGGCTGACCGCGATCGCCACCGCGCGCCAGATGATCGCTGCCGGTGACGCCGACCTGGTCGTGGCCGGCGGCGTCGAGTCGATGACGCGAGCGCCGTGGGTCCAGGCCAAGCCGGAGCGGGCGTGGGCCAAGCCCGGGGCCGCCTTCGACACCTCGATCGGCTGGCGGTTCACCAACCCACGCTTCGACGCCGACACCACGCTGTCGATGCCGCAGACCGCGGAGCGGGTCGCCGAGCAGTGGTCGCTGACCCGCGAGGAGCTCGACGAGTTCGCGCTGCGCTCTCATCAGCGGGCGGTCGCCGCCATCGAGGCCGGGCGCTTCGCCGACGAGATCGTCGCGGTGCCCACCGCCAGGGGCGAGGTCACCGTGGACGAGGGGCCGCGCGCCGACACCAGCCTGGAGGTACTCGCCCGGCTGCGGCCGGTCAACGGCCCCACCGGCGTGGTCACCGCCGGCAACTCCAGCTCGCTCAACGACGGCGCCGCCGCCGTCGTGGTCGCCAGCGAGCGCTTCGTCGAGAGGCACGGGCTGCAGCCACGGGCCCGGTTGGTCGCGGCGGCGTCGGCCGGCGTACCCCCGGCGATCATGGGCATCGGTCCGGTCCCGGCCACCCGCAAGGCGCTGGAGCGGGCCGGCTGGAAGGTGGACGACCTGGACGCGGTCGAGCTCAACGAGGCGTTCGCGTCGCAATCACTGGCCTGCATGCGTGACCTGGGCCTCGACCCGGCGAACGTCAACACCGACGGCGGCGCGATCGCGCTCGGTCACCCCCTGGGCGCCTCCGGCACCCGGATCGCGATCACGCTGCTCGGCCGGCTGGAGCGCGACGGCGCCAGCCGCGGCCTGGCCACCATGTGCGTCGGGGTCGGCCAGGGCGCGGCGCTGCTGATCGAGCGCCCATGAGTGGACCGGTGCTCGTCGAGGATCACGACGACCACGTCGTGCTCCGGCTGAACCGGCCCGAGGTTCGCAACGCCATCGACCAGGCGACAGTGGATGCGTTGCACGCCGCCTGTGCCGACCTGGAGCGTTCGCCGCGGGTCGCCGTCATCACCGGCGCCGACGGCGTCTTCGCGGCCGGCGCCGACATCGCCCAGCTGCGCGAACGCCGCCGCGCGGATGCCCTGGCCGGGATCAACTCCGGCATCTTCGACCGGATCCGGCGGCTGCCGATGCCGACGATCGCGCTGGTCGACGGCTACGCGCTGGGTGGAGGCGCCGAGCTGGCCTATGCCTGTGACTTCCGGATCGGCACGCCGCGGGTCAGGATCGGCAACCCGGAGGCCGGGCTCGGCATCCTGGCCGCGGCCGGTGCCACCTGGCGGCTGCGCGAGCTGGTCGGCGAGCCGTTGGCCAAGGAGATCCTGCTGACCGGCCGGGTCCTCGACGCCGAGGAGGCGCACCGGGTCGGGCTGCTCAACGAGGTCGTCGAGCCCCGTGACCTGGAGGCGGCCGGGCAGCGCTGGGCCGAGCGGATCACCACGCAGGCGCCCCTCGCCGTACGGCTGGCGAAGTCGGTCTTCCACGCCCCGCGCGAGGCACATCCGTTCGTGGACGACCTCGCCCAGGCGGTGCTCTTCGAGACCCAGGACAAGCACGACCGGATGACGGCGTTCCTCGAGCGCAAGAAGGACAAGTGATGACTCTCCCCTCTCACGTGGGCGTCTACGGCGGCGGTCGGATGGGCGCCGGCATCGCGCACGCATTCCTGGTGACAGGTGTCGACGTGACCGTCGTCGAGTCGACCGAGGAGGCCGCGAGGGCGGCGCGCGGGCGAGTCGAGGCGAGCCTGGCCAAGGCCGTCGAGCGCGGGTACGACGGCAGCCCCGGCACGCTCGTCGTCACCACCGGGCCCGAGGAGCTGGCCGGTGCCGGCCTGGTCATCGAGGCGGTGCCGGAGATCGTCGAGCTGAAGTCGCAGGTCCTGGCCACGGTGGAGCGGGTCGCGCGCGAGGCGGCGATCGGCACCAACACCAGCTCGCTGCCGATCGACCGGCTCGCCGAGGCGCTGGCCGACCCGAGCCGGCTGGTCGGTCTGCATTTCTTCAACCCGGTCCCGGCCAGCGATCTGGTCGAGATCGTGGTCGGCGCGCGCACCGCGCCCGACCTGGTGGAGCGGGCGCAGGGCTGGGTGGGCGACCTCGGCAAGACCGGCATCACCGTCACCGACTCGCCCGGGTTCGCCTCCAGCCGCCTGGGCGTCATGCTCGCCCTGGAGGCGATGCGGATGCTGGAGGAGGGCGTGGCGAGCCCCGCGGACATCGACACCGCGATGACGCTCGGCTACCGCCACCCGGTCGGGCCGCTGAGAACCACCGACATCGTCGGCCTCGACGTACGGCTCAACATCGCCGAGCACCTCGCCCGCGAGCTCGGCCCGCGCTTCGAGCCGCCGGCGATCCTGCGCGAGAAGGTCGAGCGGGGCGAACTTGGCCGCAAGAGCGGGCAGGGGTTCTACGCGTGGTGACGCCGGTGACGCCAGTGACGCCGGAGCGGGCCGCCGAGCTGTTGCTGCGCGACGACGCCGCCACCAAGCGGCTCGGCATCACCCTGTTGGACGTCGGGCCCGGCCGCGCCCGGATGTCGATGCTGGTGGGGGAGGACATGGCCAACGGCCACCGCACCGCCCACGGCGGCTTGCTGGCGGCATTCGCCGACAGCGCGTTCGCGGTGGCCTGCAACTCACACGGCGAGGTGACGGTCGCGGCCGGCTTCTCGATCGAGTTCGTGGAGCCGGCGCACGCCGGCGACGAGCTGGTCGCCGAGGCGGTCGAGGTGGTCCGGCGCGGTCGCAGTGGCGTGTACGACGTGACCATCCGGCGGGGCGAGACAGTCGTCGCGACCTTCCGGGGCCGCAGCCGCTCGCTGGGTCGCCCGATCAGCGCGGAGTAGGACGCGGAGGAGGACGCGGAGTAGGCGGGCGTCCGGAGCGGATGCCCCGCTGCGGGCTGGCCTGGGTGGAACGGTTGTTCGGGGCTGGGCCGGGCTGGGCTGGGCTGATGGCCTGGTGGAACGCTTGTTCGGGGTTGCGGCGGGGTTGTGGTGGTGCGGAACGGTTGTTCGGTGCCGGCGGTCTGCCGACTGGTGCTGGGCGGGTGTGTTGTGGGCGGGGTGCGTGGTGCGGGGTGGCGTGGTGCGGGGTGGCGTGGTGGGACAAGTGTTTGGGCTCGGGCTGGTGTGGGGAGCGGTGGAACGTTTGTTCGGGCCGGGCCCGCCGGCGTGGTGGAACGTTTGTTCGGGCCGGGCCGGGGCTGCCGGCGGTCTGGTGGAACGCTTGTTCGGGGTTGCGGCGGGGCTGTGGTGGTGCGGAACGGTTGTCCAGTGCCGACGGCCCGCTGACCGATGCTGGACAGACGTTTTGTGGGGGGTCGGGTGGCTGGACAGCCGAACAAGCGTTCCGTGGCCGGTGCCTGGGGTGGCGTAGCCGAACAAGCGTTCCGAGCCCGGGAGAACAAGCGTTCCGAGCCCGGAAGGGCAACCGGAAGGGCAGGACGTGCGGCTGAGCGGATGCTTCGCTGGGACGCCCGGCGCTCAGCCCCGGCGCAGCCCGTCGAAGGCCATCGTGGTCAGCGCGGCGGCGATGGTCGCGGCGTCGTACCGCCCCTCTGGCCGCACCCACTCCACCAGCGAGTTGACCATGCCGAACAGCAGCCGGCTGATCAGATCCGGCGGCAGGTCGGTGCGCAGTGCGCCCTCGTCGACGGCCGCGACCACCATCGCGGCCAGGTCGTCGTCGATCCGGCGCCGGCGTTCCAGCGCGGCC
>NZ_DASZUF010000043.1:0-25703 GCF_035547795.1 Nocardioides sp.
GTCGACGGCACCATCACCTACCAGCGGCCGCCCGGCGCCGAGACCGCGGCGCGGGGCTGGATCGTGCCCGGCCTGGTGGACGCGCACTGTCACCTCGGGCTCGGCGACGACGGCGGCATCTCGGTCGCGGAGACGGAGGCGACGGCGCTCGAAGACCGCGACGCCGGGACCCTGTTGATCCGCGACTGCGGCTCACCGGTCGACACTCGCTGGATCCAGCAGCGCGAGGACCTGCCCAGGCTGATCCGGATGGGGCGCCACATCGCCCGCACCAAGCGCTACCTGCGCGGGTACGCCGACGAGGTCGAGCCGGCCGGGCTGATCGAGGCGGTCGCCCGGGAGGCCGGTCGCGGCGACGGCTGGGTGAAGCTGGTGGGAGACTGGATTTCGCGCGAGGAGGGCGACCTGTGCCCGTCGTTCTCGCCGGAGGAGTTCGCCGCGGCGATCGCGGTGGCCCACGAGCGCGGTGCCAAGGTCACCGCGCACTGTTTCGGCACCGACGTGCTGCCCGGCCTGATCGAGCACGGTATCGACTGCATCGAGCACGGCACCGGCCTGACGCCGGAGCTCGTCGAGCAGGCGGCCGCCCGCGGCGTCGCGGTGGTGCCGACGGTGATGCAGGTCGACAGATTCCCGGTCTTCGCGGAGCAGGGCCGGGCGAAGTTCCCGGCGTACGCCGCCACCATGACCGACCTCTACGCGCATCGCCGCGAGACGATCATGAGCGCCTACGAGGCCGGGGTGTCGCTCTACGCCGGCACCGACGGCGGCGGCGCTCGGCGACACGGCAACCTGCCCAACGAGATCCGCGCGATGGCGGCACTCGGCATGCCGGCCGAGTACGCGCTCGGCGCCGCGTCCTGGCGGGCACGCGCCTGGCTCGGGTTCGACGGGCTGGTGGAGGGCGCCAGTGCCGACCTCGTCGTGTACGACGCGGACCCACTCGCCGACCTGTCCGTGCTCGACCGCCCGGTGGCCATCGTGCTGCGGGGGAGGGTCGTGGCCTGATCCTGGCTTGGTCCTGGCTTGGTCCTGGCTTGGTCCTGGCCCTGGTCCGGGCTGATTCGGCGTACTCCCGTCGCTTCTGGCAGACTTGTCGGCTGAGTCCTGCGCGTCCGGCCCCTCTCACCGGTGTGCAGTGCCCATCGAGAAGTCGCTGCCGGTGTTCCCCACCTGGTGACGGCGCCTCACCCACTTACGAAACCTCTGAGGAGACACCACAACCGTGGCCGTCAAGATCCGTCTCAAGCGCCTGGGCAAGATCCGGGTGCCGCAGTACCGCATCGTCGTCGTCGACTCGCGCACCAAGCGCGACGGTCGCGTCATCGAGGAGATCGGGACCTACCGTCCCAAGGAGGACCCCTCCTTCATCTCCGTCACCTCCGACCGCGCCCAGTACTGGCTCGGCGTCGGCGCCCAGCCGAGCGAGGCCGTCGAGGCGATCCTCAAGATCACCGGCGACTGGCAGAAGTTCAAGGGCCTGCCAGGCACCGAGGGCACGCTGAAGGTGGCCGCCCCGAAGCCGGACAAGCTCGACCTGTTCAACAAGGCGCTCGCCGAGGCCCACGCCGCTCCCTCCGCGGAGGCCGTGACCAAGAAGTCCGCCAAGAAGGCCGCCCCGGCCGCCGAGGAGGCCGCCACCGAGGCGCCGGCCGCCGAGACCGAGGCTCCGGCCGAGGCCGAGGCCGAGGCCTGAGCGGATGCTCGCGGAGGCTCTCGAGCACCTCGTTCGCGGCGTGGTCGACCACCCCGACGACGTCGTCGTACGCGACAAGCAGCTGCGCCGCGGCTCGGTTCTCGAGGTGCGCGTCCACCCCGACGACCTGGGCAAGGTGATCGGCCGCGGTGGCCGCACCGCCACCGCGTTCCGCACGGTCATCAGTGCGCTCGCCGGCAAGGGCGGCGCGCGGGTCGACTTCGTGGACGTCGACCGGAGCCGCTAGGCGGAGGTCGGCGCGAGCGAAGCGTCCAACACAGCGTGGACGTCGACCGGAGCCGCTGAGCCCGCACCAGCACATGTGAGACGCCCTGGCTGCTTCGGCAGCCAGGGCTTATCGCGTCTTCGAGGGTCTGCTCAGTCCGCCCGGAGGAGGTGCAGCCACGGCCGGTCCAGGTGGTAGCTGCGACCCGACACGTGCTCGGGTGTGATCTCGACGACCTCGTACTTGTGCGACCCGACCCACGGTCGCAGCGCGACGAGCTCGGCACGGTGCGCCTCGTCCTCCGGCAGGATCCGCGCGTGGCCCCGGACCACCACGCTGGTCGCCCGCTCCGCCTCGATCCGGTCGGTCTCGAAGGCCACCTCGCCGCCCATCGCGATCGCCAGCAGCTTGTCGCCGGGTGCGGTACGGAACAGCAGCGTGCGGCTCTCGACGGCGTAGTTGATCGGGACGATGTGGAGCTCGTCGGTCATGCGGAACGCGAGCCGTCCGAACTCCTCCTTGCCGAGGAAGTCCCAGCACTCCTCCTCGTCCAGTACCCCTGTCGATGCGTCCTCCATCGCTTCCTCCTCCTGCGCGATGCCGCGTGCTCTCACCGTAGGCCGCGGCGGCCGTCAGCGCGAGGGGCGCGGGCCGTTAGGCTCTGGCCCCGTGGATTCCCTCGAGGTCCTGGTCGGTCGGATCGGCAAGCCGCACGGCGTGCGCGGTCACGTCACCGTGGACGTCCGCACCGACGAGCCGCAGCGGCGGTACGCCGATGGTGCCCGGCTCAAGGCGGTCCCGCCCCCGGGCTCGGCCCGGGGCGAGGGCACGCTGACCGTGGCGGCCACCCGCTGGCACCAGGGCGTGCTGCACGTGCTCTTCGAGGAGGCCGCCGACCGCAATGCCGCCGAGGCACTGCGCGGCGTCCTGCTCTACGCCACCATCGACGCCGACGAGCGGCCCGAGGACCCCGAGGAGTTCTACGACCACCAGCTGGTCGGGCTGGCCGTCTACGACACCGACGGCGCGCTGCGCGGCGAGGTGACCGGGGTGGTCCACGGCGGCGCCCAGGACCTGCTGAGCATCGCCACGCCGACCCGTCGGGACGTGCTGGTGCCGTTCGTGACGGCGCTGGTGCCCGAGGTCGACCCGGCCGCCGGACGGATCGTGGTCGCCGACCGCCCGGGGCTGCTGGAGCCGGCCGATGAGGCTTGACTACCTGACCATCTTTCCCGACTACCTGGCCCCGCTGCGGCTCTCGCTGCCCGGCAAGGCGGTCGAGTCGGGGCTGCTCGAACTCCACGTCCACGACCTGCGGCGGTGGACCCACGATCGGCACCACACCGTGGACGACTCGCCGTACGGCGGAGGTGCCGGGATGGTGATGAAGCCCGAGCCGTTCGGCGAGGCCTTCGACGAGCTGGCGATCGACGGGGCCACCGTGATCGTCACGACGCCCAGCGGTGAGCCGTTCAGCCAGGCGCTCGCCCGCGAGCTGTCGACCCGAGAGCGGCTGGTCTTCCTGATCGGCCGCTACGAGGGCATCGACCAGCGCGTGATCGAGGCGGCCGCCGAGCGGGCCGAGGTGCGTGAGGTCAGCCTCGGCGACTACGTGCTCAACGGAGGAGAGGTGGCGGCCCTGGCGATCACCGAGGCGGTGGTGCGGCTGCTGCCTGGCTTCATGGGCAACGCCGCCTCGCTGGTGGAGGAGTCGCACGAGGACGGCCTGCTGGAGTACCCGGTCTACACCAAGCCCGCCTCCTGGCGCGGCCGCGACGTCCCGCCGGTGCTGCTCTCCGGCGACCACGGCCGGATCGGCGCCTGGCGGCACCAGCAGCGCCTGGAGCGTACGGCGGCCCGCCGGCCCGACCTGCTCCACGCCAGCGCCGCCGCCACCTCGTGGTCGATCGAGCGCGCCGTGCGTGGCGACGCCGCCGAGCTGCTCACCCTGCAGCGGGCCTGCTGGATGCAGGAGGCGCTCGCCAACGACACCCTCGCCATCCCGCCGCTGCACGAGACGTTGGCCGACGTCGAGGCCTCGATCGCGTCGTGGGACACCTATGTGGTGCGCTCGGCGGGCCGGCTGGTCGGCTCGGTGCGCGGCCGGCTGGACGGCGACCGGTGGGAGATCGGTCGGATCATGGTGGTGCCCGACCTGCAGGGACGCGGGCTCGGCCGGACGCTGCTGGAGCACATCCAGGAGGTGGCGCCGCCGCAGGCCTCGTCGTACCGGTTGTTCACCGGAGCGCGCAGCGAGCGCAACATCAGGCTCTACAAGAAGGCCGGCTTCCGGCTCCGGCCGGAACTGGCACCCGAGCCGGGCGTCGTGGTGCTGACCAAGCGACGTGATTTCCGCAGGTGAGCCGGCCTGTGGCAGACTCTTCCCCTGGTTATCGTCGGCCGAAGGATCGCCCCGAGGAACGCACGGGGGATCTGCGACGGGCCCCTGCCACAGGGGGAGCCTGACGCCGCCGGCCAGCAGACGAGGACCGTCCAGCTGAAGAGACGAACACCCGCGGCCGACCTGTGGCAGTCGTGAGGAGCAACCATGAGCAACCTGCTTGCCGAGGTCGGCAACGCCGCCAAGCGCACCGACGTTCCCGAGTTCCGCGCCGGCGACACCGTCAAGGTGCACGTCAAGGTCGTCGAGGGCAACCGCTCGCGTGTCCAGGTCTTCCAGGGCGTCGTGATCGCGATCCAGGGCGCCGGCATCTCCCGCAGCTTCACCGTCCGCAAGGTCTCCTTCGGCGTCGGTGTGGAGCGCACCTTCCCGCTGCACTCCCCGATCTTCGAGCAGATCGAGGTCGTGACCCGCGGTGACGTCCGTCGCGCCAAGCTCTACTACCTGCGCAACCTGCGCGGCAAGAAGGCGAAGATCAAGGAGCGCCGCGAGGCGTGAGCCACCGTGGGGACGATCGGCGGAGCGAAGCGACGCCCGATCCGACCCACGG
The DNA here is from genome assembly GCF_035547795.1 of Nocardioides sp. Taxonomy (GTDB): domain Bacteria; phylum Actinomycetota; class Actinomycetes; order Propionibacteriales; family Nocardioidaceae; genus Nocardioides. The sequence continues at coordinate 4,874 of NZ_DASZUF010000043.1, forward strand.
TGAGGCGTGAGCCTGGCTCTCAGGGTCGTTTCCTAGACTCTGCGCGTGACTTCCGAAGACCGCGATCTCTCCATCTTCCTCGACGAGGATCAGGAGGGGTCGCGGTCTTCTGTATCCCCGCCCAAGCGCGGGCTGCCGGTGTGGCAGGAGTCGATCCTGCTGCTGGTGCTGGCGGTGGTGATCGCGCTGATCATCAAGTCGTTCTTCGTCCAGGCGTTCTACATCCCCTCGGCGTCGATGGAGCCGGGCCTCCAGGGCGGTCCGGGCACCAAGACCGATGACCGGGTGCTGGTGGAGAAGCCGTCGTACTGGGGCAGCGGCACGCCGCAGCGTGGCGACATCGTGGTCTTCAAGGACCCGGGCGGCTGGCTCAGCGCCGAGGAGGACGCCCAGGCGACCAACCCGGTGAGCAAGGCGCTGGCCAAGATCGGGCTGTTCCCGACCGGCGGCCACCTGGTCAAGCGGGTGATCGGGGTCGCGGGCGACACCATCTCGATCGACGACCAGGGTCGGATCACCGTCAATGGCAAGGCCCTGGACGAGTCGTCGTACGCCAAGCCGGCGCCGCACGCGTGCGGCAGCACCAAGCCCGGCACCTGCTACGGTCCGATGCCGCAGGAGGCGCACTGGACCGCCGGCCCGGTGCCGAAGGGCTACCTGTTCGTGATGGGCGACAACCGCAACGACTCGGCCGACTCCAGCTACCACCTGTGCACCAAGCGAGAGACCGACTGCTCGGACTCGCCGTGGGTGCCGGTCTCCGACGTCGTGGGTAAGGTCTCGGCGCTGGTCTGGCCGCTGAGCCGGGCCAAGGTGGAGCACCGGCCGGCCGACTTCGCGGGGATCCCGAAGCCATGAGTACGGCGCCGTCGCTGCGCGTCGAGCGGACCCTGCTGCGCGGCGGGGTGGCCCACCTGGCGTGCGCCGACGAGGTCGGGCGTGGTGCCCTCTCGGGGCCGGTCACCGTCGGGATGGTGGTGATCTCCGCCGCCACCCGGACGGCGCCGCAGGGCGTGCGGGACTCCAAGCTGCTCGCACCCGAGGTCCGCGAGCGGCTGGCGCCACGGATCCGGCGCTGGGCGGTCTGTCATGCGGTCGGGCACGCCAGCCCGGCCGAGATCGACGAGTTCGGCATCATGGTCGCACTGCGGCTCGCCGGCCACCGGGCGCTGGCGCAGCTGTCGGTGGTCCCTGACGCGATCCTGCTGGACGGGAACCACGACTACCTGACCCCACCGGAGCAGGAGGGGCTGTTCGGCGTGCCGACCGGCCTGGTCGAGGCCGTACCGCCGGTGTCCACCATGATCAAGGCGGACATGAAGTGCGCCGGCGTCGCGGCCGCCTCCATCCTGGCCAAGACGGCGCGGGACGCGCTGATGGTGCAGTTGCACGAGGAGTTCCCGGCGTACCTGTGGGCGGAGAACAAGGGCTACTCCGCCCCCGCGCACATCGACGCGCTCGCCCTGCACGGCCCGTCGGTGCACCACCGGCGCTCGTGGAGCCTGCCGGGCGTGGCGGCGCCTGCTTCCTGATCAGGCTGGCTCGGGTAGGCGGCGGAGGATCTCCTGGAGGAGACCGGAGTGCTCGTTGAGCTGTCCGTCGACGGTGTCGAGGCGGGCGTCGATGCTGCCGAGGCGGGTGTCGATGGTGTCGAGGCGGGTGTCGATGGTGTCCAGCCTGCCCTCGACAGCGTCGAGCCGTTTCTCGACTCGGCCCAGCCGGCGGCCCTGGGCGCGCTGCTCGACGGTGATCGTCTCCAGGTGGTCCTGGACATAGCCGAGCGTCTCCGTCAGCTTGTTGACCTTGCGGGTCAGCTCCGGATTGCTCAGCGTCATGTCATGGCTCCTTGTCCGAGGTCGTGGGTTCAGCGTAGGTGGCGGGGGAGCGGCGTACCACCGGGTCCTCCGGCTCTGTGGATAACCGGGCGCCATGCCGGCGCCGTACCACCGGGGCTCTAGGATCCGTCTCATGAGCGCGGAGGATCTCGAGAAGTACGAGACCGAGATGGAGCTGACCCTCTACCGCGAGTACCGCGATGTGGTCGGCATCTTCAAGTACGTCGTCGAGACCGACCGACGGTTCTACCTGTGCAACCAGGTGGACGTGAAGGCGCGGACCGAGGCTGGCGACGTCTTCTTCGAGGTGTCGATGAGCGACGCGTGGGTGTGGGACATGTACCGGCCCGCGCGGTTCGCGAAGAACGTCAAGGTGCTCACGTTCAAGGACGTCAACGTGGAGGAGCTCAACCCGAGCGAGCTCGACCTGCCCAAGGAGTAGCCCCTTCGGGCCATCCGGCTCGGCACGAGAGTCCTAAGACAGGCGGCTGATTCGCCTCTACGATCGTCGTGGCAGGCGTGGGGGCCTGCCAGGGGGACGCAGGAGTCGAGACATGGGGAACCTACGGCGCTGCGATCGTGGTGCCGCCGCGGTCGAGTTCGCGATCGTCGTCCCGCTGCTGTGCCTGCTCATCTTCGGGATCGTCGCCTACGGGATGATGTTGAGCTTCCGGCAGAACCTCAGCCAGGCCGCGGCCGAGGGCGCGAGGGCGGCGGCGGTGGCGCCGAAGAGCCCGCCGAATCCCAGCTACGGTCCGACGGCCCAGGCGGCGGCCGCGATCGCGAACGCCCTGGGCAGCGACTACTCATGCTCGAACGGCAACCTGTTCAAGGGCACCACCCAGGTCGGTGGGTGCACGATCAGCCCCTCGAGCGCCTGTACGGCGGCGTCCACGCCGGATCCGCCGACGTCCGCGGCTCCGTGCACCTACACCGTCACGCTGTCATATGACTACAAGAGCCATCCGGCGATCCCGAACCCACCGCTGGTCCCGATCCCCGGAGTCATCACCTACGTCAGCGCGGCCCAGGGCAACTCGTGAGCACCCGCCCGTCGGAGGAGCGCGGCGCGGTTGCCATCGTGGTGGCGATCGTCGCCGTACTGATCCTCGGCGCCGCGGCCTTCACCGTCGATCTCGGCATGCAGCGGGTCGTCCGCACCGACATGCAGTCGACCGCGGACACGGCGTCACTCGACATGGCGCGGGCCCTGGCGAACGGCGTGGTTCCGGGCAGTTCCGGATGGACCCAAGCGCTCAGCTCGAGCATCTCGGGTGACTCGACCACCCTCGGCCACGCCGATGCCCTCCCGGCGGGATGGGACTCGTCGACGTCGGTGTGCAACGCCAAGCTCTGCGCCCAGGCGACTCCCGGGTATCTCGACGCCGATTCGCAGTTCACCACGACACCGCCGGCGGGCGCGTCGTCGTACAACGCGGTGCGGGTGACGGCGGCCGCGGCGGTCGACCGCGAACTGGGCAGCGTCTTCGGCTCGGGGAGCCTGCCCGCGACACGCACCGCAGTCGCCGCCACCCAAAGTGGTGCGTGTTACCAGGTGGGCTCCTTTGCCCTCGGCGTCGCCACCAATCCGTCGATCCTGGCCGCCATTGTCGGAGATACCGCGGCGGCCCGTGTGCTTGACTCGAACGGGCTAGCCACTGCGAGTGTCTCACTGCTCGGACTGGCCGCCCAGCTGGGCGCCGTCACCCCGGAGCAGCTGCTGGCGATCCCAAACCTCACCATCGGCAGCGTGCTCACCGCGTCGGCCGCCGTGTTGACGAGGGCTGGCGACACCTCGTCAGTCAATGCTGCCGACCAGCTGTTGCAGCTAAAGACGGATCTGGGTTCGCTTGCCAGCACGCCGACCCACCTTGGGCAACTGCTCGCGCTCGGTCAGGGCGACACGTCGGCTTTGGACGCCGACATCGATGTTCTCGATCTCGTGACGGGCAGCGTGATCGCCGCAAACGGTGTCAATGGGGTCAGTGTCCCCGGTCTGACTCTCGTTGTCCCAACACTCGGCACCTTGACGGCCAAGCTCTATCTGACGGCGCCTCCAGTCATCGGCTGCAATGGCGGCGATGCGACGTCGGCGGAGGGCTACATCGAACTCACGGGAAGCCTCGGTGTGCCACTCCTGGCCAGTCTCAAGAACGTGTCTCTCACGGTGAGCTTGGCCAATGCGTCGGAAACTCTTGACTTGTCTCGGCAATGCGATCCGCACATCATGTGGGTCAGCGTCTTCGACCAGACACTTGCCAGCGTCAGGCTGAAGGCAAACGTCTACGCTCTTGCCGGTCTTCTCAAGCTTGCCACGATCGATACCGGCGCCCCCTCGACCGCAGTGGCGCCTGTCTCGTACCCGCTTGCTGTACCAGCGACCTACGCCACCCCGGTGACGACGAGCGATGGCCACATCGGGCTGAGTGTCTCCAATGCCGACGTGACGGTGCTGGGCATGCTGGACGTCGGGGCGCTGGTGGCTGGTCTCGATCCTCTCGTACAGTCGCTGGGCGAACTGCTGACCGACGCACTCCTTCCTGCTCTTGGGATCACAACGGCCGGCGCCGACCTCTGGGCGGTGCCGCCGACGCCTGAATGCGGCGTCCCGCATCTTGCGGGTTGAGTCACGTTCGCTAGTGCAACAGGTCCACTTTCCGTCCACAGGCCGCCTCCTCAACAAGGTTGTCCACAGGCCGCCCTGTGGACGGTCGCCGATGTCGGCGTGCGTCGTGATGCTGGGTCGTGAAGAAGATCCGCATCTCGGACGGAGGCAGCATGACCGCGACAGCAGCCAGCAGGCAGGCGATGGGGCGTTATGGCGAGGACGTCGCCGAGCGACATCTGGTCGGCCAGGGCATGGCGGTGCTCGACCGCAACTGGCGCTGTCCCGACGGCGAGATCGACCTGGTCCTGCGAGACGGCCCGGCACTCGTCGTGGCCGAGGTCAAGACGAGATACGACGACACGTTCGGCAGCCCTCATGAGGCCATCACCGTGGCCAAGTCGAACCGGCTGCAACGGCTGGCCACCCGGTGGCTCGCCGAGCACGACGTCAGGCCGGCCGAGCTGCGCTTCGATCTCGTCGCGGTCCGCCAGCCCGGGCACGGTGCCGCCCAGGTCGAGCACGTCAGGGGCATCCTCTGATGGCGGTCGCGGCAACCCATTCGGTGGCTCTACGCGGCGCCGTCGGGCACTTGATCGACATCCAGGCGGACGTGTCGACGGGCATGGTCGGCACCACCTTGGTCGGGCGCGTCGACTCCGCTCTTGCGGAGGCCAAGGACCGGGTGCGGATGGCGATCAGCAACTCCGAGCTGGACTGGCCCAGCACCCGCCGGGTGACCGTGCTGCTCTCGCCCGCCGACCTGCCGAAGTCCGGGGCACATTTCGACCTTGCGATCGCCGTCGCCATCATGGCGGCCGCCGGAAGCCTCGATCCACGCGCCCTGGCGGCCACCGCGTTCGTCGGTGAGCTCTCCCTCGACGGCGCGTTGCGCTCGGTCGCCGGGGTGCTGCCGATGGCGCTCGCCGCCAGACAGCGTGGCGTCGAGCGCATCTTCGTTCCCGAGCCGCAGGTCCGTGAGGCGTCGATGGTGCCGGATCTGGTCGTCTTCGGTGTCCGATCGCTGCCCCAGGTCGTCGCGGTGCTCAACGGCGACGAACTGCCGGAGGCGCCGCCGGTTCCACCGCTGTCGGGCGGGCGCTACCTGTCCTGGCGCGGTGCGGAGCGGCTCGACGAGCTCGACATGGCAGATCTAGTGGGGCTCGACGACGTGAAGTACGCCGTCGAGGTCGCCGCCGCCGGCGGGCACCACCTCCTGCTGGACGGTCCCAAGGGCTGCGGCAAGACCTCCATCGCCGAGCGCATCCCCACGATCCTGCCCGACCTGAGCCGCAGCGAGTCGATCGAGCTCACCGCGATCAGATCGCTGGCCGGCGTGCTTGATCCCGAAGCGGGCCTGGAGCGAAGACCGCCGTTCTCGGCGCCGCACCATGACGCGAGCAAGACCAGTCTGGTGGGCGGCGGATCCGGCCGAGTGCGACCGGGGGAGCTGAGCCTGGCCCACGGCGGTGTGCTGTTCCTCGACGAGTTCCCGCTCTTCCGCACCGACGTGATCGAGGCGCTGCGAGAGCCGCTGGAGAGTGGCGACATCACCGTCGCGCGCGTCGACGAGACGATCACCATGCCGGCACGCAGCCTCGTGGTCCTGGCGGCCAACCCATGCCCCTGCGGAAACTATGGCGGCCGGGCGACGACCTGCAACTGCACCTCGGCCCAGCGGCGCGACTACGAGAACAGGATCCGCGGGCCGATCGCCGACCGGATCGACATCACGCGGCACCTGCGCTCGGCGCCACTGACCACCGATCGGCTCGATCGACGCGAGTCGAGTGCCGCGATCCGGGAGCGGGTGGCCGCGGCGCGAGAGCGGCAGGCCGAGAGATACGCCGATCAGAGCTGGCGGCTCAACGCCCACGCACCCGGTGCCGTCCTCCGGCGGCACTGGCCGCTGCCGGATTCGGCTCAGCGTCTGGTCGATGGCAGCCTGCTGGATGGGCGGCTCAGCAGGCGGGGCGCCGTGAAGGTGCACCGACTGGCCTGGACGATCGCCGACCTGCGCGGTCTCGATCGGCCCGGGTACGACGAGGTACAAACCGCGCTGTGGCTGCGCCAGGGCACCGCGCTGGCCATGCACGACGTCGCGCGCAGGGCCGCCGGATGAACATCGACGACCGTCTCGCCCGGATCGCCTTGAGTCACATCTTCGAGCCCGGCGACATGCATCTTGCGCGACTCGCGTCCCAGCTCGGGGCAGTGCGGCTCTACGACGAGCTGCTCACCGGACAGCACAACACCGCCCGGGTCGATGTCGATGCCCGTCTCAAGCGGATCGACCCCGAGCGCATCCTGGAGACCGGCCGGCGACGTGGATTGCGCTACGTGATCCCGAGTGACTCCGAGTGGCCCGACCAGCTGGAGCCTCTCGACCACGTGGTGGCCCTCTACGATCGCACCGGCGTGCCGATGGGGCTATGGGTGCGAGGCCCGCTGCGGCTGAACGTCCTGGCCAAGTCCGTCGCCATCGTCGGGTCGCGGACCGCCACGACCTACGGCAACGATGCGGCCGCCCACATCGCCGCCGAGGTCGGTCGCGCCGGGTACGCGGTGGTCTCGGGTGCGGCCTACGGCATCGACGTCGCCGCCCACCGCGGCGCGCTCGCAGTCGGCGCGCCCACCGCGGCGGTGCTCGCCTGCGGCGCCGACCGTGTCTATCCGCCTCGTCACGATCGCCTCTTCGAGATCTTGGCGAGCGAGGGCGCGATCATCTCCGAGGTCGGGCCGGGCCTGCCGCCGACGCGACTGCGCTTCCTGACCCGCAATCGGATCATCGCCGGGCTCGGCCGGGGCACGGTCATCGTCGAGGCCGCGCGGCGCAGTGGCGCCCTCAACACCGCCAACTGGACTGCCCGGCTCAGCCGACCGGTGATGGGGGTCCCGGGGGCGGTGACGAGCGCCTCCTCCGAGGGTGTGCATCGTCTGCTCCGTGATGGCAGCGCAACGCTCGTCACCTCGGGCGTGGAGGTGCTGGAGATGGTGGCGCCGGCGGGGGAGTACCTCCCGCTCGACGAGCCGGCACCGGAGCGACCGCGGGACCGGCTCACGCTGCGTGAGCAACGGGTCCTTGACGCCGTCCCTGTCGGAGCGGCCGTGCCTGTCGACTCGATCGCACACAGTGCCGGGATGGGGCTGCTGGCGGTGCAGTCGGCGCTCACCGCGCTACGTGATCGAGGCCTGGTGACGTTTGCCGGCAGTGGATGGCGCCTGACGCCCGCAGCGCTGCGCTCCGCCTGAGCAGAGCCGGCGCGACCTACACTCGCCGTGTGGCCGATGGGGCTGATGTGACGCCGGCGGAGCTGCCGAGGGGCTTCGCCGAGGTGGTGTGCGCCTACGAGCGGCATCTGCGCTCCGAGCGCGACCTGACCGAGCACTCGGTCCGCGCCTACCTCGGCGACATCGGCAGTCTGCTCGAGCACGCGTCCCGACTCGGCATGTCCGAGCCGGCGCAGCTGGACCTGCGCACCCTGCGCAGCTGGCTGGCCAAGCAGCAGACGCTGGGCCGCAGTCGCACCACCATCGCCCGACGGGCCACCGCGGCCCGGGTCTTCACTGCATGGCTGGTCCGTACGGGCCGCGCGGACACCGACGCCGGGGCGAGCCTGCGTTCGCCGAAGGCGCACCGCATCCTGCCACCGGTGCTCCGCGCCGACGAGGCCGCGACATTGTTGGCCGCTACCTCCGCAGCCGCAGCGGAAACGGGCGGTCCGCTCGGGTGCCGCGACGTGGCGATCCTGGAGCTGCTCTACGCCACCGGGATCCGCGTCGGGGAGCTCGTCGGGCTCGACGTCGACGACCTCGACCGGCAGCGCAATGTCGTCCGCGTCCTGGGCAAGGGCCGCAAGGAACGCACCGTGCCCTTCGGCGCGCCGGCAGCCGCCGCGCTCGACGCATGGTTGCGCGAGGGGCGGCCAGAACTGGCCAAGGAAGGGACCGGCGACGCGCTGTTCCTGGGTGCCCGCGGTCGGCGGATCGATCAGCGCGCCGTTCGCACGCTGGTGCACAAGAGCATCGCTGCGGTCCCCGGTGCCCCCGACCTGGGCCCCCACGGGCTGCGTCACACGGCCGCCACCCATCTCCTGGAGGGCGGCGCCGACCTGCGCTCGGTCCAAGAGCTGCTCGGCCACGCCTCGCTGGCGACCACCCAGCTCTACACCCACGTGAGCACCGATCGGCTCCGGCGGGCCTACCAGCAGGCTCACCCGCGGGCTTGAACGGCTGACGGGACGGACAGCGTCCGGCAAGAGCCGCGGTAGCGCCCGGCGTGAGACGGACAGCGTCCGGCAGCGCAGCGTCCGGCAGAGCCTCGTCGTCGAGATCGGCACGGGCCACGGAGGCCGAGGACCGTTCAGAGCGCCGGCGCCTCAGCGAGTGGCCTGCGAGGGACGGTGTCCCACCCGGGCGGGTGCCAGGCCGTGTAGGGCAGCACCGGTGGGGCGGTGGCAGGTGCCTGCGACCACACCGGCCACGCCGGCCCCGCGCGCTTGACCCGGGACCGCGCCGGCCCTGCGCGCTCGGCCCGATGTCGCAGTGACAGCACCGGTCGCGCCACGGGAGTCTCCTGCCACAGCGGCAGCAGTCGGATCGGCGCACCGAGTCCGACCAGCCGGAGCGGGTCCAAGTAGACGTCGTCGGTGTTGCGGATCCAGCCCCAGTGCAGGCAGGCGGCGGGGAGGCAATGAGACTGGATCGCCGTCAAGGTCCCGAGCGGGGCGCCGGCAGCGACAACGTCGCCGACCCTCACCGACGCGGCCACCGGCTCGTAGGTTGTGCGCGTCGGCCCGTGGTCGACCACGACCACGCCGCGGCCGGCCAAGGGGCCCGCGAACGTGACGGTCCCGGCAAGCGCCGCTCGCACCGTCTCTCCGACCGTCCCGGCCAGGTCCACGCCGCGATGACCGGAGCCCCACGGATCCGAGGGTGGATCGAAGCCGTGGACCACGGCGTGCTGCGGCTGCAGCGGCCACACGCCGACCGGATCCGTCGCCCCGGCGCCGCCGGCGGCCGCATGTGCGCTCCCGGAGGAAGACAGGAGCAGCAACGCGGCCGACGCGAGGACGGCGAGGAGCAGGCGGATGCCGGGGCGACGGGTCGAGTCGGCGGTGGTCGTGTGGTGCATGCCGACCAGCGTGCCCGGCGTGGATCGCGTGGGCAGCCGGCGGCGTACGACCTGGGGAGAACGGCGCGAGAAGGGCCGCCTGTGGACGGAAGGTGGCCGGCTGGGACAGCGATTGGCTCGCACCCCGCGCCAGCGACTAGGCTGGAGCACAGCAACCCACCCGGGTTGACTTCGCGCGTCCGCAGACCGTGACGGGGCCCAGCCAGGCCCCGACCGCCCGCGGGCGCGGCCCCCAGTCCCTCAGCCGAGGGTCGGGCCGCGTGCAGACGCCAGGGACAACTGGAAACAACAAAAGGAACCACCATGGCAGTCGTGACCATGCGCCAGCTCCTCGAGAGCGGCGTCCACTTCGGGCACCAGACCCGTCGCTGGAACCCGAAGATGAAGCGCTTCATCATGACCGAGCGCAACGGCATCTACATCATCGACCTGCAGCAGTCGCTGGCCTACATCGACCGCTCCTACGCCTTCATCAAGGAGACCGTCGCCAAGGGCGGCACCATCCTGTTCGTCGGCACCAAGAAGCAGGCCCAGGAGGCCATCGCCGAGCAGGCCACCCGCGTCGGCCAGCCCTACGTCAACCAGCGCTGGCTGGGCGGCATGCTGACCAACTTCTCCACCGTGCACCAGCGGATCAACCGCCTCAAGGAGCTCGAGGAGATCAACTTCGAGGACGTCGCCGGCTCCGGTCGCACCAAGAAGGAGCTGCTCCAGCTGCGTCGCGAGAAGGACAAGCTCGCCAAGACCCTCGGCGGTCTGCGCGACATGGGCCGCACCCCGTCGGCCGTCTGGATCGTCGACACCAAGAAGGAGCACCTCGCCGTCGAGGAGGCGCGCAAGCTCAAGATCCCGGTCATCGGCATCCTGGACACCAACTGCGACCCCGACGAGGTCGACTTCCCGATCCCGGGCAACGACGACGCCATCCGCGCCGTCGGCTTGCTGACCCGCGTGGTCGCCGACGCGGTCGCCGAGGGCCTCATCGCCCGCTCGGGGGCCAAGGCCGCCGACGGTGAGGCCGCCGCCGAGGAGCCCCTGGCGGAGTGGGAGCGCGAGCTGCTCGAGAACAGCAGCACCGAGGCCGCCGAGAGCACCGAGGCCACCCCGGCCGCCGCGACCGAGGCCCCCGCCGAGAGCACCGAGGCCGCCGCGACCGAGGCCCCCGCCGAGGCCACCGAGGGCACCCAGGCCTGAGTCCCGCACACCGACGTACTTGAAGGAAGAGCACATGGCTTACACCGCTGCCGACGTCAAGAAGCTCCGTGAGCTGACGCAGGCCGGCATGATGGACTGCAAGAAGGCGCTCGACGAGACCGACGGCGACTTCGACAAGGCGGTCGAGCTGCTCCGCGTGAAGGGTGCGGCCAAGGCCGCCGCCCGCGCCGCGGAGCGCGAGGCCTCCGCCGGCCTGGTGGCCTCCGCGGGCAACGCCCTGATCAGCCTCAAGGCCGAGACCGACTTCGTCGCCAAGAACCAGGCCTTCATCGACGCCGCCAACGCGATCGCGAAGGCCGCCGACGCCCACAAGGTCGGCGACGCGGAGGCTCTCAAGGCCGTCAGCCTCGGCGACAAGACCGTCGGCGAGACGGTCGAGGAGCTGGCCCGCACCATCGGCGAGAAGATCGAGCTCGGTGAGGTCGCCTACTTCGACGGCACCACCACGGTCTACCTGCACAAGAAGGCCTCCGACCTGCCCCCGACCCTCGGCGTCCTGGTCGAGTTCGAGGGTGACGAAGCCGCCGCGAAGCAGGCCGCCCAGCAGGCCGCGGCGCTCAAGGCCCAGTACCTCACCTCCGACGAGGTCCCCGCGGACGTCGTCGAGAAGGAGAAGGACGTGCTGACCAAGAAGACGCTCGAGGAGGGCAAGCCGGAGGCTGCTGTCGCCAAGATCGTCGAGGGTCGGATCAACGCGTTCTTCAAGGAGATCGTGCTGCTCGACCAGGAGTCGGTCTTCGAGGCGAAGAAGTCGGTCAAGCAGGTGCTCGACGCCGCCAACACCACCGTCAAGCGGTTCGCCCGCTTCGAGGTCGGCGCCTGATCTAACGACTCCTGGCACGCACCTGGCTGCGTTGTCGGCCCTCGACGGCCGCTTCGCTCCAAGGCCGCCTTCGGGCCTCCGCCTTGGCAGGCACGCACCATGAGCCGCCAGATGTGCTAGACAACCAGTACGACGAAGGAGGCCGGCCCGATGACCCACCAGGAGCATCGGGCCGGCCTTCCTCATCCCGAGGAAGGATCTGCGATGACCGGCTACCAGCGGGTTCTGCTCAAGCTCTCCGGTGAGGTGTTCGGCGGCGGCAAGGTCGGCGTCGACCCCGACGTCGTCCAGAAGGTGGCCCACGAGATCAAGGCGGTCGTCGACGAGGGCGTGCAGATCGCCGTCGTGACCGGCGGCGGCAACTTCTTCCGCGGCGCGGAGCTGCAGCAGCGGGGCATGGAGCGCGCCCGCGCCGACTACATGGGCATGCTGGGCATCGTGATGAACTGCCTGGCGCTGCAGGACTTTCTCGAGCGCACCGGCGTCGACACTCGGGTGCAGACCGCCATCACCATGGGCCAGGTGGCCGAGCCCTACATCCCGCGCAAGGCCATCCGACACATGGAGAAGGGCCGCGTCGTCATCTTCGGCGCCGGCATGGGGATGCCCTACTTCTCCACCGACACGGTCGCGGTGCAGCGGGCGCTGGAGAGCAAGTGCGACGTCGTCCTGGTGGCCAAGTCGGGGGTGGACGGCGTCTACTCGGCCGATCCCAAGAAGGACCCGACGGCGATCAAGTACGACGAGCTCACCTACGAGCAGGCGCTCACCGAGGGGCTCAAGATCATGGACCAGACCGCGTTCGCCCTGTGCGGGGAGAACAAGCTGCCCATGGTCGTCTTCGGCATGGAGCCCGAGGGCAACATCCTGCGCGTCGTGCAGGGTGAGAAGATCGGTACGCTCGTCAGCGCCGGCTGACGAGCGGCACCGCAGCGGCCAGACCACGGAAGCGACCAGGAGCGACATGGCGATCAACGACATCCTCAACGAGGCCGACGACAAGATGGGCAAGTCGGTCGAGGCGACCCGCGAGGAGTTCGCCACCATCCGCGCCGGTCGGGCCACTCCGTCGATGTTCAACAAGATCCTGGTGGACTACTACGGCACGCCCACGCCGATCCAGCAGTTGGCCACCTTCACCAGCCCCGAGCCGCGCGTCATCAACATCGCCCCCTTCGACATCTCCGCGATGGCCAACATCGAGAAGGCGATCCGCGACTCCGACCTGGGCGTGAACCCCTCGAACGACGGCAAGATCCTGCGTGCGGTCTTCCCCGAGCTGACCGAGGAGCGGCGCAAGGAGTACATCAAGCTCGCCAAGGAGAAGGCCGAGCAGGGCCGGGTCGCGGTCCGCCAGGTCCGCCAGAAGGCGAAGCAGAACCTGGAGAAGCTGGAGAAGGACGGCGAGGTCGGCAAGGACGACGTCACCGGCGCTGAGAAGCGGCTCGACACGCTCACCAAGAAGCACACCGACACCATCGACGAGCTGCTCAAGCACAAGGAGTCCGAGCTCCTCGAGGTCTGAGGGCTCACGCCACGATGGTGAACACGACGGGCGCCGTACCGCCCCCGCCGAAGGACTATGGCCGCGCCGGCCGCAACGTGCCGCTCTCGATCGCCTCGGCGATCGTGCTCCTCGGGGCGGCGGCGCTCACCCTCTTCTTCTGGAAGACGGCCTTCATCGTCCTGGTCGCGGTCGTTTTGGTGGCGGGGGTGTGGGAGCTGCGCCGCGGGCTGATGTCCAAGCAGCTCGACCTGCCCGAGCAGCCGCTGATGGCCGGCGGCGTGGTGATGATCGCCGTCGCCTATCTCTGGGGAGCCCCCGCGCTCGTCACGGCGACGGCGGTGACCGCGCTGGTGACGATGCTGTGGCTGCTGCACCGTGGCGTCGACGGTTACGTCCGGACGGCGACGGCCTCCGTCTTCACCATCGTCTACCTGCCGTTCCTGGGTTCCTTCGTGGGGCTGATGCTGCGTGAGGGCGGCACCTGGCGCGAGACCGGGATCGACAACGGGGTGAAGGGGATCATCACGTTCGTGCTGGTCACCATCGCCTCGGACATCGGCGGGTACGTCGGCGGCGTTCTCTTCGGCAAGCACCCGATGGCCCCGGTGATCTCACCCAAGAAGTCCTGGGAGGGCTTCGCCGGCTCCGCCATCGCCACCATCGCCGCCGGCGTCGCGCTGGTGGTCTGGCTCCTGGACGGCCACTGGTACGTCGGGGTCGCGCTCGGCGCGATAGCGGTGGTCATGGCCGTGCTGGGCGACCTGGTCGAGTCGGTGATCAAGCGCGACCTGGGCGTGAAGGACATGAGCCAGATCATCCCCGGCCACGGCGGCATCATGGACCGGCTCGACTCGCTGCTCGCGACGATCGCGCCGGTGTGGCTGCTGCTGCACTACGCAGTCTTCTAGGCGTCCGCGCGTCCGCGCGTGACAGCGCCGACACAGGGATACCGTTGAGGCGATGACCACCGACGATCAGGTCAACGTCAGCCAGCCGAGCTGGTGGCACCGCGACCATCCGACCTTCGCCTCGCTGAGCGGCTTCTACGCCGGTCTGGTGTTCGCGATCGTCGTTCCCGGCCTGTACGTCGGCATCCTCACCGCCGTGTTCGGCCAAAAGCGCGCCGAGAGCCTGTTCCCGTTCGTACTGGTCACCCTCGTGGTGCCGATGCTGCTGGTGGTCAACCACCGCAGCCGCCGGTTCGGCTGGTTCATGTGGCTGGGCATCGTGAGCACGTTCGTCGTCGTTCTCGGCGTCGGCGTGGCGGTGCTCTGGTACATGGTCAACCACAGCTCCTGACCTTCTGGTCGGCATCCATTCACCTGCCGGTCAGGAATCGGCGGTCGCTCGTTCCATCCCCTGCGACACAGTCGCTGGCGCCTCCCGAGTGACGGGACGCTGGACGAGGGGACGCGGATGGGACGAGCAGGAGCGCAGGCAGGCCGTCTGGGCACTGCATTGGCCCTCGTGGCCGCCCTCGGCTTGGCGCTCCGGCTCTCGGTGCCCACGCCGCACGCGGTGGCCGACGCCCCGCACGGCGACACCTCCATCCCGGGTACGCCGGTCCAGGTCAGCCAGGAGGCCTGCGGGTCGGGGTGGTCCGGGGGAGCGGCCGGCCCGGTGACGCTGGCGCTGTGGAACGCCTCGGGTCGCAACGCCGAGGCCGCCTTGGAGAACGCCAGCACCCACGAGTACCTCCTCTACGCCGAGAACCTCGGCGCCGACGTGACCCGCTCGGTCACCGTCACGCTCGGCCCGGGCAGTTACCGGCTGCTCTGCTTCGTCGACGACGAGACCGGCGTGGCGGGCCCGGCGCAGCAGGTCACCGGCAGCTACGCCGGCGCGCTGACCCCCGCCGTACTCCCCGTCTCGACGACCGACCTGATCGAGCCGCTGCTGGCCTACCAGCGCTGGATCTCGGGCCGCCTGACGATCCTGCAGAACAAGCTGGCCCGCTTCGAGAAGCGGCTGCACCGCGGCGACTGGGAACGCGCCAAGCGGTCCTGGCTGGCCACGCACCGTGCCTGGATCGTGCTCGGAGCCGCCTACGACACGTTCGGCGACGTGGGTGACGCGATCGACGGCCGGCCGACGGCCGGAGTGGACCCGGCGACCGACCGGAGCCTGACCGGGTTCCACAAGATCGAGGCGCTGCTGTGGGCCCAGGGTCGCCCGACCCGGCACCGGATGCGCGCCGTGATCCTGCCGGCCGTCCGGACCATGGCCGCGTCGGTGACGCGGATCCAGCAGGGCTGGGGCACGACGTTCCAGGTCGCGCCGATCGACATGGGGCTGCGCACCCACGAGATCCTCGAGGACGGACTGCGCTGGGACCTCACCGGTCGCACCGACGCCGGCAGCCACACCACTCTGGCCGCGCTCGACGCCGAGGTGACCGGCACCCGCGCGGTGCTGTCCTTCCTGCGGCCGCTGCTCCAGCCCCGCGACCGAGACCTGGCGGCAACCGACGCCTGGCTGCACCGGTTCAAGGCGGACGTCGACCGCTACCACCGGGCCAAGCACGTCTGGGCGCCGCTGCAGGACCTGGGCACCGGCCAGCTCGAGCGGCTTCACGCCGACCTGGACCAGACGCTGGAGTACCTCTCCGAGATCGCGGTGCTCACCGACCCCGAGAAGGTCTACCAGTGAGCGGCGTCAGCCGACGCGGGCTGATCGGCGGCCTCGGCACGGCCGCCGCCACCGCGGCCGTGGCCGCGGCGGCGCCCGCCCTGCTCCGCAACGGCGAGGGCGCCAGCGCCGCCACGCCGACCGCGCCGACGGACACCGCCTACTCGTTCGAGGGTGCCCACCAGGCCGGCATCCTCACGCCGGTCCAGCGCTGCGCCTCCTACGTCGCCTTCGACGTCACCGCCGCCGACCGGGCCGAGCTGGTCGCGATGTTCCGCACGCTGACCGAACAGAGTCGCTTCCTGATGACCGGAGGTACGCCGCCGGACCACGGGCTGACCGCGACCACGGCCGACGACGGCATCCTGGGGCCCAGCGTCCCCGCCGACGGCCTGACCGTCACCACCAGCGTCGGTGCCTCGCTCTTCGACGGCCGCTTCGGTCTCGGCGCCAGGAGGCCGCAGCGCCTGGTGCGGATGCCGGCGTTCGACGACGACGCGCTCGACCGGGCCTGGTGCGACGGCGACGTACTCCTGCAGATCGGCGCCGACAACAACGACACCGTCGCGCACGCACTGCGGCAGATCATGCGGGCCACCCGCGGCGCGCTGCAGCCGCGCTGGCGGATGGACGGCTTCCAGTCGCCGCCCCGTCCCAGCGGGACGCCGCGCAACCTGCTCGGCTACAAGGACGGCACCGCGAACCCGTCCACCAGCGACGAGGACCTGATGGACCAGCTGGTCTGGACGCACGCCGGCGGCGGCGAGCCGGCCTGGGTGGAAGGCGGCAGCTACCACGTGGTGCGGCTGATCCGGATGCTGGTGGAGTTCTGGGACCGGGTCTCGGTGCGCGAGCAGAACAACATCTTCGGCCGGGACAAGGCCACCGGTGCCCCGCTGACCGGCAGCCACGAGAAGGACACTCCCGACTACGGCGACGACGGCACGGGGACGCCGCTGATCTTCGGCGACGCGCACATCCGGCGGGCCTCCAACTCCGGTAACCCGGGCGGCTCGCGGATGCTGCGCCGCTCGTTCAACTACGACCGCGGCGTCGACGCCAACGGCAACCTCGACATGGGGCTGATCTTCACCGCGTTCAACCAGGACCTCGAGCGGCAGTTCGCCACGGTACAGCGGCGCCTGGCCGGAGAGTCGCTCGTGGACTACATCCTGCCCTACGGCGGCGGGTATTTCTTCGCGCTCCCCGGCGTCTCGGGCAGTGGCGACTGGCTTGGCCGGGGGATGTTCGCCTAGGGCGCGGGCCGTCCCGCCGCCGCTGGTCTCCGGTCACCTCAAGGGATCGACACGAAACCGAAAGGCTCATCGCAATGAGGAAGAAGTTGACGGCGCGACAGCGCCGGAAGGCCGGCTACGGCCTCCTGGCCGCGAGCGTCCTCGGGGGCTCGCTCGCCGCCTACGCCGCGACCACGTCGGGGTCTGCCACCGCGGCGATCACCACGCCGGCGACGGCGACCACGCCGATCCAGCATGTCGTCGTTCTCTTCGACGAGAACGAGTCGTTCGATCACTACTTCGGCACCTACCCGAACGCCGCCAACACCGACGGCACCACGTTCACCGCCTACCCGGGCACGCCGATCCCGAACAACTACATCTCGCACCCCAACCTGGCCGCACCGGTGTCGGCCAGCAATCCCAACGGCAACCCCAACCTGGCCGCGCCGTACCGGCTCTCGCCGTCCCAGGCCTACAACAGCGGTGAGAGCCACAACTACACGCCCGAGCAGAACGCGATGGGCTGGGACGGAACCAAGCCGCTGATGGACCGGTTCGTCCAGACCACCGGCGCCAGCAACACCAACAACTGCTCGGCCACCGCCGCGGCGGGCAACGCGCAGTACTGCTCGGTGACCCAGGTGATGGGCTACTTCGACGGCAACACCGTCACCGGCCTGTGGAACCTCGCGCAGAACTTCGCGATGAGCGACAACTCGTGGGCCGACAACTTCGGTCCCTCCACCGTGGGTGCGCTCAACGTCGTGTCCGGCATGACGGGCGGTGCGATCAGCTACGCCACCCAGAGCGCCTCGGACAACCACGAGAAGCCCACACCGGCCACCACCAAGACCGGCGGCGTCGAGGGCAACGTCTCGGCGGCGAGCCTCGGCACCGACGCGGCCGGCAGCTCGCTGGCCAACGCGCTGATCGGCTCGGTCAACGGCGACCCGGACCCGGCGTTCGACGACTGCGACAAGACCAACGGCCAGACCGCCGGCATGACGGGCAAGAACATCGGCGACCTGCTCAACGCCAAGGGCGTCTCCTGGGGATACTTCGCCGGCGGCATCACTCCCAGCACCCCCTCCACCTGGGACGCCACCGGCGTCAGCGACGGCGACCAGGCGAAGTTCGTCAGCTCGGCCGCCTGCGGCACCAAGGCCGCCGACCGCAGCCAGGTCCCGGGTGTCCAGGCGGGCGAGGACGCGCCGTTCTACGCCGGCGCGGGTAACAACTACAACGCTCATCACAACCCGTTCGCGTACTACAAGTCGACCTCGAACCCGCACCACTTCCTGCCGACCGCCGGCGTGCCGTTCGGCACCGACGACCCGTCGACCGACCCGACGGTCAGCGGCGGGGCGGTGGCGACCAGCGACGTGGTCGAGGCGGACGGCAGCACCGGCCACGCCGAGGGCCACGGCGCCAACCACCAGTACGACCTGGCGTACTTCTACCAGGCGCTCAAGGGCGACAACGCCGTCGACCAGCTGCCGGCGGTCTCCTACGTCAAGGCGGACTACGCCGAGGACGCCCACCCGGGCAACTCCGACCCGCTCGACGAGCAGCACTTCATCGCCCGCACCGTCGACGCGATCGAGAACTCGCCGTTCTGGAGCTCGACCGCGATCGTGATCGCCTACGACGACTCCGACGGGTGGTACGACCACCAGCCGCCGACCGTGCTGAGCGGCTCGAACGACATCACCGGCACCGCCTCGACCGGCACCAACGGCACCACCGACGCGGCCAACGGCATCTGCACCGCCGCCTACGCCAAGGGCGTCATGCCGGCCGGTGGCTGGGAGGACCGCTGCGGTCCCTCGCAGCGGCTGCCGTTCCTGGTGATCTCGCCGTACGCCAAGCAGAACTACATCGACCACACCCAGACCTCGCAGGCCTCGATCGTGAAGTTCATCGAGGACAACTGGAACCTGGGTCGCATCGATGACGCCGGCACCACCGTGCCGACGTTCAGCTACCCCGACCCGAGTGACGGCACGAAGACGGTCAGCACGACCGCCGGCACCGTCGGCAAGGGCTCCTTCGACGCCATCGCCGGGTCCATCACCGGCATGTTCGACTTCTCCGCGCCCAAGCCGGGCAAGGTGATCCTCGACCCCAACACCGGTGCCGTCACCTCCGACACCATGCCTCGGCCCACCACTGGGAACAACGGCAACGGCAACGGCGGCGGTGGCACCGCACTGCCGCCGACGGCCAGCCCGGTCGCCCAGGCCAAGGCGCACCTCAAGGCAGACAAGGCCAAGCTGAAGAAGGTGAAGAAGAAGGCCAAGAAGGCGCACGGGGCCAAGAAGGTCAAGCTGGAGAAGAAGATCAAGAAGCTCAAGAAGCAGATCAAGAAGGACCACAAGGCCGTCAAGGCCGCCTCGTGATCGGCTGATCGTCCCTCGATCGTCCGTCGATCGGCAGTGGCCCCGGTGATATCCCGGGCCACTGCCGATTCGGCCCGCCGCGGACGCGATGGGAGAATGAGGCGGTGACTGGTGCAGGTGAGGAGGCTCCCCGGACGCTTCCGCTGGTGATGGACGCGCCCCGCGGTCGGGCGAAGCCGCCGCGGCACCTGGCCGACCTCACCCTGGCGGAGCGGCAGGAGGCGGCCACGGGCGCGGGGTTGCCGGCGTACCGTGCCAAGCAGCTCTCCACCCACTACTTCGAGCGCCTGGTCGACGACCCCGAGCAGATGACCGATCTGCCGGCCGCGCAGCGCGCACAGCTGGTGGAGACGTTCCTGCCCGCGCTGGCCACGCCGCTGCGCACCCTGGAAGCCGACCGAGGCACCACCCGTAAGACGCTGTGGAAGCTCTTCGACGGCGCGCTGGTGGAGTCGGTGCTGATGCGCTATCCCGACCGCGCCACCATGTGCGTCTCCAGCCAGGCCGGCTGCGGCATGGCCTGCCCGTTCTGCGCCACCGGCCAGGGCGGGCTGACCCGCAACCTCTCCACCGCCGAGATCGTCGACCAGGTGCGGGCCGCCGCGCAGGTCGCCGCCCGGGGCGGGCTCGGCGGCGGCCCCGGCCGGCTCTCCAACGTGGTGTTCATGGGTATGGGGGAGCCGCTGGCCAACTACAACCGGGTGGTGGCCGCACTGCGCCGGCTCACCGACCCGGCCCCCGGCGGCTTCGGCCTGTCCCGGCGCTCGATCACCGTCTCCACCGTCGGGCTCGTCCCGGCCATCGGGCGGCTGGCCGACGAGAACCTGGACGTCACCCTCGCCGTCAGCCTGCACGCGCCGGACGACGAGCTGCGCGACACCCTCGTCCCGGTCAACACCCGGTGGAAGGTGGCCGAGGTGCTGGCCGCCGCGGACGCCTACGCCGCGCGCACCGGCCGCCGCTACTCGATCGAGTACGCGATGATCCGCGACGTCAACGACGCGCCGGCCCGGGCCGACCTGCTCGGCGACCTGCTCGCCCCGCGGCTGGCCCACGTCAACCTGATCCCGCTCAACCCGACGCCGGGCTCGCAGTGGGACGCCTCGCCCAAGGCGGTGGAGCGCGAGTTCGTCCGCCGGCTCGAGGCCCGCGGCGTGCCGGTCACCGTGCGCGACACCCGCGGCCGGGAGATCGACGGCGCCTGCGGGCAACTGGCCGCCACGAATTAGCGCGAGCACGCGGTGGTCCATCACGTCGATGAGTTCCGGGACCAGGGCCTACTCGATCTGTCGATCCTCGTACGGCCGACGCCGACCGGAGAGCTGCTCGAGGTCGGAGTCGAGTTCGCTGAAGACGGGATCACCATTGGACGGGTAGGCCGCGTGATGCCGGCGCGTCGCAGGTATCTCCGCCAGAAGAAGTCACGGTGATGGCACTGGCCAAGAA
>NZ_DASZUF010000044.1:0-18459 GCF_035547795.1 Nocardioides sp.
CTGATCACCAAGGTCAGCGCGGCCTGGACCGGTCCCGCCGGGCCGAAGCTGCGGCTGCTGCCCGAGCAGATCAAGCTGGACGACGTCCGCTCGATGGCCGGCGTCTCCGCCGAGGCGCCCGGCTCGCGGCTGCTGGTCGGCATCAACGAGCGCGAGCTGGCGCCGGTCTCGATCGACCCCGACACCGAGCCGCACCTGCTCGTCTTCGGCGACGGCCAGTCCGGCAAGAGCGCGCTGCTGCGCGCCTACGCCCGCGAGATCATGCGCACCCGTACGCCGAAGCAGGCCCAGCTGGTCGTGGTCGACTACCGCCGCTCGCTGCTGGGCGAGATCCCGGACGAGTACCTGCTCAACTACCTGACCTCCGCGACCCAGGCGGCGCCGGCCCTGAAGGACCTGGCGTCGTACCTGGAGAGCCGGCTGCCGGGCCCGGACGTGACCCCCGAGCAGCTGCGCAACCGGAACTGGTGGACCGGGGCGGAGGTGTTCGTGCTGGTCGACGACTACGACCTGGTCGCGACCCAGCAGGGCTCGCCGGTGCATGTGCTCCAGCCGCTGCTGGCACAGGCCCGCGACACCGGCCTGCACCTGGTCGTCGCCCGCCGGGCCGGCGGCGCCTCGCGGTCGCTGTACGAGCCGATCATCCAGACCATGCGCGACCTGGCGATGCCGGGGGTGCTGCTCTCCGGCGACCCGGCCGAGGGTCAGCTGATCGGCAACGTGCGGGCGGTGCCGGCCCCGCCGGGACGGGCCCGGATCATCACCCGCGACCGCGGCGCCGAGGTGGTCCAGCTGGCCTGGTCCGAGCCCACCCTCTGAGCGCTTAAATCTAGTATTTAAGTTGACTTAAAGGACACCTAGTTGTAACGTTCCAACAACCTGTTGGCGACTTTCGTCGACCACGCTGGAAGCCGACAGACAACCCACCCACCCACGCTCAGGAGGCCGAGATGGAGAACCCCACCACGACCCACCGGGACGTCGAGCAGGACCGCGTCGCCCAGCAGCGGGCCAGCCTGCGGGAGCGACACGCGACCGCCCTGGCCAAGCTGATGGCGGAGCGCGAGGACCTGCGTGGCACCCACGCGTTCGCCGACCTGGTCGACGACTCGCTGCGCTGGTCGGCCTGATCGCCGACGACGCGAAAGGGGCGGCTCCGTTACGCACGGGGCCGCCCCTTCGGCGTAGTCAGCGGCGGCGGGTGCCGAAGATGCCGCGCACGACCTCCCGTGCGGCGGTGTTCATCGCCTGCTTGAACGCACTGGAGGTGACGATCTTCTCCACCGTGCTCTTCTCGTGCTTGACCGGCTTGGCCGGCTTCGAGACCGGCGGCTTGCCCTGGGCGACGGCCTCCTCGTCGGCCTTGGCCGCACCGGCGTCCATCTTCGCGGCCAGCTTCTCCCGGGCCGACTCGCGGTCGACGACCTCGGCGTACTTCGCGTAGCTGGGGCTGGCCTTGACCAGGGCCTCCATCGCGGCCGGGTCGTGGGGACCCATCAGCGACTCGGGGGCGCGCAGCTTGGTCCACGCCACCGGGGTCGGGGCGCCGCGCTCGTTCATCACCGTCACGATCGCCTCGCCGATGCCGAGCGTCTGGATCACCTTGCCGAGGTCGTCGTACGCCGAGGTCGGGTAGGTGTTGACGGTGGCCTTGAGCGCCTTGGCGTCGTTCGGGGTGGCGGCGCGCAACTGGTGTTGGACCCGGCTGCCGAGCTGGGCGAGCACGTCGTCGGGTACGTCGGTCGGCGACTGCGTCACGAAGACCACGCCCACGCCCTTGGACCGGATCAGCCGCACGGTCTGCGTGATCTGCTGCAGGAACTCCTTCGAGGCGTCGGCGAAGAGCAGGTGCGCCTCGTCGAAGAAGAAGACCAGCTTCGGCTTGTCGGCGTCGCCGACCTCGGGCAACTCGTGGAACAGGTCGGCCAGCAGCCACATCAGGAACGTCGAGAACACCGCCGGCCGGTCCTGCACGTTCGGCAGCTCCATCAGCGAGATCAGGCCCTTGCCGGACGGGTCGGTCCGCAGCAGATCGGCGGTCTCGAACTCCGGCTCGCCGAAGAACGCGTCGCCACCCTGGTCGGAGAAGGAGATCAGCTCGCGCAGGATGACGCCCGCCGTCGCGCTCGACAGGCCGCCGAGGCCGGCCAGCTCCGCCTTGCCGTCGTCACTGGTCAGGAACTGCAACACGGCCCGCAGGTCGGCCAGGTCCAGCAGTGGCAGGCCGGCCTGGTCGGCGTAGTGGAAGACCAGTCCGAGCGAGGACTCCTGGGTGTCGTTGAGGCCGAGCGCCTTGCTCAGCAGGGTGGGGCCGAAGGACGTCATCGTGACCCGCACCGGGATGCCGGTGCCCTGGCCGCCGAGCGCGTAGTACTCGACCGGGAAGCCCCGCGCCTGCCAGTCCTGCCCGACGGACTTCGCCCGGGCGGTGAGCGCGTCGCTGGCCTGGCCCGGCACCGCCAGGCCGGAGAGGTCGCCCTTGATGTCGGCCGCGAAGACGGGCACGCCGGCCGAGGACAGCTGCTCGGCCATCATCTGCAGCGTCTTGGTCTTGCCGGTACCGGTCGCGCCGGCCACCAGGCCGTGACGATTCAGCATCCCGATCGGGATCTTGATGTGGACGTCGGCCTGGGTCTTCTCGTCGATCATCAGCCCGCCGAGCTCGAGCGCCGTACCCTCGAACGCGTAGCCGGGCGCAACGGCCTGGGCGATCGGACTGTCAGTGGCTCCCCCACGAGCTGCGGTCTGCTCCGCCGGTGTGTCAGTCATGGCTCGAAGCCTAGGTGGGCGGCTGGGGCTTGGCGATAAGGTCGCGTGGTGATCTTCAAGCGTGTGGGCTCGGGCCGCCCCTATCCCGATCACGGGCTGACGGCGAAGCAGTGGGCCGAGCTGCCGCCGCGTCCGATCCGCCTCGACGACCTCGTCACCACCAAGGACACCCTCCAGCTCACCTCGCTGCTGGACGAGGACTCCACGTTCTACGGCGACCTGTTCGCCCACGTGGTGGAGTGGCAGGGCGAGTACTACCTCGAGGACGGGCTGCACCGGGCGCTGCGAGCCGCATTGCAGCAGCGTCACGTCCTGCACGCGAGGGTGCACACTCTCTGACATGCTCTCCGGTGCCCGCACGCTGCTGACCCTGGCGGTCCTGGCGCTCCTCGTCGTCCTGGCAGGCGCCTGGGGCTGGGCGAAGCTGACGGCGCCGCTGCCGAAGAAGGAGCCCGCCCCGGTCTGTACGGCGGCCACGGTCAAGGCCGGTGACCACGTCTTTCCGGCCCAGGTGACGGTCAGCGTGCTCAACGCGTCCCGCCGCGAGGGCCTGGCCGGGCGCACCATGTCGTCGCTGACGACCGGTGGCTTCGGCGCCGGCGACTCCGGCAACGCACCCAAGGGCACCTCCGTGTCGGTCGCGCAGATCTGGACGCCCGACCCGAGCAGCCCGGCGGTGGCGCTGGTCAAGGCCTGGCTGCCGGGCGTCAAGGTGGTGCGCCGTCAGGTGACCGAGCCGGGCGTGGTCGTGGTGGTCGGCGACAAGTTCAAGGACGTCGGCCAGGGTCCGAAGTCGATCACCGCCAGCAAGGACGCGACGATCTGCAGCCCCGCGCTCAGCTGAGGCCCCGTCTGCTCACCGAGGTATGCAGGTCAACCAGCACCCTCAGCTGACCCAGCCCGCCAGCCGCCCGTGCCGGGACACCTGGCGCAGCCGGCGCTCGGTCCGCTCCCGCAGTGCCCGCGGGGCGACCACGAGCAGGTCGTCGCCGCGGCGCAGCACCGTGCGCGGCTCGGCCGGGATCGACTCGCCGTCGCGGATCACCATCGACACGCTCGCCCCGCGCGGCAGGCGCAGCTCCCCGACCTCGACGCCGTGCAGCCGCGAGCGAGGCGTGATGGTGATCTGCAGCAGGTCGGCCGCGATCCGCTCCAGCGGGGCCACCTCCAGCTCGAACGCGCGCGGGTCCAGCGGCTGCGCCAGGCCGAGCAGCCGCGCGGCCGCGGGCAGCGTCGGCGCGGTCAACAGCGTGTAGACCACCACCAGCACGAAGACCAGGTCGAACAGCCGGCCGGCACCCGGCTCGCCCTCGGCCATCGGAATGGTCATGAGTACGACGGGCACCGCCCCGCGCAGCCCAGCCCACGACAGGAACGCCGCCCCGCGCAGCCCCAGCGGCTGGACCAGCATCGCGATCAGCACCGCGACCGGCCGCGCCACGAACGTCAGCACCAGCCCGGCGACCAGCGCCTCACCGACGATCGGCCAGGTCAGCGTGTCGGGCGAGAGCAGCAGGCCGAGCATCACGAACAGCCCGATCTGGGCCAGCCATGCCACGCCCTCGGCGAAGCCGCGGGTGACCTGACGGTGCGGCAGCTCGGCGTTGCCCAGCACCAGGGCCGCCACGTAGATGGCGGCGAATCCGCTGACATGGACCCCGGCGGCCGCGCCGTACCCGAGGAAGCACAGTGCCAGGACCGCCAGCGAGTAGAGGCCCGAGGACGGCAGCGCGGCCCGGCGCAGCAGCCAGGCGCCGGCGACGCCGACGAGCAGGCCGAGCACGATGCCGCCGACGAGCTCACCGGCCACGATGCCGACCACGACGTACCACGGATGGTCGTGCACGCCGCCGGAGGAGATCAGGGTGACCAGCACGACCGTCGGGGCGTCGTTGAGGCCCGACTCGGCCTCGAGCGCACCGACCAGCCGGCGCGGCAGCGGCACCACCCGCAGCACCGAGAACACCGCCGCGGCGTCGGTCGGCGAGGTGACCGCGCCCAGAAGCACCGACAGCTGCCAGGACAGCCCGAGCAGGAGGTGCGCGCCGAGCGCCATCACCGCCACCGAGACCGCCACCCCGACCGTGGCCAGCGAGATGCCCAGCCGCATCGAGGGCCGCAGCGAGCCCCACGAGGTGGTGACACCGCCCTCGGCGAGGATCAGCGCGAGCGCGGCGAACCCGAGCGCATGCGCAAGCTCGGCGTTGTCGAAGTCGATCCCGAGCCCCGACTCGCCCAGCACGACCCCCATCAGGAGGTAGGCGAGCAGCGAGGGCAGCCCGGCCAGCGAGGTGAGTCGCACCGCGAGGATCGCGCACAGGGTGACCGCAGAGCCCACGAGCAGGAACGTGTCGAGCTCGTGAACGCTCATGTCACCTCGTTTCGGGGCGGCGGGACCCCAGCCTATCGATACCGTCGCCTCTATGAACCGTCTCGCCGTCGCCCAGCGCGCGAACGTGCCGCCCTTCCACGTCATGGACATGATCGAGGCGGCGACCCGCCGACAGCGGGAGTACGGCGACGCGCTCAACCTGCTCTCCGGCCAGCCCTCGACCGGCGCCCCGGGGCCGGTCGCGCAGGAGGCGGTGCGACTGCTGGGCAGCGGTGACCCGCTCGGGTACACCCCGGCCATCGGGATCCTCGAGCTGCGCGAGGCCATCGCGGCGCACGAGCGACGGGTGCACGGCATCGACGTCTCGGCGCCCGACGTGGTGGTCACCACCGGGGCCAGCGGCGGCTTCCTGCTGGCGTTCCTGGCGGCCTTCGAGCCCGGTGACCGGGTGGCGATGGCGCGGCCCAATTACCCCTGCTACCGCAACGTGCTGACAGCGCTCGGCTGCGAGGTGGTGGAGTTGCCCGGCAGCCCGGAGAATCGCTTCCAGCCCACCGTGGCGCAGCTGGAGCGAGTGCCGGACCTCCGGGGCGTGGTGGTAGCCAGCCCGGCCAACCCGACCGGCACCATGATGCCGCCCGAGGAGCTGGCGGCGATCGCGCGCTGGTGCGAGGAGTCCGGCGTCCAGTTGATCTCCGACGAGATCTACCACGGCATCCAGTACGGCGGCACCCGCGCGGCCAGCGCCTGGGAGACCAGCCGGGAGGCGGTCGTCTTCGCCAGTTTCTCCAAGTACTTCTCGATGACCGGGTGGCGGATCGGCTGGATGCTCGTCCCCGAGCGGCTGCACCGTGCCGTCGACGTACTCACCGGCAACTTCACCATCTGCCCGCCGGTGCTGGCCCAGCGTGCCGCGATCGCGGCGTTCACGCCGGAGTCCTATGCCGAGCTGGACGGCCACGTCGCCCGTTACGCCGCCAACCGCGCGCTGCTCCTCGACGGGCTGCCCCGACTCGGCATCGACCGGCTGGCGCCCGCCGACGGCGCGTTCTACGTCTACGCCGACGTCGGCCACCTCACCGACGACACCATGGCCTGGGCGCATCACCTGCTGGCGACCACGGGAGTCGCGGTGGCGCCCGGCATCGACTTCGACACCGCGGTCGGGAGCCGCTTCGTGCGGCTCAGCTTCGCCGGCGACGGTGCCGAGATCGACGCCGCCCTGGATCGGCTGGCCGACGTGGTCTGAGTTCTCCACAGGGCGCGCGAGCGCCGGTTTCCGCGCCTCTCGGGCGGGGAGCGTGCCAGTAGGACGGCACGACACCCAGGAGGTAGGAGATGTACGGAGATCCCGACCGGATCCGTGCCCTGGCCCGTGCCCTGCGGCACCGGGCGGAGCAGATCCGCGCTCAGGCCGATCGGCTGGCCGCACGCGGCGAGACGGTCGCCTGGACCGGACAGGCGGCCGACGCGATGCGGGCCCGAGCCCGTGCCGGCGCGGGCGGCCTGCGGCGCACCGCCGCGCTGCACGACGACGCCGCGCACGCGCTGGAGCGGCACGCCCGGGCCGTGGCCGGCACACTGGAGGAGATCGAGCGGGCCGAGCACCTGGTCACCGGCGCGCTGCACCGGCTCGGCCTCCACCTCGGCAGGCCCGTCCACGTGCACGTCCCGCACTGGCTGCGGAGCGCGGCATGAGCCGCCCCGAGGCCGGCGAGCCCGCCGCGATCGTGGCAGTCGGCGGCGGCCTGCGCCTCGCCGCGCGGTACGACGAGGTCGAGGACCTGGCCGCCTGCTACGCCGCCGCCGGAGCGCGGCTGCTGGGCTGGTCGGCGCTGGGCGCGGCCACCATGACCGATCCGGACCTGGTCGCCTCGGCGGTGCTCTCGCCGCTCACGTTCGCCGAGGCGGAGGCCGCCGTGCTGGCCGCGGCCACCGGCCCGCACGGGCTCGTCCCTGCCGCAGCCGAGTGGGAGGCGCTGGCGGCCGCGACCACGGCCGCGATCGAGACGGTCCGGCTGACCGACGAGCAGCACGAGGCGCGACTGTGGCAGGGGCTCGGTGCGCTGCTCGGATCCGGCGTACGGGCGCTGCCGCTGGCCGACGAGGTGGGGCTCGGCCTGGCGGCCGGCGCCGTGGGAATCCTCGGCTACGAGGCGGCCGGGCCGCGGCTGGCGTCGTGGGCGACCCACCACGCCGGCGGCGTGCGCGACGCGGTCGCGTTCACCGGCGGCCTCGTCGGCGGCGTGGGCGGCGCGGCCACGGCGGCCCGCTTCCTGGCCGGGCTGCGCGGCCCGGAGACGCCGGTCCGCACCGTGCCGGTGCCGGTGCGGGTCGACGACAGCGGCACCCAGCCGCGCGACGTCGCGGACCTGGCCGACCACCTCGCCCAGCTCAGCGACCTCTCCGACCAGCAGCACCCGGAGAACGACGGCACCATCGAGATCCAGACCCTGACCGCACCCGACGGCACCGTCCGGCACGTCGTCTACCTGCCCGGCACCGACGACATGGACCCGTTCAGCGACGACACCCAGGTGCGCGACATGCGGGAGAACCTGCGGCTCATCGGCGACCAGCCGACGGCGTACGGCGTCGGCATCCTGGCCGCCATGAAGGACGCTGGCATCGCGCCTGGCGAGCCGGTGCTGCTGGCCGGGCACAGCCAGGGCGGGATGGAGGCGGTCGCGCTGCTCTCCCACGGCACGCCGTACGACGTCACCAACGTGGTCACCCTCGGCTCGCCGACCGCGCAGGTGCACGGCTTCCCCGCCGGCTCGCACGTGCTCTCGCTGGAGCACGTCGGCGACGTCGTGCCCGAGCTGGCCGGCGCGCCCGCGCCCGAGACGCCGCAGCAGGTCACGGTGCGTTTCGAGACCTCGGTCGAGGGAGTCGTCGACAACCACTCCTTCACCCACTACACCGAGGGCGCCGCCGCCGTCGACGCCTCCACCGACCCGAGGATCCGTGCCAGCCTGGCCAGCCTCGGCGGCTTCTTCGCACCGGGCCAGGAGGTGAGCAGTCGGATGTTCCAGATCACGCGCGTGCGGTGAGTGGGTTGACCGATTCGAATGTCAATGTAGAGTTGACAGTGGACGTCATGACATCAGCACTGAAGCACGGCATCACCATGACCGAGATCGAGCACTGCTGGGCGCACGCCATCCGTCTCGTCGAGTACGACTACGGCGGCGAGGACCGCCTGCTGGTGATCGGGCCGAGCCCGTCTGGGCAACTGCTCGAGCTGGTCGCGGTGCCGCCCACTCAACCGGAGCGGATCCTCCACGCCGACCGGCTCCGCCCGAAGTTCTACGACTACCTGAGGTGATCAGACATGGCATTGACACACACCGACGAGACTGGACTCGACCAGCTGGATCCGGCGACACACCCCGCGCGCGACGCCGTCCACTTCCGGCGGATCATCGCTGCCCGCCGGGCGCTCGCGGCGGCCGAGGACGAGCTGCGCGAGGCGGTCGCGGCGGCCCGGGAGGCGGGCGATTCCTGGACCATCATCGGGGCGGCCCTCGAGACCAGCCGCCAGGCCGCCCAGCAACGCTTCGGCAACTGAGGACCGCGCCTGCGTTTCGGTGGGTCGCCGCGCGGGAAGGAGCCAGGGCATGTACGGCGACATCGAAGTGATGCGCGCCCACGTGGGCCGGCTGCGCGAGCAGGCCGGCGACCTGCGGGCGGCGGCCGACCGGCTGGGGGCGCGTGCCGACGGGGTGCGGTGGCCGGGCCGGGCGGCCGAGGCGCTGCGCTCCCGGATCCGCGACCGGGCCGCGGCCCTGCGCGGCTCGGCGGAGCGGCAGGACCAGGCCGCCGACGTACTGGAGCGACACCTGCTCGAGGTCGAG
The DNA here is from genome assembly GCF_035547795.1 of Nocardioides sp. Classification (GTDB taxonomy): domain Bacteria; phylum Actinomycetota; class Actinomycetes; order Propionibacteriales; family Nocardioidaceae; genus Nocardioides. Next base: position 8,959 of record NZ_DASZUF010000044.1, read on the forward strand.
CGGCGCAAGGACGCGATCGCCGCCGCGCAGCGCCGGGCCGACGCACTGGCCGCCGACGGTGCGCTCCCCGACATGGTGCTGCCGGCGCCGGGCCACAAGGGCTGGCTCGAGGTCAGTCTCTGATGGTCACCATCGACCTCGGCACGCCCACGGCGCCCGAGAGCTGGGATGCCTGGGACGGCGTGCCGCGCCGCGTCGGCCTGACCCTGCCGGAGCTGCGCCTCCTCGCCGAGCGCCCCGGCGCGCCGCTCCCCTTCGACGTCGTCACGCCGGCCGGGTCGACCGTGTCGACGAACGGGCTCGCCTCCCGGCTGGGGCCCAGCGCGCGGGCGACCCAGGACAGCGCGTACGCCGCCGCGCTGACCGCCCTCGGCGACCCGACCGAGTCGCGGGGCCCGCGCGGCCTCCTCGCCGACAGCGCCGCCGCCCCCGGGATCGCCGGTGCCCGGGGCCTGCTCGCCGCGCCGCGAACCGCGGTCGACCTCGACGTCGCTGCCGGCGGGGTGCGAGCACACGCCTGGCACCGGCAGCGTGACGACGCGGTCGCGACGCTCGCCACCGTGGACGGGCTGGTCTTCGAGCTGTCCTGGTTCTCGACCTCGGCCTGGCCGGCCGAGCTGGGCCGGGCGGCGGCGCTGCCCGAGGACATCACGCTGCGGCCCTCCTCGGTGCCGACACTGCTGCAGGTCCCGCTGGAGACCGTCGACGCGGCCGTCGAGGCGGTCCGCTCCGGTCGGCCGGAGCTGGTCCCGATCGTGGCCGGCGATCCCGCGCTCGGCGTCGTGCTCACCGCCCTGGCGGGCGAGGCCCAGGGCCGGCTGCGGGCGCTGGTCACCACCGTGGACGCCGACCCGCGGCCGATCGGGGTGGCGTCGTGGACGCTGCTGGCCGACGGCTGGCATGCGGTCCGGCCCCGCCGCGGCGACGACGGTGCCGCCGAGATCGAGATCGCCCTGGTCGAGCCCGAGGCACTCGCCGCCGAGCTCGCACCGCTGCTGGCGGAGGTGGCCTGATGGCGGGCGGCCTGAGCGAGGAGACGTACGAGGAGATGCTCCGGCTGGCCGACGGCTTCGACGCGGTCGGCGAGCAGCTGCGCGGCTGGGCGCGGGTCGCCCAGGACGTGTTGCGCGACCCGGACGTGACCGACTCCGCCGAGCTCTCCCCGCGCACCTACGAGGAGACCACCGAGTCGCTCGAGGCCGCCGCACTCGGCCGGGGCGGCCTGCTCGGCCGTTCCCTGGAGATGGACGCCGACGCCCTCGCCGTACGGGCGACGGTGCTGACCTATCGCTGGATCGACGAGCTGCAGACCGCCGCCTACCGCTCGCTGGGCCAGGTCGCCGGCCGAGCGATCGGCTTCCTGGCACCGGAGGTGGAGCTCGGCGGCTCGCTGGTCTCGGCCGGCGTGATCGAGACCGACGCACTCGACCGTGACGGCGTCGCCGCCTACCTCGGCGAGTTGGCCGCGGCCAATCCGGAGTTGATGGAGCACATCACCTCCGGCGGCGGTCCGCTGCTGGACAGCCTGCAGCTGCGGGCGCTGCTGACCGCCGCCATGCCGAGCGGCGACGCGCTGCCGCTCGCGGCGGCCGGCGGGTTGCGCGCGGTCGGCGTGGCGCCGTTCCCGGTCGACGCCGGGGCAGCGATCCGGGACGCCGCGGCCGACCTGCTGGAGGAGCCACCGGCGCCGGCGACCGAGGCGCCGACGGGGCCGACGGGGCCGACCGCCACGCCGCAGGGCATCGCCGATCTGATCGGCACCCTCGCCCAGGTGACCACCTCGGTGTCGGTGCGGCCGACCGCGCCGGGCCGCTACATCGCCTACCTGCCCGGGCCGCACGTCGCCGCGAACGCCGGGGCGGGCCGGCTGCGGCTGGTCAGCGGCGACCTGACGTCGTACGCCGCCGATGCGGCGCGCACCATCACCGAGACCGTCGAGCCGGGCGCCCGGGTGATGCTGGTAGGCGCCGCGGCCGGTGGTGCGACGGCGGCGACCCTGGCGGCCAGCCCGCACGAGGGGTTCGTGGTCGACCAGGTCGTCACCGTCGGCTCCCCGACCGCGCACGCGCCGCGCGTCCCGGAGTCGACCCGGGTGCTGGCGCTGGAGGACCGCAACGACCCGGTGGCGCTGCTGGGCAGCCTGGTCAACGCCGGCTCCTCGCACCGGCTCACCGTCGTCTACGACGCCGCCCCGGGCGAGGACCGCTACGTCGCGGGCGGCCGGCTGGTCGACGCCGCCCCGCATCCGGAGGTGCGCGCCGAGCTGGACCGGCTGCGCGGGCTGGGCTACCTGGCCTGAGCCGCCGCCTCTCCAAACTGTCACCGTGATAGTTCGCGCGTCGAGTGACACTTCGCAACTGTCACTCCACGCCCCAAGTGTCACGGTGACACTTGGGAACGAGGCAGCCTGACCGGCGGCCCCCAGCAACCTGACCAGCCGGGCGGAAACCCTCCTCAGCGAGCGGATCGGGTGTCACCATCGGCACCGTGCGACGGTGGGTGCTGGGCGTGGTCGGCGTCGTGGCGTTGTCGGTCCGGCTGACGCCGATCCTCACCGGCGGCGGTCTGCGCTTCTGGGGCAGGTACGACGACGGCGTCTACTACACCGCCTCGGCGTCCCTGCTCGACGGCCGGCTGCCCTACCGCGACTTCGTGCTGCTGCACCCGCCGCTGATCACCCTGGTGCTGCTCCCGTTCACCCTGCTGGGCCGGCTCACCAGCGACCCGACCGGCCTGGTCGCGGCCCGGATCACCTGGATGCTGCTGGGCGCCGCCACCGCGGTCCTGGTCGCGCGCTACGCCGGCCGCTGGGGCACCCCGGCCGCGCTCGTCGCCGGGCTGTGGTTCGCCTGCTCGGCCAGCGCCGGCTACGCCGCCCAGACCACGTTCATCGAGCCCGCCGCCGACCTGGCGATGTTCGGCGGTGTGGTGCTGCTGAGCGGCGACCGGGTGCGACCGCGGCGCGACTTGGTTGCCGGCCTGCTGCTGGGCATCGCCCTGACCGGCAAGATCTGGTACGTCGTGCCGGTCGGCGCCGTCCTGATCGCCACGCTGCTCGACCGCCGCCGGGCCAGCGCGGCCCGGGCGGGCGGCGTCGCCGTCGCGGCGGCGACCGCGATCCTGCTGCCGTTCTTCGCCCTCGCTCCCCGCGAGATGTGGCACATGGTGGTCTTCGACCAGCTCAGCCGCCCGCGGCATGGCAGGACGTCGGTGATCGACCGGCTCGGGACCGCCGTCGGCGGCCGCGCCCTGGGTGTGTCCCCGAATCTCGGGCACGTGATCACCGCGCTGGCCACCGCGGTCTTCGCGGTCGCGCTGGTGGTGTGCCTGCGCGAGCGGCGGACCCGCCCGGTCGCGGCGGTGGCGCTCGGCACCGTCGGGGTCCTGCTGGTCAGCCCGGTCGTCTTCCACCACTACGGCGACTTCACCGCGGCGTCGGTGGCCGTCACCGTCGCGGCCGGCTGGTCCCTGCTGCTGCGGCAGGTCACCGTCCGTCGCTTCGCGGCCGGACTCGGCGTGGTGGCGCTGGTCGCCTCCGGCCTGGCGGTGGCGACCCAGCCGAAGGGCCGGATCTTCCCGGCGGTCGCGACCGCGTCACTGCCGAAGGGCTGCATCACCGCCGACGACCCCACCACGCTGATCCTCGCCAACCGGCTCAGCAGCGACCTGCGGGCCGGCTGCGATGTCGCCGTCGACGTCACCGGTGCCAGCTACGGCGTCCGGGTCGGCCGGGGCAAGGACCTGGCCTATCAGGACTGGCTGCACGCCTATCTGCGCTCCGGTTCGGCGATGATCGTCGCCCGTCGCCGACACGACGGCCTGCACAAGTCCGCCGTACCCGCGCTGGGGACGCAGGTCGTCAACGACGGGATCGTGCACGTGCTCACGCCAAGTGCCTGACGAACTCCGTCAGCTGCGTCAGGTTGCGGCACTCCACCATCGGCACCAGCGCGCCGTAGCGTGACGCGGCGGAGTCACCGGTGTCCCACTGCAGCCGCACCTCCGGGTTGAGCCACCACTGGTGCCGGGTGCGGTCGACCATCTCGCGCAGCGCGGGCAGCTGCAGATCGGCGTAGTTGGACCGGGCGTCGCCGAGGATCAGCAGCGAGGTCTTCGGGGTCAGCGCATCGGCGTGCTGCTCGACGAACCGGCCGAAGGCGCGGCCGTAGTTGGTCCGCCCCATCCGGGCGGCGTACGCCGAGGCCGCCACCAGCTCCGTCATCGTCTCCACCAGGTCGCCGCCAGGCCGGAACCGGTCGGTGACCTCGGTGACGTCGTCCACGAACGTGAACGCCCGCACCTTGGTGAACACCTCACGCAGCGCGAAGACCAACATCAGCGTGAAGGAGGCGAAGTTGGCCACCGAGCCGCTCACGTCGCACAGCACCACCAGCTCGCTGCGGTGCGGCCGCTTCGGTCGGTGGTGGGTGACGATCGGGACCCCGCCGGAGGCCATCGAGGCCCGGACGGTACGACGGAAGTCCAGCGGCCCGCGGTGGCGGGACCGCTGCTCCCGGGCCAGCCGGGTCGCCAGCCGTCGGGCCAGCGGGTAGAGCTCGCGGCGCAGGTCGTCGAGGTCGGCCCGGCGCATATGCAGGAAGTCCAGCCGCTCGATGGTCGGCCGCACCGTCACCCGCGCGATGTGGCCCGGCCCCTTCTCCTCCGCGATCCGGCGGCGCGCGTCGGCCTCCACCATCTCGACGTAGGACCCGGTCCGGCGCTCGGCAGTGCGCTGCGCCTCCTCCTCGGTCCAGCCGCCGGCACGTAGCGCCTCCACCAGCCGGGCCACCAGGTCGTCGGCGCCGAGACGGCGCAGGGCGGTGTAGGACGACCACGACGACAGGCCCGGGCCACGCCCGGGCATCGCGCCGAGCCGGCCGACCGCCTCGGCGGCCAGCCGACGCAGCAGGTCGGTGTCGTCGGCCTCGAGCGCCGCCACGATCTCCTCCTGCAACGAGGCGAGCGCCCCAGGCCCGTCGACCGACGTCGAGAGGTCACCTTCGGCGCCTTCAGAGGTCACTTCCGGCGCCCCGACCAGCCGGGGATAGTAGAGCTCGAAGAGCGCGTCGAACGTCGGCCGCTGGCTGGCCCGCTTGACCAGGGTGGCGGCGTACACGTCGCGCACCATCGTGCGCGACGACCAGCCGACCGCCCCGAGGGCGGCGACAGCATCCAGGTCCTCGGAGAGCGAGACCGGCAGACCCGCGGCCCGGAGGGCCTCGAGGAAGGCGATGTGCCGGTCCAGCAGGCTCACAGTCGCAGCTCCCGGCGGGCCCGGTTCTGGTCGGAGACGTGCTTGAGTACGACGCCGAGCGTCCGGTCGATCGCGGCTGCGTCGAGCGAGTCGATCTGCAGCGCGATCAGGGTGCGGGCCCAGTCCACCGACTCGGCGATCGAGGGCGCCTTCTTCAGCTCCAGCTCGCGCAGCCGGGCGACCACCTCGACCAGCTGTGCCACCACGCCCTCGGCGAGGTCGGGCACGTGCTGGGTGACGATCGCGCGCTCCCGCTCCGCCACCGGGTAGTCCAGGTGCAGGTAGAGACAGCGCCGCTTCACCGCCTCGGAGAGCTCACGGGCGGCGTTGGAGGTGAGCACCACGAAGGGTCGCCGTACCGCCGTGATCGTGCCCAGCTCGGGGATCGTCACCTGGAAGTCGCTCAACACCTCCAGCAGCAGGCCCTCGACCTCCACGTCGGTCTTGTCGACCTCGTCGATGAGCAGCACCGTCGGCCGCTCCCGCCGGATCGCCGCCAGCAGCGGGCGGGTGAGCAGGAACTCCTCGCTGAAGATCTCGTCGTGCGCCTCCTGCCACGACTCGTCGCTGGCCTGGATCCGGAGCAGCTGCTTCTTGTAGTTCCACTCGTACAGCGCGCGCGCCTCGTCCAGGCCCTCGTAGCACTGCAGCCGGACCAGGTCGGCGTCGTTCGCGCGGGCCACCGCCTTGGCCAGCTCCGTCTTGCCGACGCCGGCCGGGCCCTCGATCAGCACCGGCTTCTCCAGCGCGCCGGCCAGGTACGCGGTGGTCGCGGTCGCCTCGTCGGCGAGATAGCCGGTCGCGGAGAGCCGGTCGAGGGCGTCACTGGGCGAGGAGAACCACGTCATGGCCACGATCCTGCCGCACCCGACCGCGTCACGAACCGGCCACACCGTCGTTGAGACCTACGTGCATGTGTTCCACCGCACCCTGCGCGGGTTCAAGGGCGTGGCGCTGACGGCGCTGGTGGTGCTCCCGGTCTCGGCCGCGACCACCGTCACCGGCACCGCGGCGGTCCCGGGCGTCACCGCGCAGCTGGCCCGCACGGCCGTCGTACCGGGCACCCAGACCGTGGCCCGCACGGTCGCGTTGCAGCGCTGCCACGGCCCGGGCGCGCTGGTGGTGACGCCGCACGGCCGGATCAAGCAGGTGGGTCTCGGCCACGGGCTGCGGGTCTACGCGCACAAGGCGCCGGGCTACTTCGTGGCGCTGTGCCCGCGGACATCTCAGGGCTCATGACGCCGACTCTCAGCGCAGGCTCAGTCGGTGGTGGCACAGTATTCGCGTGAGCACCGCCAAGTCCCGCGTCCTCGTCGTCGATGACGACAAGGCCGTGCGTGAGTCGCTGCGCCGCTCCCTGGAGTTCAACGGGTACGACGTGGTCATGGCCGCCGACGGCGCCGAGGCGCTGGCCGGCATCGCGAGCGCCGCCCCCGACATCGTCGTGATGGACGTGATGATGCCCCGGTTGGACGGCATCGAGGCCACCAAGGCACTGCGCAAGGCGGGCAACGACCTGCCCATCCTGGTGCTGACCGCCCGCGACGCGGTCGGCGACCGGGTCGACGGGCTGGACGCCGGTGCGGACGACTACCTCACCAAGCCGTTCGCGCTGCAGGAGCTGCTGGCCCGGCTCCGGGCGCTGCTGCGCCGCGCCGTACCCGCCGACGGTGCTGCCGACGAGGTGCTCACCTTCTCCGACCTGACCATGAACACGGCCTCGCGCGAGGTCACCCGTGGAAGCCGTCAGATCGAGCTGACTCGCACCGAGTTCGCGCTGCTGGAGATGTTCCTGCGACGACCGCGGCGGGTGCTGGAGCGCTCGTTCATCCTCGAGGAGGTGTGGGGCTACGACTTCCCCACCACCGCCAACTCCCTCGAGGTGTACGTCGGCTATCTGCGCCGCAAGACCGAGGCCGAGAACGAGCCGCGGCTGATCCACACCGTCCGCGGCGTCGGGTACGTGCTCAAGGAATGACGAACCCGATGAGCATGCTCGCCGGGTGGCACTACCGGCGCTCACTGGCCAGTCGCGTCACCCTCCTCACCACCCTGGCGGTCGGCTTCGTCGTCGCCCTCTTCGCCGTCGGCGGCTACTTCACCGTGCGCGCCCAGCTGCAGTCCTCCACGGACAGTTCCTTGATGCAGCGCGCCCACATCGCGGCCGAGAGCTACAACCCCATCGTCGGAACCATTCCGACGTGGGTGATTGGCGCCGGCGACGTGCGGGTGGCGAGACTAGACGCGAACCAACAGCTCTCGATGCCCTACATGGATGACCGAGCGTTCCCCCATGGGCCGAGCGAGCTGGCCGTGGCGCAGGGAACGGCCCGGCAGAGCATCCGGACCATCTCGGTCGGGGGAATGACGTACCGTGTCGCAGCCGTGCCACTGCAACGTGGCAGCGCCCTCCTCCTCGCCCAGTCCCTGGCCTCCCAGGAGCACGTCCTGACCCGCCTCGGCCTGCTGATGCTCAGCCTCGGCATCGTCGGCGTGATCGCCGCCGGCGTGGCCGGCTGGGGTGTCGCCACTGGCGGGCTGCGGCCGGTGCGCCGGCTGACCGACGACGTGGAGCGGATCGCGCGCACCGAGGACCTCACCCCGATCCCGGTGGAGGGCGATGACGAGATCGCCCGGCTGGCGCAGTCGTTCAACGAGATGCTGGTGGCCCTGTCCGCTTCCCGCGACCGGCAGAAGCAACTGGTCGCCGACGCCGGCCACGAGCTGCGCACGCCGCTGACCTCGATGCGAACCAACATCGACCTGCTCACCCAGGCCGACCAGTCTCTCTCCTCCGAGCAGCGCGCCGAGCTGCTCGACGACATCCGAGCGCAGATGGAGGAGCTGACCACGCTCATCGGCGACCTGGTCGAGCTGGCCCGCGACGAGCCGCTCCCGCCGGTGGTCGAGGCCGTCGAGCTGCCCGAGGTCCTCGACCATGCCGTGACGCGAGTACGCCGCCGGGCGCCCTCGCTGGAGTGGTCCGTCGACGCCGACCCGTGGTGGGTGGTCGGCGAGGCGGCTGGCCTGGAGCGGGCGATCACCAACCTGCTGGACAACGCCGCCAAGTGGTCTCCAACCGGCGGCACCGTCCGGGTCGCCCTGAAGAACGGTGAGCTGACAGTGGACGACGAGGGCCCGGGCATCCCGCCGGCCGACCTGCCGCACGTGTTCGACCGGTTCTACCGGGCCACCGAATCGCGCTCCATGCCCGGCTCGGGGCTGGGCCTGTCGATCGTGCGCCAGGTGGCCGAGCGGCATGCGGGCACGGTCTCGGCCGGACGTTCGCCGTACGGTGGTGCGCGGTTCGTGCTGCGGCTGCCCGGCGCGGCCACGCCGATGCCACGCAGCTCGCCGAGCGCGTCCGCGTCCGATCCGGCCGGTGCATCGACGGGGATCGGCGCGTGAGGCGCCGCGTCGCCGCCGTGACGCTGGTGCCGCTGCTCGCCCTGGCCGCATGCGGCTCGTCGAGTCCGTCCGCCGGCCCCGCCGCCGCGCCGTCCTCGGGCAGGTCGGGCGGCACGACGCCGTCGGCCACGTCAACGGCGGCGGCCTTCAACCCCTGCGACGGCCTCGACGCCAAGCCGGTCTCCCGGGCCCTCGGCGCCAAGCTGAAGCTGACCACCGGCACCGCCGACGCGCCACGCTGCGCGCTGCTGCCGGTGAAGAAGGGCGGCCCGACGTTCGAGCTGTCCTACCTGTGGTTCGACGGCGGCCTCGATGCGGCGTGGAAGACCATGCAGATCCCGGCGGGCACCGTCTCCCAGCCACACATCGCCGGTGCCGACGACGCCCGCGAGGTCGCCCAGCAGACCTCCTCCGCGCTCGCCATCTCGGCCTTCCTGCAGAACGGCTCGCTCATCCAGTCGGTCAACGGCCTCGCGCTGGCGCCGTACCACGCCAAGCGCATGCAGCGCGCCATCCGCGCCATCCTCACCCAGCTCTCCGCGAAGGCCCCGACGAGCTAACTCGAGCCGTCGCCGCGGCGCAGGCTCCGGCCATCGCCGGAGGCCAGCACCGGACGGCTGTGCAGCAGCCGCATCTCGGCGGGCGACAGTGTGTCCCGACGGGGTCGGAGCACGACGAAGGCGTCGCTGTGGAGCAGGGACAGAGCCCCGCGGGGTGGTGGGCTTTGAGGTGATCCTCGGTGCCTACACGTCGCTGCTCTCGATGGCGGCGACGGGCTCAGTATTGCTGGTCCCGTAGAGCTTGGCCATGGAGCCCTCGGACAGGTAGCGCCGGTCGCC
>NZ_DASZUF010000045.1:0-5887 GCF_035547795.1 Nocardioides sp.
GTGATCTGGCGCTGCTGGCACGACGAGGTCGCCTACAACCCCGACCAGCACGGCGCACTCCAAGCGCTGCTCAACAGTGCCGAAGCCGCCTGACGTTGACACAGGGCTACTCATGCGACGTCCTCTCTGAACTCATGGTGGAAGATCTCGGGGAACGGGTCGGCCCGCAGCCAGCGGCCGGCAGCGGGATCGCCGTTCACCAGGTCGGCGAAGGCGGCGCAGAGCGTCGCGACCGCTTCGCTGACCGCCGGATCGGTGGGCGCCTCGTCCGCACGACGATCGATGCCGCCGAGCAGGTGGTCGCCGCCCTGGACGACGGCCAGGTGCTTGAGCGGCGCCGGCGCCGCGTCGAACGGCTCGCGGCGCCACGACAGCCCCTCGCCGTGCGGTCCCCGGTCAGCGGTGGCGGTCACCACCAGCACCGGAGTCGCCACCTCATCCCAGGACCGCGGCGTCAGGCCGCGGTCGCCGCTCCCCTGCGGCGAGAGGAGCAATCCGGCACACGCCGCCGGATGGCGCAGGCTGTCGTCGATGCCGACGCCTTCGAGCCGGGTGCCGAGGACCAACTGCGCGGTGTAGGCGCCGTACGAATGGCCAGCCAGGATCACCCGATCGGGTCGCAACGCCACGGGCAGATGGGTCTGCGTGGCCAGCGAGTCAAGCACGGCGTGGACGCGCGCCACCCGAGCCATCCAGTGGGTGGGATCGAACAGCATCTCGTGCATCGCCGCCCGGTGCCGCGGGTCGCGCGGCCAGGTGTGCTCCTCGCCCGGCCCCATCCCCAGCCGCGACGCGGCCAGAGCGAAGGAGTCGAGGAACTGAGGATGGAGTACGACGTGGCCGTGCCCGGCCAGCCGCGCGCCCAGCGCGGCGTAGCCGCGGTGGTCGCCGCCCAGGCCGTGCGCCAGGACGACCACGGGCGCCGGCTCCGCGACCTCGGTGGGGAATTGTGCGAAGACGGCGACCGACCGGCCGTCGACGACGGTCCAGGCCGGGACGTCCAGGGTCTCCACCCGGTGCCGGCCGGTCGCCCTCCACCGCTCGGTGAGCGAGCTTGTGCGCGCCACGGCGCCTCCTTCCTAGCGTTTCGTTAGTAACGTAACGCTAGTTAGAGGGCCGTGACAAGGGTCACAGGGGAAAGAGCCGGCCTCAGGTCTCGTTGGTGATCAGCGACGCTGGTGTCACTTGAGGCCGTCGGCGAGTGCACAAGCCTCGGTCGAGAGCCGCTCGGCGGGGCCTCGTTCCCCGGCGTGCACCGCGCGCCAGTAGTCGATCTTCAGCCGGACGTACCGCTGCCGCCGCGATCTGCTCGGCCTCCTCTCGGCCTCCTCGGTGAGCCGCCGGTCCTGCTTGGCGAGCAGCCCGATCTGCGCCGCTGCGGTGTCGGGACCGAGCTCCCGGTTGGCGACGTACTGGCGCCTGCCGCTCACGGGCATCCCGGTCGCGGCCAGGCAGGCGACCCACATCAGCTGGTCCAGGTCGTCCTCGTCGCAGACCCGGTGCCTGCTGCTGCCACGGCTGATGGGTGCGACCATCCCGATCGACTCGTAGTAGCGCAGCGTGCTGGCCGGCAGCGCGGTCAGTGCTGCCGCCTCCTTGATCGTGTGGGCCCGCTGGGCCGTCCGTGTGCTCGTCGCATCGCGGTGGGAACTTCAAGTCCTTGAAGTCACAGGGTGCGCGGATGGCTCCGCAGCCTCGTCGGCGGGTGCCAGACTCGGCTCGTGGACACCCCGGACGAGCCCAAGCCACTGCTCCGAGGACGCAGCCTCCTGCTGCTCGAGGACTTCTGCCGGGCCTCCGGCCTCGACCCGGCGACCGTCTCCGCCCTCGTCCGCTCGGGCACGGTCGAGGGGCTCTTCCACCTCGACGGCCGCGTGGCCGGCCTGTTCGACGACGTACTCCCGACCGTGGCCGACCTCCGCAGCATGGGCTTCGTCATACGGGACGACTACGACCCCGATCTGCTCCGCAGCTACACCATGGAGGATGACGAGGACGACGACGGGCTCGACGACGGGGATTCGTCGTGGTCGATCTCCTGGGGCGACGGCCCACGGCATCTGAGGATCTCCGTGCCCGGCGCCGAGTAGGCGAGCACGGGGGATGCTGTCTCGGCTCGGGCCGGCCGGGCAGGCGGTTCCGGGTCGGGCGCGCCGGGACTAGGGTCGAGCACGTGCACGAACACGAGCGATTCGACCACGAGGCGGCGACGTGGGATGACGACCCCGGCCACGAGAAGCGACAGGTCGCGGTGGCCCGGGCCATCGAGGAGGCCGTGCACCTCGACCCCCAGATGAACGCCCTCGACATCGGTGGCGGCACCGGCCGGCTGAGCATCCTGCTCGCCGACCGGGTCGGCTCGGTGCTGGTGACCGACCCCTCCGCCGGGATGGTGGAGGTCGCGCGGCGCCGGATCGAGGCGGCCGGCCTCGGCGACCGACTGCGCGCCGTCCGGGCGGACCTGACGGTCGACCGGCTCGACGGGGTCTACGACGTGGCATGGAGCTCCATGGCCCTGCACCACGTGCAGGACGTGGAGGGACTGTTGCGGTCCGTGGCGGGGCTGCTGGTCGACGGCGGCCGGCTGGCCATCGCCGACCTGGACGAGGATCCCGACGGTGCCTTCCACGCCGACAAGGCCGACTTCGCGGGACACCACGGATTCGACAGGCAACGCCTTGCCGAGCAGCTGAGCCGCGCCGGCTTCACCGACGTCGCCTTCGTCGACGCCACCACCGTCCTCAAGGGTGACCGCGAGTTCGGCCTGTTCCTGTGCACGGCGACCAAGGGCGCCTGAGCGCAGATCAGCCGGCCACGTCGACCGCCGTCACCGTCCACCCTCGCCCGGTCGCGTCCAGGCGCATCGTGAAGACGAACGACATCGCCCGACTGGCATGTGCGTCACCCGCGACGACCTCCTCGGTCCTGCGGTCGACCTCGTAGTAGATCCCCTCCGTCTCGACCGCGACCCGGAACACGATCGGCTCGCGGGAGACGAGTTCGCGCACCTCGATCCCGCGGATCGTGGCGGTTCGCATGACGGTGCGGTTGGGCGTGCGGACCGCGGTGAAGTCGAGGCTGCCGTCGTTCATCTGCCATTCCTCCAGGAACTGGCTGATGGCGACCTCGAGCACCGACTTGTCGAAGCGCGCGTCGACCAGACTCAGGTCGGCAGCCGCCTCGTCGGCGTCGTCGGCCCACGAGACGCTCGTCAGGGAGAGTACGTCGGACACCCGCGGCGCCGTCGTACGTCCGGCGACCTCCAGCATGGCGTCGCGGGCCACCGCCTTCTGGTTCCAGGTGTCGGTCTCGATCGCATCGGAGAGGTGGTGGCTGCCGTCCTCGGCCTGCTCGACGGAGACGACGATCCACTCGCCCGCAGCGTTCTTGCGAAGTGTCCAGTACTCGACCGGGCGTGTCGAGCGGTCGTTGCGGGTCAAGCGCATCCCGGAACGACCGTTGACGACGTAGTCGTTCAGTGTCGCCGTGATGCGGAAGGTCACGGTGTCGTCGGTCTCGCCGGCACGGTTGGCGACGTTGACCATCTCGACGTCCGGCCCGCGGACGATCTCGACGACGTTCACCTCGCCGCGCGCCTCGTACTCGCGCAGCTGCTCGGCCCACTTGCCGTACAGGACCGGGGCCAGGATCGCCCTGAGCGTCGCGTCGTCACGCGCGGTCCAGGCGCGCTGAGCCTGCACATAGAGAGTCGCGGCGCGGGACTTGAGCGTCTCCACGTCGAAGGTGGCGTCGCTGGCGGCCAGGGCGTCGACCTCGGCCTCGACGCGCGCCGCACGCGCCCGAGCCTCCTTGTTGGCGCGGTGAGCCACCCGATCGCTGGTGGTGTTCGTCCGGTGCTTCGCCGCCCGGCGCGCGGACCAGCTCTTGAACAGGGAGTACGCCACGATCGCCAGGATGATGATGACCAGCAGCGTGCCGCCCCCGCCGCCCCCACCGAGGAAGAGGAACCCGCCTCCCCCGCCGAAATGGACGCCCCCGCCTCCGCCACCGAAGCCGCCACCGCCACCCCCGAAGCCGCCGCGGCCACCACCGCCACGGGCGTACGCCGCAGTCGGCTCCAGCAGAACCGGCAGCAGAGCCAGCCCGGCGGTGAACGCGACGAGCGGGGCCAGTCGACGTACGCGGGAGCGACGAACGGGTGCTGGGACCATGGCGGGGCCTTGTCGGGAGGTGGGATTCTTTCCTCGACAGTACGCCGGTAGCCATCGCCCTTCAGCGCTGGCCGGGCTCTTCCTCCGCCGGTCGCCCACCGAGGAGTCGACGCCACCGGGGCCGCCGGCCCGAGCTCGGTGGCCGTTGGGTCCGTTCCCACTCCGCCTTGGTCAGGAGCTTGCCCGCCCGACGCTGCCGCGCCACGCACGCGGTGTGTGCATGACGACGCCGCTGCCGGTCGCCCTCGGGATACAGCAGCGTGTTGGGAACCATCGCCAGGAACAAGCCGTGGCAGATCGCACACGTATAGGTCTTCGCCTGCCGCCCTTGTGCCGGCCGCATGTCCCACCAGCGCACCGGATCTGCCATTGAGCAAGGTTACGACCAACCAGGGCCGGTCGGGGTGGCCCCGCGGCGGCTCCGCCGTACTGGCGGTGAGACGCTGTCCCGGTGGATCCATCAGGTGCTCCGGGCCGGCAGTCTCCTGGTCCGTTGTCCGGAGCGGTCCTCGGCGTCGGGGCGGGCCTCCTGCTGTCGGCGGTGTGGGCCTTCGGCGCCTCCGACGTCGCACTCGCGCTCACGATGGTGTTCGTCGGCCTGATCGTGGCGGTGACCTTCGGGGCTCCGTCGTGGCGCCGGTTCGGAGTTGCCATGCTCTTCGCCGCGGCCATCGTGGCCGGCGTGATCGTCCTCGTGACCGTCTGACGTCCGACGATCCACTGGGCACCCACAGAACAGAAGTGGCCCTCACATCGTGAGGGCCACTTCACCTTGTAGCGGGGACAGGATTTGAACCTGTGACCTCTGGACAAGATCGGAGACCTGTCCCCGGCTACCTCACACCTCGGGTCCCTCTGGGAAACCTCGGGTTGTTGAGGAGGTTCCGCTTCGGACAGCTTCAAGAGTATCGGAACGTCTCGGAACCGTTGCCGGTCATATCTGATGCCTTTTCGATGACGGTTCGAAACCCCCATGCTTGGGCTGGCCGACGTCAACGCACGATGCTGAGCACGGGCCTGGGGTCGTCCTCACCGAGCATCTCGCTCAGATGGGATGCCGTCCAACAGAGTTCGATCGCCAGGTCCCGTCTCGTAAGGCCATGACGCTCGGCGAGCTCGAGCGCCTCGCGCAGCAGAGATGGCACCTCGCCCTTATACGTGGCGATCGGTTCATCGCGGCGAAATTCGGCCGACGCGCTGAGTCGCTGGTAGGCCCTCCGCACCGAGAGATCGGAGACCACTCGCAACTCACCCATGCGGCGTACGAGGGACTCGACAGAGACACCCCACTCAGCGCTCAGCTTGTCCAGGGCCGCAATTCTCATGGTGCGAGGGAGCAGCGGCTCGATCTCTGCGCGCGGCGTGAGGAGCTCCGCGGCGAACTCGTCGGCCTCTCGCTCCTGCTGCCGGTCGCCCGGTAGCGGGTTGGCATGGAGGAGCAGATGGCCAAGCTCATGGGCGCACGTGAATCGGTATCGATACACGGAATGCGCCCGCTCGGGCGTGATGATCACGAGTGGACGACCAAGCGCATCTGTCGAGTAGGCGCTCACCCTGCCTACCGACTCGTTCGTCATGGGAGTCAAGCTGATGACGATCCCGTGAGACTCCATGGTCGCGGCGAGGTGCGGCAGCGGACCTCGCCCGATACCCCATGCCTGACGAAGCAGTTGCGCTGCCTGCGCGGGGGGTGTGCCTTCCTCGACCGCTGGCAA
>NZ_DASZUF010000046.1:0-2164 GCF_035547795.1 Nocardioides sp.
GTGGCGGCTCGACGGCTGCACCCTGGTGGTGACCCTGGAGCCGTGCACCATGTGCGCGGGCGCCGCCGTACTCGCCCGGATCGAGCGGATCGTCTTCGGCGCCTTCGACGAGAAGGCCGGCGCGGTCGGCTCGCTGTGGGACGTCGTCCGCGACCGTCGGCTCAACCATCGCCCCGAGGTGGTCGCGGGCGTGTACGCCGACCGGAGCACGGCGCTGCTGGACGATTTCTTCGCAGCCCACCGTCTGGGCTAGCCTTTCCGGCGGTGACGTGTCCGAGCGGCCTAAGGAGAACGCCTCGAAAGCGTTTGTGGGTGCAAGTCCACCGAGGGTTCAAATCCCTCCGTCACCGCCAGCCAGTAAAGCCGCCCCGCCGCCCGATCCGGGCCCGCGGGGCGGCTTTCTTGTCGGGCTCGTAGCATGCCCGCGTGTCCGACTACGGCTGCTTCACGACGTTCCGGGTCGAGCGCGACGGCGTGCGCGGGTGGGAGGCGCACCTCGAGCGGCTGGTACGCGACAGCGGCGTGCTCTTCGACCGCTCGATCGGGCGGGACCAGGTCGAGGCGGCGGTACGGCGGGCGCTGGTCGGGCTGCCCCGCCCGGTGCTGCTCCGGGCGGCGGTCACGGCCGACGACCACACCCTCGGCCGTCCCGGCGGCAGCGCGCTGAGCGTCACCGTGACGCCGCGGCCGGTGCACACCGATCCCACTCCGCTCACGGTCGCGACCGTGGCGCACCAGCGGGCGCTGTCGAGCGTCAAGTACCTCGGCACTACTCCCGAGCTGCTGGCCCGCCGCCGTGCCCGGCTCGCCGGCCACGACGACGCGCTGCTGGTCGCCGACGGCCTGGTCGGCGAGGGGCCGACCTGGTCGCTGGTGGTGCTGCTCGACGGTGCCCTGGTCTCGCCGAGCCGGGGCCTGCCCAGCATCACGGTCGAGCTGCTGGGCCGGGTCCGGGCGATCGAGCGGCGCGATGTGCGCGTCGACGAGCTGGCTGTCGCGGAAGCCGCCGCGGCGGTCAACGCCGGCTGGGGCGTGCGCCCGATCGCCTCGATCGACGGTTGGAACCTACCCGCCACGACGGACCTCCGCACTGCCTATCTCGGCATCGCCCGGGACCCGGTCTGACCCGGCTCGGCCGGCGTACACTCGCGGCCATGCCGGCGCCCGCTCCACGCCGCGGCTCGGCGCGTGTCCTGGTGGTCGATCACCACGACTCCTACACCTGGAACCTGATGCACCTGATCGCCTCGGTCACCGGCGAGCTGCCCGATCTGGTGCAGCACGACCAGCCACGGGCGTACGTCGCCCCCGACACCACCCATGTCGTCCTCTCGCCCGGCCCCGGCAGCCCTGCGGACGAGGCCGACTTCCGGCTCGGTCGTCGCCTGCTGGCGGAGTCGGGGCTGCCGATCCTGGGCGTGTGCCTGGGGATGCAGGGCATCGTGACGACGTTCGGTGGCCGGGTGGCTCCGGGGCGCCCCGCGCACGGCGTGGTCAGCCGGATCGACCACGACGGCCGCGGCGTCTTCGCCGGCCTGCCGGCCGGCTTCGCGGCGGTGCGCTATCACTCCCTGGTCGCCATCGAGCTGCCCGACTGCCTCGAGGTCTCGGCGCGTGCCCAGGACGGCACCGTGATGGGCGTCCGGCATCGGGACAGGCCGATCGAGGGCGTGCAGTTCCATCCCGAGTCGATCCTCTCCGAGCACGGTCGCCCGATGCTCGCGAACTTCCTGAGGTGCGGATGAACGACGTCGAGGCCCACTTCGCGGCCATCGCCGCGACCCACCCGCGCTGCTTCTGGCTCGACACCGCCGACGGCTCCGGCGGCTCGCTGCTGGGCTGGCTGGACGACGACGATCTGTCGCTGACCTACGACGCCGAGCGCGGCGAGGTGACCCGTCATCGTGCCGGCCGCGCCGACGTCGTCCGTCTCGGGATCTTAGAGGCGCTCGAGACCGAGCTCCGCGACTCCGCGGAGGACGACCTCTGGGTGGGCATCCTCGGCTATGCCTGCCGCGACGACCTGCCGGCCAGCGCCGGATCCGGGCTCCCCGACGCGGTCTGGATGCGGGCCCGGCACGTCGTCGCGCTCGATCACCCGACCGGCGCCCCGCCGACGGCCGAGCCGACCGACCCCGCACCGCCGACGGACCCCGCCGACCCC
>NZ_DASZUF010000047.1:0-6362 GCF_035547795.1 Nocardioides sp.
TCCTCGCCCCGGGCCTCCTTCGCGGCGGCGACCGACCGCTGCAGGGCGGCCAGCAGGTCGACCACCTCGCCGGAGGTCGGGGTGGAGGTCTCGGTGCGAGTGACCTCGCCGCCCTCGATCTTGGTCTTGACCAGCGCCTCGACCGCCTCGGCGTAGTCGTCCTCGAACTCGGCCGGGTCGAAGTCCCCGGCCAGTGTCTCGACCAGCATCTTGGCCATCTTGACCTCGGCCGGTTTGACCTCGCCGGCCTCCACGTTGAAGTCCGGGGTGCGGACCTCGTCGGGCCACATCATGGTCTGCAGCACGATCACGTCGCCGGCATCGGTCGGCCGCACCCGCAGTACGGCAACGGTGGTGCGCTGCCGCAGCGCGACCGTCACCACCGCCACCCGGTCCGCCTCGAGCAGCGCCTGGCGCAGCAGCGCATAGGGCTTCGCCCCGGTCGACTCCGGCTCGAGGTAGTAGGACTTCTCGAACAGCATCGGGTCGATCTGGTCGCTCGGCACGAACTTCTCCACCGCGATCTCGCGCGAGGAGGTCGAGGGCAGCTCGGCCATGTCGTCGTCGGTGAGGACGACCATCTCGCCGTCCTCGGTCTCGTAGCCCTTCGCGATCTCGGCGTAGGGCACCTCCTCGCCGTCGATGGAGCAGATCCGCTGGTAGCGGATCCGGCCGCCATCCTTGACGTGCACCTGCCGGAACGACACGTCGTGGGACTCGGTGGCGGCGTACAGCTTGACCGGCACGCTCACCAGGCCGAAGGAGACCGCGCCCTTCCAGATCGCTCTCACGTGTCACATCCTCCCCGGGCCTGGGCATGATTGCCACCATGCGCCCGATGCTCGCCACCACCGGTACCCACGTGCCGACCGGCGACGACTGGGTCCACGAGGTGAAGTGGGATGGCATCCGGCTGATCGCGCAGCGGTACGGCGACGCCTTCCGGCTGACTACGCGCAACGAGAACGACGCGACCCTCGCCTGGCCGGAGCTCGCCCCCGGGCCGGGCCTGCCCCGGGACCTGGTGGTCGACGGCGAGGTGATCGCGCTCAACGACGCCGGCAGGCCCGACTTCCGAGTGCTCGGTGAGCGGATGCACACCCGCGACCCGCGCAAGGCGGCCAGGTTCGCGGCCGCGCGCCCGGCGACGTACATGGTCTTCGACGTGCTCCGCCTCGACGGCGAGGACCTCACCGGCCGCACCTGGACGCAGCGGCGCGCGATCCTGGAGGGGCTGGAGCTGGGTGGCTGGCAGGTGCCGGCCACCTACGACGACGGCCGGCTGCTGCACCAGGCGACCCTCGCCCAGGGTCTGGAGGGGATCGTGAGCAAGCGCCGCGACTCGCGCTACCAGCCGGGGGTGCGCAGTCGCGCCTGGCTGAAGTTCCCGCACCGCTTCCGCGCCTCCTACGTGGTCGGGGGCTGGCGGCCGCAGGAGGGCACCCGCGACCGGCTGGCCGCGCTGCTCGTCGGCGAGCTCACGCCGCAGGGACTGCGCTACCGCGGTCGGGTCGGCAGCGGCATCGGCGGCAAGGAGAGCCTGCGGCTGCGCTCGGCCCTGACTCCGGCCGCAGCCAGCCCGTTCGCGGACGAGGTCCCGCGCGAGGACCTGACCGGCACGTTCTGGACGACGCCCGGCGTGGTGGTCGACATCGAGACCCACGGGATCGGGTACGAACGACTGCGACAGCCGACGTACGTCGGTCTCCGCACCGACCTGAGCCCGGAGGACCTGCTGAGATGAGAGCGCTGCGCACTCTGCTCTCGACGCTGCTGCTGGCGGCGGTGGTGGCCGTGCCGACCGCGGCACACTCGGCCGCTGCGGACACGGTGCGGCTGGGCGGGGTGCTCGTCCACCTGCGCCCGGGTACCACCCAGGTCGTCACGGTCCGGCACACCCACGGCACCAGCGCGCGGGTGTCGTTCTGGGTGCTGCGCCACGGCGTCTGGAAGCGCCGGCTGACGACGGCCGACGGCCGCACCGGGTACGGCGGCCTGGTGGCCGGCGCCCGCCGCCACCAGGGCACCGGCACCACGCCGCTGGGCACCTACGGACTGATCTCCGCCTTCGGCACCCATCACGCCTCGGCGAGCTGGCACCTGCCCTACCGGCGGATCGGGCCGGGCGACTACTGGGTGGAGGACAACGCCTCGCCGTACTACAACCGCTACCGCAACCGGTCCCAGGGCGGGTTTCGCTGGTGGCTGCCGACCAGCGCCGAGAACGGCTCGGAGCGGCTGGCCGACTATCCGCGCCAGTACGAGTACGCGATCGTGCTCGACTACAACCGCGAGCAGGTCCGGCACCGCGGCGCCGGGATCTTCCTGCATGTCAACGGTCGGGGCGCGACGGCCGGCTGCGTCAGCGCGCCGCGGGCGTTCCTGCGCGCCCTGATGCGCCGGCTCGACCCGGCCGACGTGCCCCTGATCGCGATCGGCCGGGGCCGATGACCGAGGTCAGGGTCGAGGTCGAGGGTCACACCCTCAAGCTGAGCAACCTGGACAAGGTGCTCTACCCGCGCACCGGCACCACCAAGGGTGAGGTGCTGCACTACTACGCCACCGTCGCGCCGGTGCTGCTGCCGCACCTGCGCGACCGGGCCGTCACCCGGATCCGCTGGCCGCATGGCGTGGCGGAGGCGAGCTTCTTCGAGAAGAACGTCCCGGCCGGGATCCCGTCGTGGGTGCGCACCGTGACGGTGCCGACCACCGGCTCGCGCACCGCGTCCAAGCAGGAGGGCACGCTGACGTTCCCGATCGTCGAGGACGTCGCCACGCTCACCTATCTGGTCAACCTGGCCGCGCTGGAGCTACACGTGCACCAGTGGCGCGTCGGTGCCGGCGGCGACCCGATCGGCGCCGACCGGATCGTGATCGACCTGGACCCCGGCGACCCGGCCGGGCTGCACGAGTGCGCCCAGGTCGCCCTGCTGGCCCGGGAGCGGCTCGGCCAGCTCGGCCTGGTCAGCACCCCGGTGCTCAGCGGCAGCAAGGGCCTGCACCTCTACGCCCGCCTGCCCGAGGCGGCGCCCAGCGACGAGGCGAGCGCGCTGGCCAAGGACGTGGCCGAGCAGTTGCAGCGGGAGCATCCGCGGCTGGTCACGGCCACCATGGCCAAGGCCCGTCGTACCGGGAAGGTCTTCTTCGACTGGTCCCAGAATGCCGGCTCCAAGACCACCGTGTGTCCCTACTCGCTGCGCGGTCGGGAGCGACCCACCGTGGCGGCCCCGGTGACCTGGGCCGAGGTCGAGGCCGGCGCCGAGGACCCGCTGGCGCTGGCGCAGCTCGGGTTCGAGGAGGTGCTCGAGCGGGTGGCCGAGCACGGCGAGCTCTTCGGCTCTTGATCCGTTGCGGGCCACCTGAGCGCGATCTGTGCTTATCCTTCCCTCCGTGGCTCACCGGGTGCTGGTCGTCGAGGACGAGGAGGACATCGCCCTCCCGCTCGTCCGCACCCTCGAACGCGAGGGGTACGACGTCACCCGGGTCGACTCCGGTCTCGACGCCCTCGACCACCTCGACCCGGCGGTGGCCTCGCGCCGGGTGAGCCCGGTGGACGTGGTGATCCTCGACCTCGGGCTGCCCGACATCGACGGACTGGACGTCTGTCGCCGGGCCCGCACGGCCGGCTACACCGGCGCCATCATGATCGTCACCGCCCGGGCCGGGGAGCTGGACCGCGTCGTCGGCCTCGACTACGGCGCGGACGACTACCTGGCCAAGCCGTTCGGGCTCGCCGAGCTGCTGGCGCGGGTGCGGGCGCTGCTGCGCCGTACCGCCACCATGGCGCCGCCGCTGCAGGAGGGCGCGCTGCGCATCGACATCGCCGCCCACCGGGTCTACGTCGGCGAGAACCAGGTGAGCCTGACCGGCAAGGAGTTCGACGTGCTCACGGTGCTGGCCGCGCAGCGCGACCGGGTGGTCTCCCGCGACCGGCTGATGAGCGAGGTGTGGGACGCCAACTGGTACGGCTCCACCAAGACCCTCGACGTCACCATCGGCCGACTGCGCAACAAGCTGGACGCGGCCGGGGTCACCGACAAGGTGGTGGCGGTACGCGGTGTCGGCTTCCGCCTCGAGGCCGGCAACCGGGATGCGTAGCCGGCTCACCCTCGCCTTCGTCGTCCTCATCCTCGGGCTCGGCTCGGCCGCCTACGCCGCCCGCTCCTGGACCGTCGAGCGCACCGCGCGGGAGCAGGGCGACGCCGCGCTGCGCCGGGAGGTGCGGATGCTCGCCGACACGATCGACGCCCGCCAGCGGCTGGGTCGGCCGATCGACGCGCCGTTCCTGCGCCGCTACACCGGCTCCGGCGTGGCCGTGCGGCTCCATCCCCAGGCCGGCCCCGACACGGTGGTGCACGGGACCGGCTTCGCCGGCAGCGACGCGGCGGTGGCCGACAGCGACAACCTGTGGGCGGTCGCACCGGTGGCCGGAGGCGGCTACGTCGTGCTCAGCGAGAAGGGCTCGTTGTTGCACCGGATCGCCTACCGGCCGCTGTCGGCGCTGGTGCTGATCGGCGGCCTGGCGGCGCTCGTCGCGGGCCTCGCCGGCGCGCTGCTGGCGGGCCTGCTCGCTGCGCCGTTCCGCCAGCTCGCCGTCGCAGCGGCGGGGCTGGGGCGAGGCCGCTTCCGGCTGGACCTGCCCCGCACCCGGATCCCCGAGGCGCGCGAGATCGCCACGGCGCTGCAGCAGAGCGCCCGCCAGCTGGAGGACCAGCTCTCCCGGGAGCGGGTCTTCGCCGAGCGCGCCTCGCACGTGATGCGTACGCCGCTGACCGGCCTGCGCCTGGAGCTGGAGGAGCTGGTGCTGGGTGACGACCTGCCGGCCGAGACCGTCACCGCACTGGACCGCTGCGTGGCCAGGGTCGACCAGCTCGACGCCGTCACCGGCGAGCTGGTCGCGTTGGCCCGCCAGGGCTCCCTGGTGACCCGCGCGGCCACGCCGCTGCGCGACCTGGCGGCCCAGATCTCGCGGCGCTGGGTCGGAGAGCTCGCCACCCGTGACCGCGCGCTGTCGGTCACGACGGCCGGCGCGGTCGAGACGGCGTACACGCCCGGGCCGGTGGAGCAGATCATGGAGTACCTGCTGGTCGACGTCTTGCACCGCTCCCGGGGAGAGGTGGAGCTGGCGCTGGAGGCGGGCTCCGATGGAGCACTGCGGATCTCGGTGCACGCGGAGCGGGCCTCGGTGCGGCGACACCGCAAGGGGAAGACGCCGGTGGAGCGGGCCTGCGCCGTGGTGCTCGCGCTGGGTGGCCGGCTGGCGGGCGAGGGCGTCCACCCCGGCGTCGAGGTCAGGCTTCCGCAGCGGTAGCGGCCGGCGTAGGACAGGATGGGACCATGACGCGCCCGATCGAGACCTGGCTGACGGACATGGACGGCGTCCTCGTGCACGAGGAGGTGCCGTTGCCGGGCGCGACCGAGTTCATCGAGGCGCTCAAGGCCACCGGCCGCCGATTCCTGGTGCTGACCAACAACTCGATCTTCACCCCGCGCGACCTGCGTGCCCGGCTGCTCGGCAGTGGCATCGACGTGCCGGAGGGCGCGATCTGGACCTCCGCCCTGGCGACCGCGAAGTTCCTGGCCGACCAGCGGCCCGGCGGCTCGGCGTACGTCGTCGGCGAGGCCGGTCTGACCACGGCGCTGCACGATGTCGGCTACGTGATGACCGACCGCAACCCCGACTACGTGGTGCTGGGGGAGACCCGCACCTACTCCTTCGAGGCGATCACCCGAGCGATCAGGCTGATCGAGGGCGGTGCCCGGTTCATCGCCACCAATCCCGACCCCAGCGGCCCGAGCCAGCACGGCACCCTGCCCGCGACCGGCTCGGTGGCGGCGCTGATCTCCACCGCTACCGGCCGCCGGCCCTACTTCATCGGGAAGCCCAACCCGCTGATGATGCGCTCGGCGCTGAACCGGATCGAGGCGCACTCGGAGACCACCGCGATGGTCGGCGACCGGATGGACACCGACGTGATCAGCGGGCTGGAGGCGGGTCTGCGGACCTTCCTCGTGCTCACCGGATCGACCCGCCCCGAGCAGGTGGAGACCTTCCCCTATCGGCCCACCCAGGTGGTCGAGTCGGTCAAGGACCTGGTCGATCTGGTTGAGCCTTCATCGATGTGAGGCTGCTCTCAATTTCCGCGAGATCCACGTGAGAGCGTGATCTTTACCACCGAATTACCTGTACGACGGTTGGATTTCCGTCCGATGTTGTGCCTACGGTCTGCGCCGTTTGCACGAGCAAGCACCGGCACTCGGACGCGCCGAGTCCTGTCCCTTCCGGGTGCCGGGCCGCACGAACACCAGGGACAGGAGCGGGGGACCCACCTGCCCGCGGCGGGGCGCAGCCGCGGGGGGTG
>NZ_DASZUF010000048.1:0-7523 GCF_035547795.1 Nocardioides sp.
AACCCCCCCGAAAGTGACCTCTCGATGCCTCAGGCGTAGCGGACCGGCAACTCCTTGATGCCGTTGATCCAGGCGTGCCGCAGCCGGCGCGGCTCGCCGGTCTGGGCAATGTCCGGCATCCGATCCGCGATCGCGTCAAACATGATCTGGATCTCCAACCGGGCCAGGTTGGCCCCGATGCAGTAGTGCGCGCCGTGGCCGCCGAAGGCCAGGTGCGGGTTGGGGTCACGGGTGATGTCGAACTTGTCCGGGTTCTCGAAGACGTCCTCGTCGTGGTTGCCGCTGGCGTAGAACATCCCGACCCGGTCGCCCTTCTTGATCAGCTGGCCGCCGATCTCGATGTCGCCCAGCGCGGTGCGCTGGAAGACCGTCACCGGGGTCGCCCAGCGGATCACCTCGTCGACCATCGTCGGCGGGCGGTCGCGCTTCCACAGCTCCCACTGCTCGGGGTTGTCGAAGAACGCCTTCATGCCGTGCGTGATCGCGTTGCGGGTGGTCTCGTTGCCGGCCACGGCCAGCAGGATCACGAAGAACCCGAACTCGTCGTCGCCGAGCGCGCCGTGGCCGTCGACGTCGGCGGTGACGAGCTTGGAGATGATGTCGTCCTTCGGGTCGACCTTGCGCTCGGCGGCCAGCCCCATGGCGTAGCCGAGAATCTCCGCGGCCGCCGTCTCCGGGTCGGCGTCGTACTCGGGGTCGTCGTAGGCCAGCATCTGGTTGGACCAGTCGAACAGCTTGCGCCGATCCTCGAACGGCACGCCGAGGAGCTCGGCGATCGCCTGCAGCGGCAGCTCGGCCGCGACGTCGAAGACGAAGTCGCCCTCGCCCTTGGCCAGCGCGTCGTCGATGATCCGGTCGGCGCGCTCCTGGAGCCTGTCGCGCAGCGCGCCGATCGCCCGCGGGGTGAAGCCGCGGCTGATGATCTGGCGCAGCTTGGTGTGGTCCGGCGGGTCGTGGTGGATCAGCATCGCCCGCTGCAACTCCACCTGCTCGCGGGTCATGTCGGGCGCGAACCGGATGATCACGCCGTTCTCGTTGGTGGAGAAGTCCTTGCTGTTCTTGGAGATCGCGGCGATGTCCTCGTGCTTGCTGATCGCCCAGAAGCCGGTGTCGAGGAAGCCCGCCCGCGCCTCCGGCTTCTGCTCGACCCACCAGACCGGGGCGGTCTTGCGCAGTTCGAGGAACTCCTGGAGGGGGACGCGCTGCTCACCGATGTCGGGATCGGTGGGGTCGAAGCCCGCAGGAAGTGCTGTCACGGGAGTGCTCCTTCGCACATTTCTGAAACACGTTCTAGTCATCGTGACACGACGGGCGCAGCCCGGCAAGGGTTGCCACCGACGAGAACACGTTCTAGTTTTGAGGTACGGCGACCCGCGTCGCCTCCTCCTGCCGCAAACGAGGTCTCCATGGGAAATCCCGTCATCGTCGAAGCCGTCCGCACCCCGATCGGGAAGCGCCGGGGCGCGCTGGCCGGCATCCACCCGGCGGTGCTCCTCGGCGCCGCCCAGGTCGAAGTGCTCAAGCGCTCGGGCATCGACCCCGCGCTGGTCGACCAGGTCGTCGGCGGCTGCGTCACCCAGGCCGGCGAGCAGTCCAACAACATGGTGCGTCGCGCCTGGATGCATGCCGGGCTGCCCAACCACGTCGGCTCGACGGTGATCGACGCGCAGTGCTCCTCCGCACAGCAGGCCGCGCACCTGGTCAACGCCATGGTCGCCGGCGACGCGATCAGGGTCGGGATCGCCTGCGGCGTGGAGTCGATGTCGCGCATCCCGCTCGGCGCCAACGTGCCGCCGGGGGCCGGTGACCCGCGACCGGCGGGCTGGTCGATCGACCTGCCCAACCAGTTCGAGGGCGCCGACCGGATCGTGGCGCACCGCGGCTTCAGCCGCGCCGAGGTCGACGCGTTCGGGCTGTGGTCGCAGCAGAAGGCGCGGCTGGCCCAGGACGAGGGCCGCTTCGAGCGCGAGGTCTTCGCGGTCGAGGCGCCGGTGCTCGACGCGAACGGCGAGCCCACCGGCGAGGTCGCCGCCGTCAACCGGGACCAGGGCATCCGGGACACCTCGCTGGAGCGGCTGGCCGCGCTCGACCCGGTCCTGGCGGGTGGCACCCACACCGCGGGCACCTCCTCGCAGATCTCCGACGGCGCCGCCGCCCTGCTCATCATGGACGCCGACGTCGCCGCCGGGCTGGGACTGAGGCCGCGTGCGCGCATCCTCGCCTCCTGTCTGGTCGGGGCCGACCCCTACTACCACCTCGACGGCCCGGTCCAAGCCACCGAGAAGGTGCTCGCCGACGCCGGCATGACGATCGCCGATCTCGACATCTGCGAGGTCAACGAGGCATTCGCCGGTGTGGTCATGTCCTGGGCGAAGGTCCACGACGTACCGGCGGAGAAGATCAACGTGAACGGCGGGGCGATCGCGCTCGGCCATCCCGTCGGCGCGACCGGCGCTCGACTGCTGACCACCGCGCTGCACGAGCTGGAGCGGCGCGACGCCAGCACCGCCCTGATCACCATGTGCGCCGGCGGGGCACAGGCCTCGGGCACCGTCATCGAGAGGATCTGAGATGGCCCACGACATCGTCACCGAGGCCGAGTACGTCGTCGTCGGGGCCGGCAGCGCCGGCTGCGCGGTGGCCGGCAAGCTGGCCGCCGCCGGGAGGAGCGTCGTCCTCGTCGAGGCGGGCAAGAACGACGCCCGCAACATCCTGGTCACCAAGCCAGGCATGATCGGGCCCCTGCACGCCGAGCCACGGCTCAAGCGGCTGGTCGACTGGGGCTACCACACCGTGCCGCAGCCGCACGCCCGCAACCGCCGGCTCCCCCAGCCGCGCGGCAAGGTGCTGGGTGGCTCCAGCTCGATCAACGGCCTGCTGTGGGTGCGGGGCAACCGGGCCAACTACGACGCCTGGGCCGCCGAGGGCAACGTCGGCTGGGACGCCGACGCGGTCAACGCGCAGTACCAGCGGATCGAGGACTTCGAGGACGGCGCGTCGGACTACCGCGGCGCCGGCGGCCCGATCAAGGTCACCCGACACACCCAGCCCACCCAGGCCTCGACCCTGTTCAAGGAGGCCGCCGCCCAGACGCTCGACGTCAAGGTCCTGGCCGACTACAACGCCGCGGAGCAGGAGGGCATGAGCACCTTCCAGCAGAGCGCCTACCGCGGGCAGCGCTACTCGGCCTCGCGCGGCTACCTGCACGACCGCGACCTGCCGACGCTGACGGTGCTCACCCGGCTGCAGGCCACCCGCGTCGTCATCGAGAACGGCCGCGCCACCGGCGTCGAGCTGGTCGACGGCCGCGGCGACCGGCACGTCGTCCGCGCCACCGCCGAGGTCGTCCTCTCCGCCGGTGTCTTCGGCTCGGCACAGCTGCTGATGCTCTCCGGCGTCGGCCACCCCGACCACCTGCGTTCGGTCGGCATCGAGACGGTGGCGGACCTGCCGGTCGGCGACAACCTGCACGATCACATGTTCGTGCCGATGACCTTCGAGATGCCCTCTGCGATCCACCACGGCACCGCCGGCTACTTCGCCCGCGGCTTCGTCAAGGAGATGACCCGGGGCGGGTCGTTCCTGGAGAACACCGTCTTCGAGACGGTCGGCTTCGTGCGTACGTCGCAGGCCCGCGACGTACCCGACCTGCAGCTGCACGTGCTGCCCTGGGCCTATCCCTCGCCCAACCAGGACGCGCCGATCAGGCACGAGGTCGACAAGCGGGCGGCACTGACGATCATGTCCTCGCTGATCTACCCGACCAGCCGCGGCACGCTGCGGCTGCGCACCGCCGACCCGCTGGCCGAGCCGCTGATCGACTTCAACTACCTGGCCGAGCCGCACGATCACCAGGTGCTGCTGGAGGGCATCGCGATGATCCGCGAGATCATGGCCAGCCCGATGCTGCGCGGACACGTGAAGTCGGAGATCCACCCGGGCGCCGCGATCGACATGGCGGCGATGAGGTCGGAGATCACCAATCGGGCGACCTCGATCTACCACGGCGTCGGCACCTGCCGCATGGGGGTGGACGAGCGGGCTGTGGTCGATCCGCGGCTGCGGGTGATCGGCGTGGACGGGCTGCGTGTCGCCGACGCCTCGATCATGCCCTCGATCATCGGTGGCAACACCAACGCGCCGTCGGTCATGATCGGCGACAAGGCCGCCGACCTCATCCTGGAGGTGTGAGATGCCGCTGCCATCCTCGATCACCGAGCCGCTGCTGGCCGGGCTGGTCGCGCGCGTCCCGTCGAGCTCGGGCAACGCCTGGAAGCTGACCGAGGTCTACACCGGCGACCTGCTGGTGGAGCTGCCGCAGTCCACCCCGGAGGACGTGGCCGCGGCCGCGGCGGCGGCGCGGGCGGCGCAGCGCGCCTGGGCCGCGACCCCGCTCCGGCAGCGGCTGGCCGTCTTCGAGCGCGCCCATGGGCTGATCATCGAGCACCAGCACACCATCGCCGACCTGATCCAGGCCGAGAGCGGCAAGGCCCGCCGGATGGCCTTCGAGGAGGCCTGCGACCCGGTGATGGTGATCTCGCACTACCTCAAGCGCGCGCCCCGCCTGCTCGCGCCGAAGCGGCATCCCGGACCGGTCCCGGTGCTCTCGCACTCCACCGAGGTGCACGTGCCGCGCGGCGTGGTCGGCGTCATCGCCCCGTGGAACTTCCCGTTCGCGACCGGGCTCTCCGACGCCGTACCCGCCCTGATGGCCGGCAACGCCGTGCTGCTCAAGCCGGACAACAAGACCGCCCTCTCCCCGCTCTTCGGCATCGGACTGCTGGAGCAGGCCGGGTTGCCGAAGGGGCTCTTCCAGGTGGTCTGCGGTGAGGGCCCCGACGTCGGGCCGGCGGTGATCGACAACGTCGACTACGTGATGTTCACCGGCTCCACCGGGACCGGCCGCGTCATCGGCGAGCGGGCCGGGCGCAACCTGATCGACTGCTGCCTCGAGCTCGGCGGCAAGAACCCGATGGTGGTCCTCGACGACGCCGACCTGGAGGAGACCGTCAAGGGCGCGATCTTCGGGGTCTTCGCCAACACCGGTCAGGTCTGCATGCACATCGAGCGGATCTACCTGCCCGAGCAGAGGTACGACGAGTTCCGCGACCGCTTCGTGGCAGCGGCCCGAGCGCTGGTGATCGGCGCCTCCTACGACTTCGGCCCCGACATCGGCGGCCTGATCTCCTCCGACCACCTGGCGCGGGTGCAGGCGCACGTCGAGGACGCCGTCGCCAAGGGCGCGACGGTGCTCTGCGGCGGCCGGGCGCGACCGGACATCGGGCCGACGTTCTTCGAGCCGACCGTGCTGGAGGGAGTGACCAAGGAGATGACGCACGGGGTGACAGAGACGTTCGGACCGGTGGTCGCGCTGCACCGCTACCGCACCCTGGACGAGGCGGTCGCGCTGGCCAACGACACCGACTACGGGCTCAACGCGTCGGTGTGGGGCACCGACCTCAAGCGGGCCGCCGCGGTGGCGGCGCGGATCGAGTCGGGCAACGTCAACATCAACGACGGGCTGGCCACGGCGTACGCCGCCAAGGGGACGCCCTCCGGCGGGCTCAAGACCTCGGGCGTCGGCGCGCGCCACGGTGACCAGGGGCTGTTGAAGTACACCGACGTCAAGAACATCGCCGTCCTCAAGAAGCAGGTCATGCAGCCGCGGCCGGGGCAGTCCTACGCCGACTATGCCCGGCAGATGCAGGCCTCCCTGCGCTGGATGCGCCGCCTGCGGCTGCGATGATGGAGCGCCGCCACCCCGTCGACAGGTCACTTTTCGCGCGTTGAGAGGTCACTTTCGGCGCGCTGAGTGGCCGCCCGCTGGACACTCGACCCGCCAAAGGTGACCTCTCAACTTCCGTAGGGCGGCTCGGGTGGGGGCGCCTGGGCGAGCAGGTCACGTATCGCGGCGCCCACCTCGGCGGCCCGCCAGCGCCGGCCGGCGTCGCGGGCCGGGCCGTGCGCCCAGCCGTTCTCGATGGCGATCCGGCTGCCGTCGATCTCGATCACCCGCCCGGTGACGTCGCCGGACTCCGCGGAGGCCAACCAGGCCACGATCGGGCTGTTGTCCTCGGGCAGCGCCATCGCCGAGGTGTCGAAGGCGCCCTCGGTCATCCGGGTGCGGGCCACCGGCGCGATCGCGTTCACGGTCACGCCGTAGCGGCCCAGCTCGGCCGCAGCGACCAGGGTGAGACCGGCGATGCCGGCCTTGGCCGCGGAGTACGTCGCCTGGCCGATCGAGCCCTGCAGCCCGGCCCCGCTGGTGGTGTTGATCACCCGCCCCACCGGCTGACGGCCGGCCTTGGACTCCGCGCGCCAGTAGGCCGCGGCATGCCGCAGCGGCGCGAAGTGACCCTTGAGGTGGACCCGGACGACCGCGTCCCACTCCTCCTCGGTGGTGTTGACCAGCATCCGGTCGCGGACGAAGCCGGCGTTGTTGACCAGCACGTCCAGCCGCCCGAACGTCTCGATCGCCTGGCGCACCATCGCCTCGGCCTGCCCGAAGTCGGCGACGTCGGCGACGTTGGCCTCGGCCTGGCCGCCGGCGGCCCGGATCTCGGCGACGACCTCGTCGGCGGGTCGCTCGCCGGTGCCCTCGCCGGCGAGCGAGACGCCGAAGTCGTTGACGACCACCGTGGCGCCCTGCCGGGCCAGCTCGAGGGCATGGGCGCGGCCGATGCCGCGGCCGGCCCCGGTGACGATGGCGACGCGTCCGTCGAGGATCACTGGCTCTCCTTCGGTCGCTGCAGCTGGTCGAGCGCGGTCAGGTACGCCGGGGGCTCGCCGCCACCGTGCAGCTCGAGCGTGGCTCCGGTGATGTACGAGGCGAGGTCCGAAGCGAGGAACACCGCCGCCGTGCCCACGTCGTACGGCGTGGCCAGGCGGCCCAGCGGCACGGTCCGGGCGATCGCCTCGACGCCCGCCGGCCCGCCGTAGTGCTCATCTATCTCCTCGGTGCGCACCATCCCGACGTCGATCGCGTTGACCCGGATCCGCGGCGCCCACTCGACCGCCAGAGAGCGGGTCAGGGAGTCGAGTCCGGCCTTGGCCGCGCCGTACGCCGCCGTGCCCGGCGAGGGCCGCCGCGCGCTCACGCTGGAGACGTTGACGATCGCGCCGTACTCGCCCATCACCCGCTGCGCCGCCTGGCCGATCAGCAGCGGCGCGAGCAGATTGAGCTCGACGATCCTGGCGTGGAGGCGCGCAGACGCCTCCGCCGCCGGCGCGTACGGCGACCCGCCCGCGTTGTTGACCAGCACGTCGAGGTGGCCGTGCTCGGCGACGATCCCGTCCATCAGCGCGGCGACCGCCGCCTGGTCGCGCACGTCGCAGATCCGATGGCTCGCGCCGGTGGGCGGGTCGGCCGCGGTGCGCGCGCAGGTCACCACGGTGGCGCCGGCGGCGAGGAACGCCCGGGCGATCCCGCGGCCGACGCCCCGGCTGCCGCCGGTGACGAGCACGACGCGACCCGACAGGTCGAGTGCCAGCATCGACGCTCCTCTCTCCCACCCGTGACCAAC
>NZ_DASZUF010000049.1:0-10856 GCF_035547795.1 Nocardioides sp.
TCGCCCGGGCCCGGCACTCCACCCCCCGTCAGGATGACATCCGATGAGTACCGCCGAACCGGTCGCGACGCAGGTGATCCCGGCCGTCGCCGACCCGCACGTCCCCGGACCCACCCCACCGGACGCCCCGGGCACGGCCCCCGCCGGCCTTGCCGAGCTGGAGGCCCGCGACGTCTCCTGCTGGTTCGGCGACCGGCTGGTCCTGGACCGGGTCTCGCTGGTGATGCCCGCCGGTGGGATCACCGCGCTGATCGGCCCCTCCGGCTGCGGCAAGTCGACGTTCCTGCGCACGCTCAACCGGATGCACGAGCTGGTGCCCTCGGCCAAGATGGGCGGGGAGGTGCTGCTGGACGGTGAGGACATCTACGGGCCGCAGAAGCGGCTCACCGACGCCCGCCGCGACATCGGCATGGTCTTCCAGAAGCCCAACCCGTTCCCGGCGATGTCCATCCGCGACAACGTGCTGGCCGGGCTGCGGCTGACCGGCACCAAGGCGTCCCGCTCGGAGAAGGACGAGCTGGTCGAGCACTGCCTGCGGCTGGGCGGACTGTGGAACGAGGTCAAGGACCGCCTCGACGCTCCCGGCGGCGGCCTCTCCGGCGGCCAGCAGCAGCGGCTGTGCATCGCCCGGTCGATGGCGATCCGACCGCGGGTGCTCCTGATGGACGAGCCGTGCTCGGCGCTCGACCCGACCTCCACCCGGGTGATCGAGGAGACGATGACGTACCTGGCCCAGGAGGTCACCATCGTGATCGTCACCCACAACATGCAGCAGGCCGCGCGGGTCTCGGACCGGTGCGCGTTCTTCCTCGCCTCGCAGGGCACGCCCGGCGTCATCGTCGAGCACGGTGAGACCGAGGCGATGTTCACCAACCCGCAGGACCCCCGCACCGCCGACTACGTCAACGGCCGCTTCGGGTGAGCCTGCGGCCGCTGGTCTCGCTGGCGGCCTCGCTGCTGGCGATCTCGATCGTCGGGTACGTCGTCTGGACGCTGGCGAGTGCGCCGGGGGTCGCGCCGATCGGGGACCTGGTCGGGGCGGTCTCGCCGGTCCCGGCTGCCCCGGCTGCCCCGGACGGGGCGCCGACGGCGGCCGCGGCCACACCGGCGGTGGGCGGCTCCGGCGTACCGACGCCCGACCCGCGCTGGGTCACCCGGATGGCCTCAAGGGCGGGCATCCCGGTGCCGGCCATGCGCGCCTACGCCCGCGCTCAGCTGGCCAGGCCGGCCGGCTGCGCCCTCGGCTGGACCACGGTTGCCGGCATCGGCTGGGTGGAGTCCCAGCACGGCACCCTCGACGGCCGCGCCCTCGGCGAGGACGGCGTGCCCTCGACGCCGATCGTCGGCCCGGCGCTGACCGGTGGGCTCGACCACGCCTACGGACCGATGCAGTTCATCCCCTCGACCTGGGCGCGCTGGGCCAGCGACGGCGACGGGGACGGGCGTGCCGACGTCGACGACCTCGACGACGCCGCGATGGCCGCGATGCGCTACCTGTGCGCCTCCGGCCAGGATCTGGCCAGCGGCGCGGGCTGGTCCCGCGCGGTCTTCTCCTACAACCGCTCCCAGGACTATGTGAGCCAGGTGTACGCCGCGGCCTCGGCGTATGCCGCTCGCACCCGCTGAAAGCCCTGTGGATAACGCGGATCCCTCGTCGGCGCCCCGTGCCACACTGGTTCCAGGACGGCCCGATGAGAGGAAGTGATCGATGTCCGACCCGCAGACCTGGACGCTCATCGGCGTCTTCGCGGCCGCCCTGTTCGGCATGCTCGGCGTGCTCGGCGGCTGGTTCCCGCGGCTGCTGCGCGCGGACCTCAGCGGCGTCGAGGGCCGGTTGACCGGCCGGATCGACTCGGTCGAGTCCAGGTTGACCGGCCGGATCGACTCGGTCGAGTCCAGGCTGACCGCTCGGATGGACTCGGTCGAGTCCCGGCTGGACGCGCGCATCGACAAGCTCGAGATGCGCATCGACTCCGTCGAGTCCCGACTGGCCACGAAGATCGACCATCTCGACCGGGACATCTCGGCCATCGCCAAGCGGGTCTTCCCCGACGAGGGCTGAGGCGCCCTAGTCACGACGCCCGGCGTCGATGTCCTCGGCGTCGACGTCCAGCACCCCGTGCAGGCTGCTCAGCGCGCCCGCCAGCGAGGCGAGCGGGCCGCGACCCTGCACCAGCATGGTCACCGACACGATGTCGCTGCGGTCCTCGTCGCGTCGGGAGGCGAGGTGGTTGACCGAGAACCCTCGCTCGGTGCACTCCGTCAACACGTTGCGGAGCACGCCCTGGCCGTCGCGGTAGGTCAAGCGGAGCGCGGCCGGCGAGAAGCGACTCCCCGGAATCCGTCGGACCAGCGCGGTGAAGCCGGGCACGATGACGAAGTAGAGCACCGTCGCCGCCACCGCCAGCAGTGGCAGTCCACCGCCGGCGGCCATCCCGATCGCGGCGGTGATCCAGATCGAGGCGGCGGTGGTCAGCCCGGAGACGACGTCGCGGCGTACGAAGATCAGGCCGCCTCCGATGAAGCCGATCCCGCTGACGATCTGCGCCGCCACCCGGGACGGGTCGAGCACGATGCGCTGCGCCTCGAGCACGTCGGTGAAGCCGTACTTCGACACCAGCATGAACAGCGCCGCCCCGACGCCCACCAGGGCATGGGTGCGCAGACCGGCTGACTTCTGCCGCAGCTCGCGCTCCAGCCCGATGCCGGAGGAGAGCACGAACGCGAGCGCCAGCTCGGCCAGCTGCCCCCAGCCCTGACCGAGCGGCTCGCCGATGATCAGCGGTGCCACAGCCTCACGGTGCCCCGGGACGGCGCGCGGCATCCGCGGCCGGCGCCGACGTCAGCGGCCGTTGGCGCTGAAGTGCTCGTAGTCCTTCAGGCCGTGCCAGTCGCCACCCCAGCCCCAGCCGACCGCCTCGAAGGCCGCGACCACGGGGCCGCCGGCCGTGATGATCCCGGAGGCCTTCCGGTCCCGGTCGAGGTACCAGGAGGCGAGCTCGGGCAGCACCCGGGCGCCCTCGGCGTAGGGGTTCTGGAACGGGTCGACGTCGATGGCCAGGCCGTACGCGTGCTGGCTGAACCCGCTGGTCTGCCCTCGCACAGGTCGGCAGTTGAACGCCGAGGTGTTGTTGCCGTCCCCGGTCGGCGGTGCCTCGGCCTCCGCTTTCGTGGTGATGTGCATCTGCTCGATCGGGAAGTCGGCGTCCCACAGTCGATGGAACACCGTCACCATCGCCGTCGCCGCGGACCGCTCGACCAGCAGCTCGCCGGTGTGGCGTGCGCCGTCGAAGCCGCGGAACGTCACCCGCACCCAGTCCAGATCCGCCGCGCTCACCGGACAGCCGGGCTCCCACGTCGAGCGGGCGATCACCTCGGCCGGCGCTCGCTCGACGCGGGACGCGAAGCCGGTGCCGGGCAGCTCCGGCACGCTGTCGGGCAGCGTCCAGGCCCGGTGTCGCAGCGCCCGCGGCGTCGCCCGTACGACGCCGAACCCGTCGGCGGTGGTCGGCAGCACGCGGGTGCCCAGCCACGCCGGCGGAGTGCTTCCCGGCGGCGGTGACGAGGCCGGTGCCGGAGCCGACGACGAGGACGCCGGCGATGCCGGAGCCGACACGCTCGCCGGCGCGGAGGTCGGCGGCTCCGGCGAGGCTGCCGGCCCGCCGCCGCACCCCGCCAGCGCCAGCACCAGCCCCGCTGCCGCCATCACCCGGATCACCGAGCCGAGGCTAGCCCGGGCATGCTCATCGAGGTAGGCAGCCCAACCGCCGCTTCCCCAGCGGAGTTCCGCGAGGGAGGTGCGGGTTCGCCCTGCCTACCTCGACATACCTCGACGAACCGACGCAGCCGGCGCGCCATCTGGGGCCCCACCTAGACTTGGCCCACGTGACCCTCGCCGCCCTTGCCGATCTGGTCCTCGCCGAGCCGACCCTGGCCGGAGTCCTGGAGGAGGCGCGGGGCGGACGGATCGCGGCGTTGGACGTGACCGGCCCCGAAGCGCTGCGGCCGTTCGTGGTCACCGGCCTGGTGCGCGCTGGTCGCACCGCGCTCGTGGTCACCGCCACCACCCGCGAGGCCGAGGACCTGCTCGCCCATCTGGGCAGCTTCCTGGAGCCGGAGCAGATCGGCTACTACCCCAGCTGGGAGACGCTGCCTCACGAGCGGCTCAGTCCGCGCTCGGACACCGTCGGCCGCCGGCTGGCGGTGCTGCGCCGGCTCGTCCATCCCGAGGGTGAGCCGATCCGGGTCGTCATCGCCCCGGTGCGCAGCGTGCTGCAGCCGCAGGTCAAGGGGCTGGGCGACCTCGAGCCCGTCGAGGTGCGTGCCGGCGCGCCCGCCGAGCTCGACGACGTGGTCCGCCGGTTGGTCGACGCCGCCTACAGCCGGGTCGACCTGGTGGAGAAGCGCGGCGAGTTCGCGGTGCGCGGCGGCATCGTCGACGTCTTCCCGCCGACCGAGGAACACCCGCTGCGGGTGGAGTTCTGGGGCGACGAGGTAGAGGAGATCCGAGCGTTCTCGGTCGCCGACCAGCGGGCACTCTCGGGCGAGCCGAAGCAGCGGCTGTGGGCACCGCCGTGCCGCGAGTTGCTGCTGACCGACGACGTACGCGCTCGGGCCAAGGCGCTCGGCGAGGCGCACCCGGCCCTGGTGGAGCTGACCGACAAGATCGCCGCCGGCATCGCGGTGGAGGGCATGGAGTCGCTGGCGCCGGTGCTGGTCGACGAGATGGAGCTGCTGGTCGATCTGATGCCCGAGGACACCCACGTCCTGGTCCTCGACCCGGAGCGGGTGCGACGACGGGCCCACGACCTGGTCGCCACCAGCGAGGAGTTCCTGGGGGCGTCGTGGGCGGCCGCGGCGGGCGGGGGAGCGGCCCCGATCGACCTCGGTGCGGCGTCCTATCGCGACCTGGCCGACGTGCGCTCGCACGCCATCGCGCAGGGCAAGCCCTGGTGGTCGATGAGCCCGTTCGGCATCGGCTCCGACGAGGTGGCGCAGCTCAGCGCCGACACCGCCGGCGTACCGACTCGGACACTGCCGTTCAGGGCGGCCGAGCCCTACCGCGGCGACATCGAGGCGGCGATCAAGGACGTGGCCGGCTGGCGCTCGGACGGGTACCGGACCGTGATCGTCCAGCCGGCACACGGGCCGGCGCAGCGCACCGTCGAGGCGCTGGCCGAGCACGACGTTCCGGCCCGGCTCGCGATCGACGGCGACACGGCCATCGAGCCCGAGGTGGTGACCGTCCTGCGGGGCAGCATCACGCACGGCTTCGTG
Organism: Nocardioides sp.; assembly: GCF_035547795.1. Classification (GTDB taxonomy): domain Bacteria; phylum Actinomycetota; class Actinomycetes; order Propionibacteriales; family Nocardioidaceae; genus Nocardioides. The sequence continues at coordinate 5,278 of NZ_DASZUF010000049.1, forward strand.
GACGAGTCCCGGCTGCTGGCGGTGCTCACCGGCGAGGACATCTCGGGGCAGAAGAGCTCCACCCGCGACATGCAGCGGATGCCGGTGCGGCGCAAGCGCCAGATCGACCCGCTGGAGCTCAATCCCGGCGACTACGTGGTGCACGAGCAGCACGGCGTGGGCCGGTTCGTGGAGATGAGGCAGCGCGAGGTCGGCGGCGCCGTCCGTGAGTACCTGGTCCTCGAGTACGGCGCCTCGAAGAAGGCGGGTCCGCCCGACCGGCTCTACGTCCCGGCCGACAGCCTCGACCAGGTCACCCGGTACGTCGGCGGCGAGCAGCCCAGCCTCGACCGGCTCGGCGGTGCCGACTGGGCGAAGCGGAAGAGTCGCGCGAAGAAGGCGGTCCGCGAGATCGCCGCCGAGCTGATCAAGCTCTACGCCGCCCGCCAGGCCACCAAAGGCTACGCATTCGGACCGGACACCCCCTGGCAGCGCGAGCTGGAGGACGCGTTCCCGTACCAGGAGACGATCGACCAGCTGACCACCGTCGACGAGGTCAAGAGCGACATGATGCGCTCGGTGCCGATGGACCGCCTGATCTGCGGCGACGTGGGCTACGGCAAGACCGAGATCGCTGTGCGGGCGGCGTTCAAGGCGGTCCAGGACGGCAAGCAGGTGGCGGTGCTGGTGCCGACGACGCTGCTGGTCACCCAGCACCTGAGCACGTTCGTGGAGCGGATGTCGGGCTTCCCGGTCACGCTGCGGGGGCTGAGCCGGTTCCAGACCGACAAGGAGGCCAAGGAGGTGCTGGCCGGCCTGACCAGCGGCGAGATCGACATCGTCGTGGGCACGCACCGGCTGCTCAACCCGGACATCAGGTTCAAGGACCTCGGTCTGATCATCGTCGACGAGGAGCAGCGCTTCGGCGTCGAGCACAAGGAGCAGATGAAGCGGCTGCGCACCTCGGTCGACGTGCTCTCGATGAGCGCCACGCCGATCCCGCGCACCCTGGAGATGGCGATCACCGGCATCCGCGAGATGTCCACGATCACCACGCCGCCCGAGGAGCGACACCCGGTGCTCACCTACGTCGGCGGCTACGAGGACCGGCAGGTCATCGCCGCGATCCGTCGCGAGCTACTGCGTGAGGGCCAGGTCTTCTACATCCACAACCGGGTGCAGTCGATCGAGAAGGCGGCCGCCCGGATCCGCGAGCTGGTGCCCGAGGCGCGGGTCGCCACCGCGCACGGCCAGATGAACGAGAAGCAGCTCGAGCAGGTGATGCTCGACTTCTGGGAGAAGCGCTTCGACGTACTCGTCTGCACGACGCTGGTCGAGTCCGGCCTGGACGTCTCGAACGCCAACACCATGATCATCGAGCGGGCCGACACCCTGGGCCTCTCCCAGCTGCACCAGCTGCGCGGCCGTGTCGGCCGCAGCCGCGAGCGCGCCTACGCCTACTTCCTCTACCCGAGCGAGAAGCCGCTGACGGAGACCGCCCACGAGCGGCTGGCGACGCTTGCCCAGCACTCCGACCTGGGCGGCGGCATGGCGATCGCGATGAAGGACCTCGAGATCCGCGGCGCCGGCAACCTGCTCGGTGGCGAGCAGTCCGGCCACATCGCCGACGTCGGCTTCGACCTCTACGTCCGGCTGGTCGGCGAGGCGGTCACCGAGTTCAAGGGCGAGAGCGAGGTGGAGCTCAACGAGGTCCGCATCGAGCTGCCCGTCGACGCGCACCTCCCGCATGGCTACATCCCCTCCGAGCGGCTGCGACTGGAGATGTACAAGCGCCTGGCCGAGGTCCGCTCCGACGAGGACGTCGACGCGATCAACGAGGAGCTCCTCGACCGGTACGGCGAGCCGCCCGTGGAGGTCGTCTCGCTGCTCCTGGTCGCCCGGTTCCGGGCCCGGGCGCGGGCCGCCGGAGTCGGGGAGGTGACCATCGCCGGGAAGAACGTCCGCTTCGCCCCGGTCTCCCTGCCCGAGTCGCGGGTGGTCCGGCTCAAGCGGCTCTACCCGGGCGCGCTGGTCAAGGACCAGCTCGACACGATCCTGGTCCCGCGGCCGGTCTCGAAGGGCTTCCCGGCCAAGCCGCTGGACGGCATCGCACTGCTGGAGTGGGCGCGCGGGGTCATCGACGCAGTGGTGGACCCCGCCGTGGCCCCGGTCTGACAGGATCACTCCATGACGATGGAGGCGTTCGGCGAGGAGTCCTTCGGCGAGGAGCCGCGTTGGCAGCCGCCCCAGCGTGAGCCCGGCTGGCTCTCGGAGGAGGAGCTGGCCGAGACCCGTGGCCGCATCCCCATCCTGTACGTCGAGGCACTCCCGGTGCGGGTCGACCCCGACGGCCGGGTCAGCGAGGTCGGGTTGCTGCTGCGGGGCTCGCCGCTGACCGGCACCATCACCCGGTCGCTGGTCTCGGGGCGGGTGCTGCACGGCGAGCGGATCCGGGACGCGCTGATGCGGCACCTGGAGAAGGACCTCGGCCCGACGGCGTTCCCGGTGCTGCCGGCCGCCATCGTCCCGGCCGCGGTCGCGGAGTACTTCCCCTGGCCGGGGGAGCGGCTCAGCGACCCGCGCCAGCACGCCGTCGCGCTGGCCTACGTCGTACCGGTCACCGGAGAGTGCCAGCCCCGGCAGGACGCCCTGGAGCTGAGTTGGATGACCCCCGAGGAGGCGGCCAGTGATGCGACGACCGCCGACCTCGAGGGCGGTCGGGGGGCGCTGCTGCGCCAACTGCTGCACCACGTCTCGGCGCTATGAGCAGCCAGGCCGGGGGCGAGGGCCTGGTCGAGTTCCTCGCGACGATGCGGCTGATGCGCGAGCGGTGCGCCTGGAAGGCATCGCAGACGCACGCCTCGCTGGCGCGCTACCTGCGCGAGGAGGCCGACGAGGTGCTGGAGGCCATCGAGGAGGGCGATCCCGAGCACCTGTGCGAGGAGTTGGGCGACCTGCTGTTGCAGATCTACTTCCACGCCGCCATCGCCGAGGAGAGCGGGCAGTTCACCATGGACGACGTGGTCGCCGGGCTGCACGCCAAGATGGTGCGCCGCAATCCGCACGTCTTCGATCCGGCGGTGGCCGCCGGCGGCCCCTACACGATCGAGCAGATCGAGGAGCAGTGGCAGGCCGCCAAGGCCGCCGAGCGCAAACTGTCACCGTGATAGTTCGCGGGGTGGGTGACACTTCCAAACGTGCACCCACGACGCAAACTGTCACGGTGACACTTTGGAAGTGTCACCGTGACAGTTTGGCGAGCGAGCTCAGGCCCAGGCGACGGCCTGCTCGACCGGGACGCGGGGCAGCCGGTCGAACCACGGGTTCTCACCCGGGTGGCCGATGTTGACCACCATCAGGGTGGTCCACTCGCCCTCGGGGAAGAACTCCTTGTCGATGGCGTCCTTGTCGTAGCCGGCCATCGGGCCCGCCGCAAGCCCAGCCGCGCGGACGGCGAGGATGAACGCGCCGGCCTGCAGGGCGGCGGAGAAGTTGCCGGCGCCGTGGCGCGCGGCCTCGTCGGCGGCGAAGTAGTCCTTCATCTCCGGCCGGATGGGGAAGACGGTCGGGATCTGCTCGTGCCAGAGCTTGTCGTAGGCGATGATCGCTGTCACGGGTGCGGCGGCGGTCTTGGCCTGGTTCCCCTCGGCCATCAGCGGGACGAGGCGGTCCTTGCCGGCCTGGGTGCGCACGAAGACCACCCGCATCGGCTGGGTGTTGGCCATCGTGGGCGTGAAGCGGGTCAGCTCCCAGATGTCGCGCAGCTCCTCGTCGGACACCGGGGTGTCGGCGAAGGTGTTGGACGTGCGGGCGCCGGTGAAGACGATCTGGCGGCCGCGCTCGTCGAGCTTCTCGAGCGTGATCGTGTCGGTCATGCTGCTTTCAACTCCTGGGTTGCTCTGTTCATTCCTGTAACTACGGAAATAAAAGTAACACGGAGTTCAGAGGCAGGGCGAGGTAGGATCGGTTACATGACCGCCACCGCCGAGCATGAGCCGCGTGCCTGCAACGCCGCGCTCACGCGTGCCTTCGGCTTCCTCGGCAAGCGTTGGAACGGCGTCCTGCTCGGCACCCTCGCCGGCGGCCCGCTGGGCTTCGCCGAGCTCAAGCGCGCGGTCTTCGGCATCAGCGATTCGATGCTCTCCGAGCGCCTGGCCGAGCTCGCCGGGGCCGGGCTGCTGGAGCGCGAGGTCGAGCCCGGTCCGCCGGTCTCGGTCAGCTACCGCCTCACCGACTCCGGGGCCGCGCTGCTGCCGGCGCTGGAGGCGCTCACCACCTGGGCCGAGGAGAACCTCCCCGAGAGCGGCTGCCCCGGCTCCTGAGCATTACCAGTCGGTACGCCGGACGGTGCGTCCCGGCCGGGCCCGGCCCCCACTAGGCTTGACGCCCGCACGTCCTACCGCCGACCCCAGGAGCACATCACCGTGGCAGCCATCGAAGCCGTCGGAGCGCGCGAGATCCTCGACTCGCGCGGCAACCCCACCGTCGAGGTCGAGGTCCTCCTCGAGGACGGGACGTTCGCCCGCGCGGCGGTCCCCAGCGGCGCCTCCACCGGCGCGTTCGAGGCTGTCGAGCTCCGCGACGGCGACAGCCGCTACGGCGGCAAGGGCGTCGAGAAGGCGGTCACCGCCGTCGTCGAGACCCTCGCGTCGGCCATCGAGGGCCTGGACGCCTCCGACCAGCGCGAGATCGACCAGGCGATGCTGGCCGCCGACGGCACCCCGAACAAGGGCAACCTCGGCGCCAACGCCATCCTCGGCGTCTCCCTCGCCGTCGCCCGGGCCGCGGCCGACTCCGCCGGGCTCCCGCTCTACCGGTACGTCGGCGGCCCGAACGCCCACGTCCTGCCCGTCCCGATGATGAACATCCTCAACGGCGGCGCGCACGCCGACACCAACGTGGACATCCAGGAGTTCATGATCGCGCCGATCGGCGCACCCACCTTCCGGGACGCGCTGCGCTCCGGCGCGGAGGTGTACCACGCGCTCAAGAGCGTGCTGAAGGGCCGCGGCCTGGCCACCGGCGTCGGCGACGAGGGCGGGTTCGCCCCCGACCTGCCGAGCAACCGGGCTGCGCTCGACCTGATCGCCGAGGCGATCGAGAAGGCCGGCTACCGGGTCGGCACCGACGTCGCCCTGGCCCTCGACGTGGCCGCGTCGGAGTTCTTCGAGAAGGGCTCCTACACCTTCGAGGGCGCCGCGAAGACGGCCGCCGAGATGAGCGCCTACTACGCCGATCTGGTGTCGTCGTACCCGATCGTCTCCATCGAGGACCCGCTCAACGAGGAGGACTGGGACGGCTGGAAGACGATCACCGACGAGCTCGGCGCCCAGACCCAGCTCGTCGGCGACGACCTGTTCGTCACCAACGTCGAGCGGCTCGCCCGCGGCATCGCGGGTGGCCAGGCCAACGCGCTGCTGGTCAAGGTCAACCAGATCGGCTCGCTGACCGAGACCCTCGACGCCGTCGAGCTGGCCCACCGCAGCGGCTACGCCTCGATGATGAGCCACCGCTCCGGCGAGACCGAGGACACCACCATCGCCGACCTGGCGGTGGCGACCAACTGCGGGCAGATCAAGACCGGCGCCCCGGCGCGCTCC
>NZ_DASZUF010000050.1:0-21459 GCF_035547795.1 Nocardioides sp.
ACCGGGATAGCGGCGGAAGATCTGCGCCATCTCCTCCCCGCTGCGCAGGTACGCCGGAGATGCCGGCAGCCAGCCGTCCATCTCCGCCAGGCTGCGCCGGGCGCGGATCGCCGCCATCGCGCTCGCCAGCCGGGCCGCCGAGGGCGTGGCGGCGTGGACGTTGCCGGTGGCGACCGTGGGAAGGCGCAGATCGGCGGCGATCCCGGCGAGCAGGTCGTTGGCGCGCTGATCGCCGGGATGGCCATGGTCGCTCAGCTCCACCACGACGTTGGGCCGCCCGAACCTGGCCATCAGCGTCTCGACCGCGTCGCGGCCGCGGAAGCCCTTCCGGCAGCCGGTCAGGACCAGCCAGTGACCCTCCGCACGTTCGGCGAGCTCGTCGAGGTCATAGACCGGCTTGCCCTTCTCATCACCGCGCAACTGGGCCTCGGTGATCGCCCCCGAGAGCCGGTGATAGCCCTCGACTCCGCGGGCCAGCACCAGCAGATGGGTGCCCTCGGGGTCGGGCACGCCGAGCTGTGGGGCGGTCAGCCCCAGGGAGAGCTCGGCGCCGTACACGGTCTTGAGAGGGCTGCCACTGGCCTGGGCGGTCTCGGCGAACAGCGGCGCACCGTAGAACCCGTCGTGGTCGGTGATGGCGAGCCCGTGCAGTCCCAGCCGGATCGCCTCGACGACGAGCAGATCGGGGCCGCTGGCACCGTCGAGGAAACTGAAGTTGGAGTGACAGTGCAACTCGGCGTACGGCGTCACCGGACCCTCGGGTGCGGTGACCTCGATCCGCTCGGCACGACGCTTGCGCCGCGAGACCGGCGCATCGCCGTACGGGTCCTCGGGCGGCCGGCCCGAGAGCCGTCGCTCCAGTTCCTTCCACGGCAACGGCGGGTTGTTCCAGCCCATCAGGATCCCTGCATGTTCGTCGAGGTATGCAGCCGAATCCGCACTTCCCGGGTGGAACTCCGCATGGGAAGCGTCGGTTGACCCGCATACCTCGATGAACCAACGTGCCTAGTCATACGCCGCCTCGGTGACCCAGGCCGACCCGTCGAAGGTGACCAGCCAGGCGCGGCCGTCGACGCCGACCATCTGGAAGCGGACCAGCCGGCGGCCGCCCTCCCACCAGCGCTCGTCGACCGGCCAGGGCCCGGCCCAGGCCGCGACCGGCTGCCAGCCCTCGGCCGCGCCGGGCCGGAAGCGGGCCGGCTCGCCGGTCATCGATCCACGGTCGAGTACGGCGACAGGCCGCCCGGCGGCGTCGAGCACCCCGGCCGCCCACGGCGCGGGGAAGACCCGAGCGGGTGCCGGCGGCGGGATGGAGCCGGGCCAGGGCAGCTCCCGCGGCCGCAGCCCGGCGGGCCGCTCGCCCCACGGCACCATCGCCTGCCGGTCAGCCGGCGAGCGACCGCCCTGGAGCACCGGGGCAACGACCGCCTCGTGACCGAGCATCCCCTGCACCCGGGCGATCCCACGCTCCACCCGGGCGTCGGTGCCGCCCCACAGCCCGTCGGCGTGATCGGCCTCCGGCACCACCGTCTCGGGCGTGAACCGCACCCGGGTGACGGCGGCCCTGATGTCGCCGACCCGCAGCGAGCCGACCAGCTGCCAGTGCAGCCGGTCGATCACGTCGGCGGCGGCGAACCAGCGCGGGTGCAACCAGCGCCGCTCGGAGGCGAGCGCGCCGTCGGCCTCGACGCCGACCAGCAGCTCGGTGCAGACCAGCTGCCGCTCGGCCAGCCCGGCCACGAACCGCTCGGCGGTCCGCCGCGCTGAGAAGCAGACCGCCTCGGCCGACTCCAGGGGCGGCTCGAAGTCGACCTGGCCGACCAGCTCCGGCGGCGGGGTCCGGGTGCTCAGCGGGCGGGCACCACCACCGTGGAGAACCCGATGCACCCACGCGGCCCGGCTGCCGAAGCGGGCCCCGACGCTACCCGTGGGCAGCTGCGCCAGGTCACCCAGCGTGGTCAGCCCGAGCCGGCGCAGCAGGCTGACCGTCCCGCTGCCGTCGGCCTCGTCGAGCACCTCCACCGGCAGGGTGCGCAGGAACATGCCCGACTCTCCCGGTGGTACGACGCAGGTCTCCTGCAGCGGCGCCAGCCGGGCCGCCTGCTCGGCGGTGAACAGCTCGTCGGCGACCCCGATCCGCACGTCGCGGATCCCCAGCCCGACCACGCACTCGGCGATCACCGCGCCGGCCTCGGGCTCGCCGCCGTAGAACCGGCCCGGCGAGCGCAGCGCGGCCAGCCCCGGCCGCAGCGGGGCCACCCCGGGGCGCAGCTCCTCCAGCGCCGCGAGCACCCGCTCGAACGCCCGTGCCTCTCGCTCGGGCACCTGGTCGAGCACCAGCAGCTCGGCACAGCGGGCCTGGGCGTCCCGGCGGCGCATGCCGCGGCGTACCCCGAACTCGCGGGCGGCGCCGTTGCACGCCTGCACGAGATTGGCCGCGAACACCGCCGCCGGCAGGTGACCGGGCAGGTCGCGCTCGGCCAGCGCCGCGACCACCGGCCAGTCCGGGCACCAGACCACGAGGGTGCGCATCAGCCCACCTCCCGGACCGCCACCGGGCGCCCCGCGGGGGCGACATCGCTGTCGGGGGACGGCAGCCACAGGTCGGTACGCCGGGGCGGGGCGGCACCGCGGCGTACCTCCACCGTCAGCCGGCGCGCCCGCAGCTGCCCCTCACCACGGCCGATGCCCTCCCAGCGCGGCTCGGCGAGCCGCACCGAGGCCTCGGCGCGCGGCCACGGGCCGAGCGAGACCAGCGCCGCGCCACGCTTGCGCAGCCGGGCGGCGAGCCGCCCCGCGGTCGACTCCGGCACACGGCCGGGCGGACGGACCAGCACCAGGGCCGCGACGTCGACCAGGGCCGCCGTCGCCTCCAGCCACGACTCCCCCGGCTCGGGCACCAGGATGGTGCGCTCCAGCACCACGCCCAGCTCGGCGGCCGCCTCGACGCCGAAGTCCGGCATGCCGACCACCGCGCACCAGGCCCCCGCCCGTGACGGACCGGCCAACAGCGCGAGGGCGACGCAGGCGCCGTCGACCTCGTAGGACCCGCCGGCCCGCAGCCGGACCGCCCGGGCCAGCCCCGGCAGCGCCGCCAGCTCCGGCCGCGCCTGACCGTCCTCGAGCCGGCGCATGCGCTCCCGCAGCCGGTCGATCTCGGCGGTCCGGGTCAGGAGTGCAGTGGCCACACCCCATGTTCGAACAGTTGTTCGAACAAATCAAGCGAGCGTGGCGACGTACTCCTCGATCTTTGCCCGTGCCTCCGCACCGAGCGCCTCGATCCCGACCAGGGTGGCACGCAGCGAGTGGTCGAGGTTGAGCGCCTTGAACAGCGTGGTCACGGTGACGCCGTGGTCGGGCCGGTGCACGACCTCGATCTCGTCGCCGGCCTGCAGCACGCCCTCCTCCAGCACCCGCAGATAGGGACCGGGGCGCGCCTCGGCGGTGAATCGCTTGACCCACCGGGCGTTGTCGTGGCCGAGGACGCCGATCCAGTTCTTGAAGTCGTTGCACGGGGTGCGCACGTGGCAGATCTCCAGCAGCACCGACCCGATCCGCCAGCGCTCACCGACCAGCGACTCGTTCACGTCGATGCCCTCGGTGGTGAGGTTCTCCGCGAACTGGCCGTCGTGCAGGGTCGCGCCCAGCCGCGCGGCCCACAGGTCGAGATCCTCGCGGGCGAAGACATAGACCGCCTGGTCGGGGCCGCCGTGCCACTTGGTGTCGGAGACGACGTCGCCGACCAGCCCGTTGCGGTGCACCTTCACCGGCCCCGAGACGGCCCGCTTGTCCATCGAGGTGTAGCCCAGTCCCGCCCAGGAAGCGTCCTTCGGACGGCCGACATTGACGGATCGGACGCACGGCATGGCGACATCCTCGCATCGCGGCCGCCGCCCTGTCTCGCCGTTATCCCTGGACGGCCTTGGCGATGCTCAGCATGGCGGTGATCCGGTCACGGTCGGGGACGGCGTTGTCCTCCAGTTCGCCCTTGATGGTGACCAGCATCCGCACGATCACCCAGTCACGGGCACGGTCCTCGTCGAGTCCCGCGGCGTCCACGAGCGAGAGGAACCGGTCCCGGACGCCGGCACGGACCCGACCGGCGTACTCGTCGAAGCGGTTCCACAGCATCGGCGCGAGCTCGTAGTGCGGGTCGCCGGAGAGCGGCTTGGGGTCGATCGCCAGCCACTCCTCGCGGTCGCCGGCCAGGACGTTGTGGAAGTGCAGGTCGGTGTGGACCAGCACGCCGTCGGTCGCCTCGTCGCCGGCCAGGTCGCGGGCCAGCGAACGCGCCTGCTCGACCATCCGTCGCGGCACCGGCAGCTCGGCCTCGCCGAGCTCCTCCGCCCACCGGGCGCACTGCGCCGAGAGCCGCCGCAACTGCGGTGGCGCCGGCACGTGCAGCCGCCGGTAGAGCCCGGCCACGACCTCACACGCCTGGAGGTCCCACAGCTCGCCGAGATCCTCGCGGTGCAGTCGCTCCAGCAGCAGCGCCCACCGGTGCGGGTCGGCGCGCAGCAGCTGGACCGCGCCGTGGCCGTGCCAGTGCTGCAGCGCGAGCGCCTCGTACTCGGCCTCCCAGTGCGGCCACCCGATCTTCAGTACGGCGGGGCGCCCGGCGTCGGTGCGCACCGGCAGCACCAGCGCGGTGTTCCCGTGAGCCGGCGCGCCGTCCGGCGCCAGCGACCACTCCGCCAGCAGCTCCCGGACCAGCCGCGGGAGACGGCCGACCCAGGAGGCCCAGCCCGGCCCGCGGTCGGCGTATGCCTGCAGGGTCGGCGGGATCAGGGTCATCGCCGGCGGGTGGGATCGATCACTTCTTGCTCTTGTCCCCCGAGGGCTGGGTGGTGGACAGCGCGGCGATGAAGGCCTCCTGGGGCACCTCGACCCGGCCGACCATCTTCATCCGCTTCTTGCCCTCCTTCTGCTTCTCCAGCAGCTTGCGCTTGCGCGTGATGTCACCGCCGTAGCACTTGGCCAGGACGTCCTTGCGCATCGCGCGGATGGTCTCGCGGGCGATCACCCGGGCGCCGATGGCGGCCTGGATGGGCACCTCGAACTGCTGCCTGGGGATGAGCTCCTTGAGCTTGCCGGCCAGCATCACGCCATAGGAGTACGCCGCGTCGCGGTGCACGATCGCGCTGAACGCGTCGACCGGGTCGCCGTGCAGCAGGATGTCGACCTTGACCAGGTCGGCGGCCTGCTCCCCGGAGAATTCGTAGTTGAGGCTTGCGTAGCCCTTGGTGCGGCTCTTGAGCTGGTCGAAGAAGTCGAAGGCGATCTCGCCCATCGGCAGCGTGTAGCGCATCTCGACGCGGTCCTCGGACAGGTAGTCCATGCCGAGCAGCGTGCCGCGCTTGTTCTGGCACAGCTCCATGATCGTGCCGATGTAGTCGCTCGGGCTCAGGATGGTGGCCTTGACCACCGGCTCGCGAACCTCGGCGATCTTGCCCTCGGGATACTCCGACGGGTTGGTCACCTCGACCTCGGAGCCGTCCTCCATCCGGACGTGGTAGACGACGTTGGGGGCGGTCGAGATCAGGTCGAGGTTGAACTCCCGCTCCAGCCGGTCTCGGGTGATCTCCATGTGCAGCAGGCCGAGGAAGCCGCACCGGAAGCCGAAGCCGAGCGCGCCGGAGGTCTCCGGCTCGAAGGTCAGCGCGGCATCGTTGAGCTGGAGCTTCTCCAGCGACTCGCGCAGCGTCGGGTAGTCGTCGCCGTCGATCGGGTAGAGCCCGGCGAACACCATCGGGTTGGGGTGCTCGTAGCCGCCCAGCGCTTCGGTGGCGCCGTTGTGCTGCGACGTCACCGTGTCGCCGACGCGCGACTGGCGCACGTCCTTCACCCCGGTGATGAGGTAGCCGGTCTCGCCCACGCCGAGGTCGCCGGCCTTGACCGGCTCGGGGCTGATCACGCCCAGCTCGAGCATCTCGTGGGTGGCGCCGGTCGACATCATCTTGATCCGGTCGCGGTGGGTGAGCTTGCCGTCGAAGACCCGGACATAGGTGACCACGCCGCGGTAGGTGTCGTAGACCGAGTCGAAGATCAGCGCGCGCGCCGGCGCGTCCGGATCGCCGACCGGGGCCGGGGTCTGGGCGACGATCTGGTTGAGCAGGTCCTCGACGCCCAGACCGGTCTTCGCGCTGACCTGCAGCACGTCCTCGGGCTCGCAGCCGACCAGGTTGGCCAGCTCGGCGGCGTACTTCTCCGGGTTGGCGCTGGGCAGGTCGATCTTGTTCAGCACCGGGATGATGTGCAGGTCCGCGCCCATGGCCAGGTAGAGGTTGGCCAGCGTCTGCGCCTCGATACCCTGGGCGGCGTCGACGAGCAGGATCGCCGCCTCACACGCCTGCAGCGACCTGCTGACCTCGTAGGTGAAGTCGACGTGACCGGGCGTGTCGATCATGTTGAGCACGTACGTCGTGCCGGCGTTCTCGCCCGCGGTGACCGTCCACGGCATCCGCACGGCCTGCGACTTGATGGTGATGCCGCGCTCACGCTCGATGTCCATCCGGTCGAGGTACTGCGCCCGGGCGGCGCGCTCGTCGACGACGCCGGTGAGCTGCAGCATGCGGTCGGCCAGGGTGGACTTGCCGTGGTCGATGTGCGCGATGATGCAGAAGTTGCGGATGATCGCGGGATCGGTGGATCCGGGCACAGGTGCGGTCATGATCCGCCCATTCTCCCTTGTCAGTATTGATGGAACCAAAGGGAGAGGTACGCCGACTGTCCCGGGCAGGTCACGTCGCGGTCCCGATCGCCTCCCACCCACTGCCCGAGGACCGCCGCGCCACCCTGGAACATCCAGGCGCCATCGCAGCGGCGCAGCGCCTCGGCCCGGCCCCGGCTGCCGGCCGGCCGCCACTCCGGCAGGCCCAGCCGGAGGTCGCCCACGACCCGGTGCCACAGCGAGGCGATCGAGTAGACGCCGACGTCGTAGCCACTGTCGGCGTAGCCCCGGGCCGCACCCCGGACGACCGCCGCGTTCGCCGCGGTGTCGGTGCCCCAGTCGAAGTCCTTCACGGGCTCGACGTCGAGCCACACGATCGGCGTGCGGAGCCCGGCCGCGCGCATGGTGGCGACGTTGAACAGCGCCTCCTGGTAGCCGACGTTGGCCAACCGCCCGCTCGACGTGCCCTTGTCGAAGGGCCCCTTCGGCCCGAAGGTGGCGAGCTGGTCGCCGTAGGGCGCGCTGACGATCGAGTACGCCGCGGCCAGCAGGTGCTGCCGCCTCACCCAGGCGACCTGGTCGGCGAGGCACGGGTTGGCCACGAAGCCGGGGCCGTTGGTCAGGCCGAGCACCACGAACCGTGCCGAGGGCAGCGGCATCGGCTTGCCCTCGGTGCGCTTCTGCGGAATGCCCAGGCCCTCCGGGCACTGCGGCCAACTGGCGTCACCGCCCTCGACGACGCCGCGGGCGGAGGCGGTCGGCAGCGGCGGGATGGTGATCGAGGCGGCTGTGGACGGGCTGCCACCGGGGCTGGTGGGCGCCGTGCGCGGCGCTCCCGCCGGGGGCGCCGGGGCGGTCGGTGTCGGACTCGGGTCCGGGTCGGCGCTGGTCGCCGTACCACCGCAGGCGGCGAGGCCGAGGAGGAGCACCATCGCCGCGAGGATCCGCACGCGCCCGATCCTCGCATGCACGTTCCCCCAACGTTCCCCTGGTGCTCACCCGGTGGCGCCACCGCCACGACAGGGTCGTGCCATGACCGCTCTCAATCGCCGCGCGGTGCTGGGCAGCACCGCAGCGCTCGGAGCCGGTCTCGTTCTCGGGACCGCGCTCGACCAGCCCGCCCTCGCCACGCCGCGCCGCCTCGGCGCGCCTGCCCTCGTCCGGTCCGGCCGTCCGGTCCTCACCCATGGCGTCCAGGCCGGTGACGCGATCGCCGACTCGGTGATGCTGTGGTCGCGCGTCGACCGCCCGGCCCGACTGGTCGCCGAGATCTCGCCGGACCCCTCCTTCCGCCGCGCTCGCCGGGTGATGGGCCCGGTGGTCGGCCCCGACACCGACCTCACCGGCCAGATCCGGGTCTTCGGGCTGCCGACGTCGACCGATCTCTTCTACCGGATCACCGCGCACGACCAGCACGCCCACGGGCTGACCAGCGAGCCGCTGGTCGGCCGGTTCCGCTCGGGCGCGACCGGGCGGGAGGACATCCGCTTCATCTGGTCGGGCGACATCGCCGGGCAGGGCTGGGGCGTGAACCCGGACCTCGGCGGCTATCGGATCGTCGACGCGATGCGCCGCGCCGGCGCGCACTTCTTCCTGTGCTCGGGCGACAACTGTTACGCCGACGGCCCGCTGGAGGAGACGGTCACGCTGCCCGACGGCCAGATCTGGCGCAACATCGTCACCGAGGAGAAGCAGCAGGTCGCGCAGACGCTCGACCAGTACCGCGGGCAGTTCAAGTACAACATGCTGGCCGACAACTACCGGGCCTTCCTGGCCGAGACCGCACAGGTCACCCAGTGGGACGACCACGAGGTGCTCAACAACTGGTATCCGGGGGAGGTGCTCGAGGACCGGCCCGGGTTCGCACCCGGGACCAAGGTGGACACGCTGGCGGCGTACTCCCACCGCGCCTTCCACGAGTACATCCCGGTCGCGCCCATCTCGCCGGACAAGGAGGGCCGGATCTACCGGGTGATCCACCACGGGCCGCTGCTCGACCTGTTCATCCTCGACATGCGCACCCACAAGGACCCGAACACCACCGACCTGGAGACCGTCCCCGACGGCGGCCTGCTCGGCGAGACCCAGACCCGCTGGCTGCTGCGCGAGCTGAAGCGGTCGAAGGCGACCTGGAAGGTGATCGCCAACGACCTCCCGATCGGCCTGGTCGTCCCGGACGGCACCAATCAGGAGTCGTCGTCCAACGGCGACAACGGTGCGCCGCTGGGCCGCGAGCACAACATCGCCACGATCCTCTCCGCGCTCAAGCGCGAGGGCATCCGCAACCACGTCTGGCTCACCGCCGACGTGCACTACACCGCGGCCCACCACTACTCCCCCGAGCGAGCGGCGTACCAGGACTTCGATCCGTTCTGGGAGTTCGTCTCCGGGCCGCTCAATGCCGGCGCCTTCGGGCCCAACGTCTTGGACGGCACGTTCGGGCCCAGCCAGGTCTACGCGAACACGCCGGCGCGGCAGAGCGCCTCGCCGCTGGAAGGCTGGCAGTTCTTCGGCCAGGTCGACATCGACGCGCACACCCGTCAGCTCACCGTGACCCTGCGCGACGTGGACGGTGCGGCCCTGTTCAGCCAGACGCTGGATCCCGCTCCGCGCTGAGGCCCCCCGCTGATCGCGCTCGCCCGCATGGCCGAGGATATGCGGGTGAGCGCGATCCCTCTCGACTTCCCGGTGGGCCGCACCGCCCGGCGGCTCGGCTGGGTGCACCTGCCGCCCGCCGTACGCACCGCCGTGGAGAGGCGGCTGGGCTCGCGGGTCGTGGACGCCACCTCCTGCGACGCCGGCTTCACCCCCGGCCTGGCGTCGGTGGTGACCTGCGCGGACGGCTCGCGCCACTTCCTCAAGGCGGCCTCGACGAAGGCGCAGAAGTACGCCGCCGACGCCTACCGTGTCGAGGCTCGCAAGCTGCGCACCATGCCGCCGTCGGCGCCCGCCCCGCGACTGCGATGGGTGCACGAGGCCGACGACTGGGTGGTGCTCGGCCTGGAGTACGTCGAGGGTCGGGCCCCGGAGCGGCCGTGGAGCGACGCCGACCTGACGGCGTGCTCGGACATGCTGGTCGCGGCGGCCGGGCAGCTCACCCCGGCGCCCGGACTCGGCGTGACCACCTTCGCCGAGGAGCTCGGCTCCTGGGCATCACTGTGGGACCGGCTCGGCGGCCTGCCCCACGCGGCCGAGTGCGGCGAGCTCGCGGGCAGGATCGCGGAGGTGAGTGCGGGCGAGACGCTGGTGCACTGTGACGTCCGCGACGACAACCTCATCCTGGCGCCCGACGGCCGGGTGTGGCTGTGCGACTGGAACTGGCCGGTCCGGGGCGCGGCCTGGCTCGACTCGCTCATCCTGCTGATCGGACCGTGCGGCGACGGGCTCGACGTGGAGGCACACATCGCCGCCCACCCCCTGCTCGCCGACGTCGAACCCGACCACATCGATGTGGTGCTCGCCCATCTGCTCGGCTACTTCACCGCCTCCGCGGATCTGCCGCGGGTGAGCAACTCGCCGTACCTGCGCACCATGGCGGCCTGGCAGCGCGACGTGATCCACCGGTGGCTGGCGCGGCGGCGCGGCTGGCGGATTTGAGGCGCTTCGCGGGCCGCTGCTAGCCTTGGTGGTCGCGTGTTCGCGTAGGCCTCTCCCCTCTCACTCCCACGAGAGGCCGGATGAGAGCCCGCACCATCACACGCCCGAAGACTGGAGAGCACGAAGCACATGGCGAACATCAAGTCGCAGATCAAGCGCAACAAGCAGAACCTGAAGGCTCAGGAGCGCAACAAGGCGGTCAAGAGCGAGCTCAAGACCGCGATCCGCAAGTTCCGCGAGGCCGCCGAGGCCGGCGAGAAGGAGACCGCCGTCAAGCTCGGCCAGGTCGCCAACCGCCTGCTGGACAAGGCCGCCTCGAAGGGCGTCATCCACAAGAACCAGGCCGCCAACCGCAAGTCGGCGGTCTCCAAGAAGGCCAGCTCTCTCTGAGGCTCCGCGAATCGGGGGTCTTGCACCCTCGAGTCGGGGATCTTGCCCATCGGCTGGTGTCGTCAGACGCCAGCCGATGAGTCATTTTCGGGAAGAACCCACGACTCGAGGGTGCGGAACCCCCGATTCAGCGCTCCCGCAGCCCGGCGAGGGTCAGGACCAGCCGCTCGAGGGTGTACTCCGGGTCGCTGGCGGCGCCCTTGAGGTCGGCGTCGGCCTGCGCCACCGCGCGGATCGCGGCGGCCAGTGAGGCGTCGCTCCAGCCGCGGGCCACCACGGGCAGCTTCTTGAGCTGGAACGGGTTGATGCCGCCTCGGTTGCCGCCGACGTAGTTGGCCAGGGTGCGCAGCTGCCCAGCCACGCTGCTGAGCAGGTAGACCGGGCTGACGCCGGTCTCGATCGCCCAGCGCACGCCCTCCATCGCCTGCAGCCGTCGGCCGGCCAGCATCGCGTCGGCGATCTCGAAGTTCTTCACCTCGGCACGGCCGCCGAAGTACTGCGCCACCTGGGTCTCACCCAGCCGCACGCCCGGGAAGTCGGTGACCAACTGCTCGACGGCGGAGGCGAGCATCCGCAGGTTCTCCCCGACAGCCTGCACCAGGGCCGCCGCCGCCTCGTTGTCGATCCGGGCGCCACGCGCCTGGCACTCGCCGACCACGAACTTGGGCAGGTCCCACGGCTTGATCTCCGCCGACTTCACCTCGGTGACCCCGGCCAGCTTGCGCAGCTTGGCCAGCGTGCCGCTGCCTCGGGGGCCGCCGCCGTGGACGAGCACGAGGGCGACGTCCTCCACGGGGGCCGCGGCGTACTCGAGGAGGCCAGCGACCGACTCCTCGGGCAGGTTCTCCAGCGACCTGACCACCACGCAGCGCACGCTGGAGAACAGGCTCGGCGCGCTCAGCTCCCCCAGCGTCGCCAGGGTCAGGTCGGAGGCGACGGTCTCGGAGAACTCGGCCTCCGGATCGTGCTCCCGCACCGCGGCGCGGACGGCCCGGACCGTGCGCTCGCTGAGGAACTCCTCCTTGCCCGTCACCAGCGTGACGCGAGCCAGGACGTCGGCGGGTCGAGGTGTGCTGGTCATGATGCCGTCAGCCTGCCACAGCGCTCCGTCAGGTTCGGCGTTCGGGCCCGTGGCTGGATCCGACTCGCTAAGGTCGACTGTTGGCGGCGCGCCCAGGGCGGGCCGCCTCCCCCACCCCCGAAGCATCCGGAGTGCTGATGTCTGTTCCGATCCGCACCGTCGCGCTGGGCGCGGCGATCGCGCTCACCGTCCCCGTTCTCGGCATCACGGCGGCCGACGCCCATGTGGCCCAGGCCGGCACGCGGCATGCGGCGCCGGTGGCGGCGCGCAGCCTGCTGGGCGACGACCCCAAGAACATCAACGGCAAGGGCCCGCTCAAGGTGAAGCTGACCAACACCGCGGACGGGCGGATCAAGGTGCACTGGAAGGGCAAGGGGCCGAGGAAGAACTTCAAGCCCTGGAAGATCGTCACTTCCACCTCGCGCAAGCTCAACACCGACCGGCACGTCTATCACGTGAAGGGCAAGAAGCGGTCGGTCGTGGTCAAGCGGGCGCCCGGCGTCACGCCCGCCTCCGGCGACTACACGTTCGTGAAGGTCTACGCCAAGCGCAAGCACGGCCTCAAGGGCGGCAGCAGCCCGGTGCATTGGATCCAGGCGCCGGTGACCGCGGTCCCTACCGGCAATGATCGCCTGGACATCGCCACCTTCAACGTCCGTGACGCGGACCTCGACACGGGCACGTTCTCCTGGGCCAACCGGCGGCCTCGGGTTGCCGCGACGATCCGCAACAGTGGCGCCGGCATCGTGAACCTGCAGGAGGCCAGCGGCCAGCACGGGAACGACCTCTACCAGATGCACGACATCGCGGCCGACACCGGTTACCAGCTCGTCAACGGCGACTACTACCGGACCGCAGGGGGCGCGATCACCGGCATCCAGGGCGCCCGGATCCTCTATAACCCGGCGCTCTACACCGTCGTCAACCAGGGCGCGCAGCTGCTTTCGGGACAGCCGCGGTGGTTGGAGTGGGCCGAGTTCGAGGAGAAGGCCACCCACAAGCGCTTCTTCGACGTGTCGATCCACCTCGACAGCGGCAACAGCGCCGCCGACGAGAAGAGCAGGGCGAAGGAGGCCTCGGACGTGATCCAGCTCGCCCGGGCGCTCGCCAGCTCGGACGGCGGCCATGAGGTCATCGTGGCCGGTGACAGCAACTCCACGATCTACAGCAAGCCGAAGGGGCTTGTGCACCGGGCGTTCATCAGTGCGGGTTTCTACGACGCGTTCGCGACCAGGAACATCTCCGGGCAGGCGTACCCGACCACGAACGACTTCCACTTCCCGGTGTCCACCGGCCCCTTCCGCCGCGACGTGATCCTCACGTTCAACGGCCCGCAGGGCTCGTTCTGGTACCGCAACCTCGCCTACACCAGCGCGGACCAGGCCGCCTCGGACCACTTCATGCAGGTGGCCGAGCTGCCGCTGGGCTGACACTCGCGGCCGCGGGTGGTCTCGTCTCAATGCGTCACCACCCGCGGCCCATCGGCGGACGGTACGACGGCGACCGACCCGTCGCGGTCGGTCCGCAACACCCGCACCCCGGCCTCGGCGAGGGGGTCGAGCGTCGATGCGGCCGGATGGCCGTAGTCGTTGTGGGCACCCACAGACGCGATCGCGACCTTCGGGTGCAGTGAGAGCAGCCAGTCCTCGTCCTGGTAGCGACTGCCGTGGTGTGGGATCTTGAGCACGTCGACCTGCAGGCCGGGCAGCGCTCGGGCGATCGCCTCCTGACCGTCGGGCTCGACGTCACCGGTCAGCAGCAGCCGCAGGCCGGGGGTCTGGGCCAGCAGCACCACGCTGGCACCGTTGGCGGTCGAGCCGTCGCCGGGACCCATCGTCGGAGAGTCCGGCAGCGGCCACAGCACCTGGAGGGTCACCTCGCCGATGCTCACGCTCGCGCCGTACGGCGCCGGAACCGGCACCACCCGCGCTCGGCGAGCGGCCTGTTGCAGCCGCGCCACGCCCTCGGGTGGATCCTGCAGCCTGGTCGTCCAGATCGCGTCGACCCGCCGACCGTCCACGACGGCGTCGACACCGTCGACATGGTCGGCGTGGAAGTGGGTGAGCACGAACAGCTGAACCTCGCGCACGCCCAGCCGGTCGAGGCACTCGTCCATCGGCCGCGGGTCGGGGCCGGCGTCGATCACGATCGCCCGATGTGGACCGGTGGAGAGCACGGTGCCGTCCCCCTGGCCCACGTCGCACACCACATAGGCCCAGCCGCTCGGCGGCCAGCCCGGGGCCGGCAGCCGGGTGAGCACCACGACGACCAGCGCCATGCAGCAGGCGATACCGAGCCCGCGTCGGCGCAGCAGCCGCGGCAGCCACAGCCCCAGGGCGACGGTGAGGACGACGAGGGCCGCGACGGCCAGCGGTCCGCTCCCCCAGTCGACCGCGGCCGTCGGCAGCGCCGCACCATGCCGGGCGACCAGGACGATCCAGCCGACGCACCACGAGGCCAGCAGTCCACAGCACCGGCCCAGCCACGACCAGCCGAGCCCGGTCAGGCCGCCGAGGAGGCCGAGCACCGTGGCAGGCCCCACGGCCGGCTCGGCCAGCAGGTTGGCGCCGACGGCGACCAGGCTGACCTGGCCGGAGATCACCGCGATCAGCGGCGTGCAGGCCAGCTGCGCGGCCGCCGGCACCGCGATCGCCTCCGCGAGCCAGCGCGGCAGCCACCGGCCGAGCGCATCGCGCCACGGCGGGCCGAGCAGCAGGATGCCGGCGGTGGCCAGCACCGAGAGGGCGAACCCGACCGACGTGGCCAGGGACGGATCGACCAGCATCAGCACGACCACCGCCGCCCCCAGCCCGCGCAGGGCACGACCGCGACCGTTGTGGCCCATGGCGAGCAGGCCGACGCCACCCATCGCCGCGGCTCTCAGCACGCTGGGCTCGGTGCGGGCGAGCAGCACGAACCCGGCGATGCCGAGCACCGCGACCAGATGGAGCCAGCGACCCCGGACGCCCACGCCGCGTGCGACCAGCAGCAGGAACCCCACCACCAGGGTCAGGTTGGTGCCCGAGACCGCCAGCAGGTGGGTCAGCCCGGTGGTGCGGAAGTCGTCGGCGAGGGCGTCGTCCAGCCCGCTCTCGTCACCGTCGACCAGCGCCGGGACGATGGCCCGCTCGGCGGCCGGCCTGCTTGCGACCGACTGTCGCAGCGATGCCCGCACCCGCCCGGAGGCGCGCCACCAGGCGCTCGGGGCGCGCACCGCCCGCGGGGCGTCGCGTGCCAGCAGCAGCGCCGACGCGTCGGCGTCGTCGGCCGGGACCAGCCGCCCGGAGGTGACGACGGTCGCTCCGAGCGGCACCCGGGCCCAGGGGGCGTCGCCGAGCAGGACGACCGGCGTGCGCAGCGTGTAGGTGACGCCGCGACCGGTGACGCGCCGGACCTGGCCGCGCAGCAGCTGTTGCGTGGCGTGCGCCTCGACGACGGCGCGCGGGTCGGAGGTGATCGTCAAGACCACGTCCACCTCGGCACCGCGGCCGGCCAGGTCCACGACCGGGTTGTGCCGGACCTGTGCCGCCCGGAAGCCCGCCGCGGCGACCACCGCCAGCAGCACCAGGCCCGCGGCCAGGGCCGTGAGCCGGACCTCCGGACGCCGCCGCCCCACCAGCACTGTGATGATCGCGAGCGTGACCAGACCGGCCACCAGGCCGAGCAGCCCCGGCAGCGGTCGGGCGACCAGTGGCACCGCGACCAGGCCACCGACCCAGGCGGCCACACCGAGCAGCGGCAGCCGGAGGTCGCGCATCGGTCACACCGTCACGTGCGGGGCGAGCTTCTGCAGCGTCACCGGACCGATCCCGTCGACCTCGAGGAGCTCTTGGACCGAGGTGAAGCCGCCGTTCTCCTCGCGCCACTCGATGATCGACTGGGCGGTGACCGGGCCGACGCCTGGCAGCGTGTCCAACTGCTCGGCGGTCGCGGTATTGAGGTTGACCGGCGCGTCGCCGGCCGGGCTGGCACCGGTGGTGGACGCAGCGCCGACCGCGGCGGCCTGTGGGGCGCCCGAGCCGACCACGATCTGCTGGCCGTCGGTCAGGACGGCGGCCAGGTTGATGCCACGCAGTGCCTTCCGGTGCGGTACGCCGCCGGCCGCCTCGAGCGCGTCGGTCACTCGAGAACCGGCCGGCACGATCACGATGCCGGGCCGCCGAACCTTCCCCTCCACGTCGACGGTCACCATGGCCGGCACGGCTCCGCCCGAGGCGGCCGGCGACGCCGCGACGCTCAGGCCGGTTGCTACCCCTGTCGCCGCCCCTGTGGCTTCTGCCGGCGTCGCGGGCAGCGTCACCAGCGGTGAGGCGGAGCGGGCCGCCGACGTGGGGCTCGCCGCCACCGCGGACGAGCGCCGGGACACCAGCAGAGCGCAGGTCAGCGCCAGCGCGCCGGAGACCAGCACCGCGATCACGACCAGATGCCACGGGCCCAGGCCGATCCGGCCGCGCAGCGGCTCGGGGACCCATGCCTCGATCGGGGTGCCCCGCCGAGCCGCGTGCCGCCCTGGCACCGGCAGGGCCGAGACGGCGGGGTCTGGAGGCGGTCCTGGATCGAGGTCGGGCACCAGCGTGTGCCCCGACCACCAGTCCGGATCGGGCTCGTCGTACTCCCCTGGATCGGGGCCGGCGCGCAACAGCTCCAACCGGCGGGTGACGGCTTCCTGGTGGGCGGTGCTGGCTCGGGTTCGCATGACGACGACGCTAGGAAGCCGCGCAGACAGGACCCACCGATGTCGACAGCCCCTGTGGAGAAGCCGGTCGGAGGGGTGGGCTGTGGACGGAACCTGGCCTGTCAGAGCGCCGGAGCGACCACCACGGCCAGCACGCCCGGCCCGACGTGGGCGGTGAGCGCGGCGCCGATCTCACCACAGCGCACCGGCGCGGCCAGTTGCTCGGCGAGCCGCTCGGTGAGCGAGTCGACCAGGGTCTGCGCGCGCTCCAGTGCGGACATGTGTGCGACGGCCACCTCGACCCGCCGCTCCTGCGCCGCCTCGACCGCCAACTCCTCGAGCCGCGACAGCGCCCGCGCAGCCGTCCGCACCCGCTCGTGCGGTACGACGCGGCCCTCGCCGATGGTCAGCAGCGGCTTGACCGCGAGCGCCGAACCGAGCAGCGCCGTGGCCGCCCCGATCCGGCCGCCACGCCGTAGGTACTCCAGCGTGTCGACGTAGAACAGCGACCGAGTCGCGGAGGAGCGCGCCAACGCCGCCGCGGCCGCGTCCTTCGCCGAGGCACCGTCGGCGACCGCCTGCACCGCTGCGAGTACGGCGAAGCCCACGCACGGACCCACCGCCCTCGTGTCGAGCGCCACCACCGGGATGGGGGCGTCGCGGGCGGCCATCCGCGCCGACTCGACCGTGCCGCTCATCTCGCCCGAGACGTGCACGGACACGACCTCGTCGTACCCCTGCTCGGCCAGTCGCGCATAGACCTCACGCAGCTTCTCCGGGGCGGGCCGGGAGGTCGACACCGGCGTCTTGTCCGCGAGCGCGGCGACCACCGCGGCGGGCGACGACTCGGGCAGGCCCTCCTCGTAGCACTCCTCGCCGATGATCACCTGGAGCGGGACCACCACGATCCCGTGCTCGGCGACCAGGTCGTCGGGGACCATCGCGGTGGAGTCCGTGACGACCGCGACGCGAGGCATGGCACAGACCCTACCGGGGGTACAGGTGCCGGACCATGACGATCGACTTCCGCGAACGCGAGGACGCCGACGACCCGCCGGAACTGTTCGGCCTCGTCCTGCTCATCGGCCTGATCGCGATGCTGACGGTGGTGTGCTGGCTCAGCCTGTGACCACGCGGCCCGCCGAAAGTGACCTCTCGACGGGCCGAAAGTGACCTCTCGACGTCAGAGCACGATGTTGACCAGCTTGGGCGCGCGCACGATGACCTTCTTCACCGGTCCGTCGAGCTCCACTGCGGCGAGCGCGGCCGCCTCCAGGTCGGCCTCGGAGATCGAGGGCGACACCTCGAGCCGGGCGCGGACCTTGCCGCGGACCTGCACCACCGCGGTGACGGTCTCGTCGACGAGCAGCTCGGGATCGACCGTCGGCCAGGGCACCCGCGCCACGGTCGCCTCGTGGCCGAGCCGCTCCCACATCTCCTCGGCCGTATAGGGCGCGACCAGCGAGAGCAGGATCGCCACCGCCTCGGCCGCCTCCCGCACGGCCGGGTCGGCCGGACCGCAGCCGGAGTCGATCGCCTTGCGGGTGGCGTTGACCAGCTCCATGGTGCGGGCCACGACCACGTTGAAGCGATAGGACTCGATCAGGTGATCGCACTCGGCCAGCGTCTTGTGGGTGACCCGGCGCAGTGCCACGTCCCCGTCCGCGGCGGGTACGCCGGGCGCCGAGGTCACGTCGCCGGCCAGCCGCCAGGCACGCTGCAGGAAGCGCGCCGACCCCGCGGGCGACACGTCGGCCCAGTCGATGTTGTCCTCCGGCGGGCTGGCGAAGACCAGGGTCAGCCGGACCGCGTCCACGCCGTACTCGTCGATCATCTCCGAGAGGTTGACGCCGTTGCCCAGCGACTTGCTCATCTTGCGGCCGCCGTTGATGACCTTGCCCTGGGAGAGGTACGCCGAGAACGGCTCGTCCCAGTCGATCAGGCCCATGTCGCGCAGCACCTTGGTGAAGAACCGCGCGTAGAGCAGGTGCAGCACCGCGTGCTCGTCGCCACCCAGGTAGAAGTCGACCGGGCCCCACTCCGCGGCCAGCCGGCTGGAGAACGCCTCGGTGTCGTCACCCGGCGAGAGGTAGCGGAAGAAGTACCACGACGAGTCCACGAAGGTGTCCATCGTGTCGGAGTCTCGCTTGGCGGGCCTGCCGCAGCGCGGGCACGGCACGTCGACCCAGTCGGCCAGCGCGGCCAGCGGCGAGACCCCCTTCGGCTTGAGGTCGGCGCCCTTCACGTCGTCGGGCAGCCGCACCGGCAGCTCGGCCTCGGGCACCGGCACCTCGCCGCACTCGCCGCAGTGCACGATCGGGATCGGGGCGCCCCAGAACCGCTGCCGCGACAGCAGCCAGTCACGCAGCCGGAAGTTGACCGTGCCCTGGCCGTGGCCCGACGCCTCCAGCGCCGCGATCGCCTTGGCGACCTCGGCGTCCTTGTCGTAGGACTGGTCGGCGTCATACACCGGCACGATCGGCAGGCCGAAGACCTCGGCGAACTCCCGGTCGCGCTCGTCGTGCGCCGGCACCGCCATGATGGCGCCGGTGCCGTAGTCGGCCAGCACGTAGTCGGCGGCCCAGACCGGGATCTGGTCGCCGGTGAGCGGGTTGGTCGCGCTCACGCCCAGGGGTACGCCGGTCTTCGCGCGGTCGGTGGCGAGCCGATCGATGTCGGAGGCCTTGCGCACCTCGACGAGGTAGTCCTCCAGCGCCTGCGCCTGATCCGGAGCAACGATCTCCTTGGCCAGCTCGGCGTCGGCGGCCACCACCATGAACGTGGCGCCACGCAGCGTGTCGGGCCGGGTGGTGAAGACGGTGACCGTCCTCGTCGTGCCATCGGCCAGGGCGATGTCGAAGTCGACGTGGGCGCCCTCGGAGCGACCGATCCAGTTGCGCTGGGCGTTGACCACCTTGCCGATCCAGGTCTTGGACAGCTCCTCGAGGCAGTCGTAGAGCTCCTGGGCGTAGGCAGTGGTCTTGAAATACCACTGCGTCAGCTCCTTCTTGGTGACCTCGGCGCCGCAGCGCTCGCAGGTGCCGTCGGCCAGCACCTGCTCGTTGGCGAGCACGGTCTGGTCGTTCGGGCACCAGTTGACCGGGCTGTTCTTCCGGTAGGCCAGGCCGCGCTCGTAGAACTTCAGGAACAGCCACTGGGTCCAGCGGTAGTACTCCGGGTCCGAGGTGTGCAGCCGGCGCGACCAGTCGAAGGAGACGCCGTAGCGGCGCATCGACTCCGCCTGGGTCTCGATGTTGGCGTAGGTGAACTCGGCCGGGTGCTGGTCTCGCTTGATCGCGGCGTTCTCGGCGGGCAGCCCGAAGGAGTCCCAGCCGATCGGGTTGAGGACGTCGTACCCCTGCTGCCACCAGTGCCGCGCCACCACGTCGTGCAGGGCGAAGACCTCGGCGTGGCCCATGTGCAGGTCACCGGAGGGGTAGGGGAACATGGTGAGCGCATAGCGCTTCTCGGCGCCCTCGCGAAGCCCCGCCTTGAACGGCTCGAGCCGCTCCCAGACGGGCCGCCACTTCTCCTGCAGCGCCGCGGCGTCGTACACGCTCTCCTGCTGCTCCTGCGTCATCCTTGGTTCCGTTCCTTCACCGATCGGATCGAACGCGTCAGATTACTCCACGCGCCCGCAGTAAGAGTCCCCGGGAGTGGTGGGGTTTGAGGGCTGGCGGCGCGGCGTGAAGACGTAGGCGGCCATCGGCGGGATCTTCGGTGTGAAACGACCAAGAGACACACTGAAGGAGATCCACCGATGGCCTTGCCCCAGTCTGCCCTGTCCGAGTTGCTCGAGGCGTTCCGCACCGGCGATGGCGTCGATCTGATCCGTGAGTCGGTCCGGGTCGCGTTGCAGGAGCTGATCGAGCTCGAAGCAACCGAACGGATCGGTGCTGCGCCCTATGAGCGCACCGAGGACCGCGTCGCCGAGCGCAACGGCCATCGGCCGCGGATGCTGACCACCACCGCCGGCGACGTCGAGTTGCGGATCCCCAAGCTGCGCAAGGGGTCGTTCTTCCCGATCATCCTCGAGCCCCGCCGCCGCATCGACCAAGCGCTCTACGCGGTGGTGATGGAGGCCTACGTCCACGGCATCTCCACGCGCAGCGTCGACGACTTGGTGGAGGCGATGGGCGGCACGGGCGTCTCCAAGTCCGAGGTCTCCCGGATCTGCGCCAACCTCGACGAGACCGTCGGTGCGTTCCGCACCCGGACCCTGGACCACGTCGAGTTCCCCTACGTCTACCTGGACGCGACCTACCTCCACGTCCGCAACGCCCCCGGCAAGGGCGGACAGGTCGTGTCGATGGCCGTGGTCGTCGCCACCGGCGTCACCGCGACCGGTGAGCGGGAGATCCTCGGCCTGGACGTCGGCGACAGCGAGGACGAGGTCTTCTGGCGCAGCTTCCTGCTGTCGCTGAAGCAGCGCGGCCTGGCGGGCGTGAAGCTGGTGATCAGCGACCAGCACTCCGGCCTGGTGAAAGCGTTGAAGCGGGCGTTCCAGGGGACCGCGCACCAGCGGTGCCGGGTCCACTTCGCCCGCAACCTGCTCGCGCACGTTCCCAAGGGGCAGGCCGACTACGTGGCTGCGGCGTTCCGGATGATCTTCGCCCAACCCACCGCCACCGATGTCCACGCGGCGTGGGACAAGACCCGTGACGAGCTCGCCGCCCGGTTCCCCAAGCTCGGGCCGTTGATGGACGAGGCGAAGGCCGAGGTCCTGGCGTTCACGGCGTTCCCGCGCGAGCACTGGCGCAAGACCTGGTCGACCAACCCGCTCGAGCGGGTCAACAAGGAGATCAAGCGCCGCGCCCGCGTGGTCGGGATCTTTCCCAACGCCGCCGCCGTGATCAGGCTCGTTGGCGCGGTGCTCATCGACATGCACGACGAGTGGATCGCCGGCGACCGCCGCTACCTGTCCGAGGGGTCGATGGCCAAGCTCTACGAGACCAGCGATACTGACCCGGTCGCCGCCATCGAGAGCAGCGACGCGTAGGCACCGAGGATCACCTCAAAGCCCACCACCCCGCGGGGCTCTGTCCC
>NZ_DASZUF010000051.1:0-10861 GCF_035547795.1 Nocardioides sp.
ACCAGTTCGTCCGGCGCACCCGGCTGGGGCGAGGCATCCGCGCCGTCGCCCAGGACCCCGACACCGCGACCCTGATGGGCGTCGACCGGGAGCGGATCATCGTCACCACGTTCATCATCGGCGGCCTGCTCGCCGGTGCGGCCTCGCTGTTCTACGTGATGAAGGTGCCCTCGGGCGTCATCTACAACGGCGGGTTCGTCCTCGGCATCAAGGCCTTCACCGCCGCCGTCCTCGGCGGCATCGGCAACATCCGCGGCGCGCTCGTCGGCGGCCTGCTGCTCGGCCTGATCGGCAACTACGGCCAGATCCTGCTGGGCAACTCGCAATGGACCGACGTGGTCAGCTTCGTCGTACTCGTGCTCATCCTCATGGTCCGGCCGACAGGTCTGCTGGGCTCCGACCTCGGGAAGGTGAGGGCATGAGCACCGAACCCGTCCTCGGCTCCAGCGGCGCCCAGCAGCGCCTGGAGGAGCAGGCTTCCCACACCAACCGGCCGGGCCGGTTCGCCGCCCTCAACGCCTGGTGGGAGCGACAGCCGCGGGTCGCCCAGTGGGGGATCCTGGTGCCGATCGTGGCGCTGGTCTTCTTCCTGCCGGTGATCAACCCGCCGCTGATCACCACCGAACCCGGCAACGACTGGCCGCTGGCCTGCTTCGACATGGCCCGGTTCGCGCTGGTGGCGCTCGGCCTCAACGTCGTCGTCGGCCAGGCCGGTCTGCTCGACCTGGGGTACGTCGGCTTCTTCGCCGTCGGCTCCTACGTGGCGGCACTGTGGACCAGCCCGGACTCGACGTTCGTGCACATCCCGTACCTGTGGACCCTGCCGCTGGCCATGGTGGTCACCGTCGCCTTCGGCGTCTGCCTCGGCATCCCCACGCTGCGACTACGCGGTGACTATCTGGCGATCGTGACGCTGGGCTTCGGTGAGATCATCCGGCTGCTCGCGACCATCATCCCCGCGATGCGCGGCCAGCAGGGGTTCAAGGAGGTCGGCCACCCGCCGGGCACCCAGGACGGCGGCCCGCTGTTCTCCAACAACCACGGCACTCCGTGGTACATGCTTACCGTGGGCATCATCATCCTGGTGATGATCCTGCTGGGGAACATCGAGCGCAGCCGGGTCGGCCGGGCCTGGATCGCGATCCGCGAAGACGAGGACGCCGCCGAGATCATGGGCGTGCCCACCTTCAAGTTCAAGATCTGGGCCTTCGCCACCGGTGCCGCCATCGGCGGTCTCTCCGGTGCCCTGTTCGCCGGCCAGGTCGGCTTCGTGAACAACCAGAAGTTCGACGTGGTGACCTCGGTGCTGTTCCTGTGCGCGGTCATCCTCGGCGGCTCGGGCAACAAGCTCGGCGTCGTCATCGGCGGTGCGCTGGTCTCCTACATCCCGAACCGGTTCACCTCGATCGCCGACTACAAGTACCTGATCTTCGGCGTCGCCCTGGTGCTGCTGATGATCTTCCGCTCCCAGGGGCTCATCGGGGCCCGCTCGCACCTGCTGCTGTTCGGCAGGCGGGCGCGCGCCCGCACGCTCGAGCTGACCGCCCAGCGAGCCCCCCAGGCGACGAAGGAGACCGCGTCGTGACCGACGACCAGAGCCCCGACATCCCCGAGGTCATCCCCGACGACGCCCGGCCGGACGCGCCGCCGTCCCTCGACTCCGCCGTTGCCGAACAGGCGGCGGCGGAGCGTGAGATCGCCGTCGACGTCGGCGAGACGCTGGTGCAGATCGACAACCTGTCGGTGAAGTTCGGGGGCCTGACGGCGCTGGACTCGGTCAGCTTCGACATCAAGCGCGGTGAGATCCTCGGCCTGATCGGCCCCAACGGTGCCGGCAAGACCACCTGCTTCAACGCGATGACGGGCGTCTACAAGCCCTCGAGCGGCGACGTCCGTCTCGAGGGGGTCTCGCTGTTGCGCAAGAAGCAGCACACCATCACCCGGATGGGGCTGGCGCGGACGTTCCAGAACATCCGGCTGTGGGGCGAGATGACGGCGCTGGAGAACGTCGCCGTCGGCCTCGACACCCGGCACCGCACCAGCCTGTTCGGCGCCATGCTGGGCCTGCCGCGGCACCGGCGTGAGGAGAAGAGCAGCATCGACCGCGGCATGGCCCTGCTGGAGTTCGTCGGCATCGCCGACGCCGCGATGACCAAGGCGAGCGCGCTCCCCTACGGCCACCAGCGCCGGCTGGAGATCGCCCGCGCCCTGGCCACCGACCCGAAGCTCCTGTGCCTGGACGAGCCCGCCGCGGGCTTCAACCCGGCCGAGAAGGAGAACCTGATGGAGCTCATCAGGACCATCCGGGACGACGGCTACACGGTGCTGCTCATCGAGCACGACATGAAGCTGGTCATGGGCGTCACGGACCGGATCGTGGTGCTCGAGTTCGGCAAGCTGCTCGCCGAGGGGCGGCCCAAGGAGATCCGCGAGAATCCCGCGGTCATCTCGGCGTACCTGGGAGAGGAGGCAGACGGTGGCGCTGCTTGAGATCAAGAACATGTCCGTCCACTACGGACGGATCCAGGCCATCGACGACCTCACCATCAGCGTCGAGGAGGGCGAGGTCGTCACCCTGATCGGTGCCAACGGCGCCGGGAAGACGAGCACGATGCGAGCGGTGGCGGGGCTGTTGTCCCTCTCCAGCGGCTCGATCACGCTCAACGGCGAGGACATCACCAAGCTCAAGGGCCATCGCCGGGTCCAGCGTGGCATCTCGCTGGCTCCGGAGGGCCGCGGCATCTTCCCGGCCATGACGGTGCTGGAGAACCTCGACATGGGCGCCTACGGCCGCAAGGACAAGGCGGCGATCAAGGAGGACCAGGAGCGCGTCTTCGACCTGTTCCCGCGGATCAAGGAGCGGCTCAGCCAGAAGGGCGGCACCATGTCCGGGGGCGAGCAGCAGATGCTCGCCATCGGCCGGGCGCTGATGTCGCGGCCGCGGATCCTGCTGCTCGACGAGCCCTCGATGGGGCTGGCACCGCAGTTCATCCGGCAGGTGTTCGCCATCATCCGACAGGTGAACGAGCAGGGCACGACGGTCCTCCTGGTGGAGCAGAACGCCAACCAGGCGCTCGCTCTCGCCGACCGGGCCTACGTTCTGGAGACCGGCCAGATCACCCACACCGGAACCGGCAGGGAGATGCTGGCCAACCCGGCCATCAAGGAGGCCTACCTCGGGGTCGCCTGAGGCCTTCGGCACGCCGCGGACGGCGGGCAGCGTCAGTCGACGCTGCCCGCCGTCTCGTCGGTGGCGGCGCCGCCCTCCGCGGACTCGCCGACGCCGTGGTCGATCACACCCTGCGCGACCTGCCGCATCGAGAGCCGCAGGTCCATCGCGGTCTTCTGGATCCAGCGGAACGCGTCCGGCTCGCTCAGGCTGAGCTGCTGCTGCAGCACGCTCTTGGCCCGGTCGACGGCCTTGCGGGTCTCCAGTCGATCGGTCAGCCCTGCCACCTCGGCCTCGAGCTGGGCGAGCTCCTGGAAGCGGCTCACCGCCAGCTCGATCGCCGGCACCAGGTCGCTGACGTTGAACGGCTTGACCAGATAGGCCATCGCCCCGGCGTCCCGGGCCCGTTCCACCAGCTCGCGCTGGGAGAACGCGGTCAGCATCACCACCGGCGCAATCCGCTCCCGGGCGACGTGCTCGGCGGCGGCGATGCCGTCCAGGATCGGCATCTTCACGTCGAGGATGACCAGGTCGGGCCGCAGCTCCTCGGCGAGCCGGATCGCCTCCTGCCCGTCACCGGCCTCACCGACGACGTCGTACCCCTCCTCGGTGAGCATCTCCTTCAGGTCCATCCGGATCAGGACCTCGTCCTCGGCGATGACGACGCGGTGGGGCTGCTGCAGGCTCTGGGTCACGTGCGACAGGTTAGGGCATCCGGGTAGGCCCCGGCTCGGCGCCGAGGCCGCCGCTCCGGTAGGTTGTGCGACTGCCGAGCCCCGGTAGCCCAACGGCAGAGGCAATGTGCTCAAACCACATCCAGTGTCGGTTCGAATCCGACCCGGGGCACCATGTTTCGCGGACGCTCCTGGCTTGCCAGCTTGATCCCAGGGAATCTCTGGTCGATGTCGGGAACAGTGCTCGACGGATCCCACCATGCCCGGGCAGGGGTCGAGGTCACTGGTCAGCGCGGTGGACGTGCCACTCGTCGGCGATCCCGAGTACCTCGTGGCCGCCTCCTCGGCGGAAGCGTAGCCTGTCGTCGAGGACGACATCCGCGGCGCCCATCTCGACGTGTTCCCGCCGCGGGGAGCGTCAGTTCTGCTGCCTACCTCGATGGACCGACAACGCTCAGTTCCTTCGGTACGCCGGCGCCACCTCGTTGATCGCGTCCCCGATCCGGTGGATGCGCAGCGCGTTGGTGGAGCCGGGGATGCCCGGCGGCGAGCCCGCGATGATCACCACCAGGTCGCCCTCCTCGACCCGGCCGATCTCCAGCAGTTGCTCATCGACCTGGCGCACCATCTCGTCGGTGTGCTCGACCTCTTCGGTCTTGAACGTCTCCACGCCCCAGCTCAGCGCGAGCTGCGAGCGCACCAGCGGGAACGGCGTGAACGCCAGCAGCGGGATGGGACCGCGCAGCCGGGCCAGGCGCCTGGCGGAGTCCCCGGAGGTGGTGAACGCGACCAGGTACTTGGCCCCGACGCGCTCGGCGACCTCCTCGGCCGCCTTGGCGATCACACCCGAGCGGGTGTGCGGGTCCCAGCTGATCTGCGAGAGGTGGCCGACGCCGGTGCCACCGGCGGCGAACGCGTGCGCCTCGGTGGCCACGATGATGCGGGCCATCGTCTCGACGGTGTGCACGGGGTACTCCCCCACGCTGGTCTCGGCGGAGAGCATCACCGCATCGGCGCCGTCCAGGACGGCGTTGGCGACGTCGTTGGCCTCCGCGCGGGTCGGCTGCGGGTTGCCGACCATGGAGTCGAGCATCTGGGTGGCGACGATGACCGGCTTGGCGTTGAGGCGCGCCTTCTCGATGATCCGCTTCTGCAGGAAGGGAACCTCCTCCAGCGGACACTCCACGCCCAGGTCGCCGCGAGCGACCATGAACATGTCGAAGGCGTCGATCACCTCATCGAGGTTGTCCACCGCCTGCGGTTTCTCGATCTTCGCGATGATCGGGACGGTACGGCCGACCTCCTGCATGATGGCGCGCACGTGGTCGGCGTCCTTGGCGTTGCGCACGAAGCTGAGCGCGATCATGTCCACGCCCAGGTCGAGAGCGAACTTGAGGTCCTCGACGTCCTTCTCCGACAGCGCCGGCACCGAGACCGCGACGCCGGGCAGGTTGATGCCCTTGTGGTTGCTGACCGGCCCGCCGACCAGCACCTCGGTGACGACGTCGGTGCCGTTCTCGATGCCGGTCACCCGCAAGCGCACCTTGCCGTCGTCGATCAACAGCGGGTCGCCCACGCTCACGTCGCCGGGCAGGCCCTTGTACGTCGTCCCGCAGATCACATCGTCGCCGGGCACGTCGCGGGTGGTGATGGTCCAGGTCTGGCCGCGGCGCAGCGTGACCGGGCCGTCGGCGAACGTCTCGAGCCGGATCTTGGGGCCCTGCAGGTCGGCGAAGATGCCGACGCCCTTGCCGCTGGCGTCGGACGCGGCGCGCACCAGGTGGTAGCGCTCGGCGTGCTCCTCGTGACTGCCGTGGCTCATGTTGAGCCGAGCCACGTCCATGCCCGCATAGACAAGCTCACGGATACGGCGCTCGGTCCCGACGGCCGGCCCCAGGGTACACACGATCTTCGCACGCCTCACGGCCTCAGCCTATCGGCTCTGGATCGTTCCAATGGGATCCGGTCCACCGACCCACCGGTAACTTCGCCGGCCATGCCCGGGAGACGCGGAACGGGCGCGTCCTCCAGCGAGATCGCTGGAGAACGCGCCCGTCTCGGACAGACCTCAGGCCACGCCCACCATCCCCAAACTGTCACCGTGACACTTTGCGCGACGGGTGACATTTCGGATGTGTCACCCTCGCCGCGAACTATCACGGTGACACTTTGGCGCGCGCGGGACCGCCGGCCTCTCAGACCATCACGGGCCGGTCGGTCGGATTGATCGGCGACGGCAGCGTGGTCGCCCCGGTCTGGTTGGCGTCGACCGCCGCGGCCGCGGCCCGACCCTCGGCGATCGCCCAGACGATGAGCGACTGGCCGCGGCCGGCGTCGCCGGCGACGTACACGCCGTCGACGGAGGTCTTGAACGCGCCGTCGCGGGCGATGTTGCCGCGCTCGTCGAGTTCGACGCCGAGCTGCTCGACCAGGCCGGAGCGCTCCGGACCGGTGAAGCCCATCGCGAACAGGACCAGCTCGGCCGGGATCTCGCGCTCGGTGCCCTCGACCTCGGTGAGCCGGCCGGCCTCGAAGACCACGTCGACCAGCTTGAGCGCCCGCACGTTGCCGAACTCGTCGCCCAGGAACTCCTTGGTGGAGACGCCGTAGATCCGCTCGCCACCCTCCTCGTGCGCAGAGGAGACCCGGAAGATCATCGGGTACGTCGGCCACGGCTGGCCGGCCGGCCGGTCGTCGGCCCGACCGGTGGAATCGGCCGGTCGCGGCATGATCTCCAGCTGGGTGATCGAGGCGGCGTTCTGCCGGATCGAGGTACCGAGACAGTCGGCGCCGGTGTCACCGCCACCGATGATGACCACGTGCTTGCCGTCCGCGCGGATCTGGGTCTCGCCGGGCTGCAGAGGCTCACCCAGCGCCACCCGGTTGGCCTGCGGCAGGAACTCCATCGCCTGATGGATGCCGCCCAACTCCCGGCCGGGGATGGGCAGGTCGCGCGGCGTGGTCGAGCCCACCGCCAGCACCACCGCGTCGTAGCGCTCGCGCAGCTGGGCGCCGGTCAGCGTCGTGCCGACGTCGACGCCGGCCCGGAAGACGGTCCCCTCGCGGCGCATCTGCTCCAGCCGCCGGTCGAGGTGCTTCTTCTCCATCTTGAACTCGGGGATGCCGTAGCGCAGCAGCCCGCCGATCCGGTCGGCTCGCTCGTAGACCGCGACGGTGTGGCCGGCGCGGGTGAGCTGCTGGGCGGCGGCCAGACCGGCCGGACCCGAGCCGATCACGGCCACGGTCTTGCCGGAGAGCCACTCCGGCGGCTGCGGCTTGACGTTGCCGTCGCTCCAGGCGCGGTCGATGATCGAGACCTCGATGTTCTTGATCGTCACCGGGTCCTGGTTGATGCCCAGGACACAGGCGGTCTCGCACGGGGCCGGGCAGAGGCGGCCGGTGAACTCCGGGAAGTTGTTGGTCGCGTGCAGGCGCTCGCTGGCCTCCTCCCAGTCGTCGCGCCAGACCAGGTCGTTCCACTCCGGGATGATGTTGCCCAGCGGGCAGCCCTGGTGGCAGAACGGGATGCCGCAGTCCATGCAGCGGCTGGCCTGGGTGTTGATGATCGGCAGCAGCGCCCGGCCGATGCCGCCGGGATAGACCTCGTTCCAGTCCCCCACCCGCTCCTCGACGGGACGGCGGTCGGCGACCTGGCGATCGTTCTTGAGGAAACCCTTCGGGTCAGCCATGGGTGGCCTCCTTCGTCGGCACACCCGTGGCGGCCATGCTGCGTCGAACGTCCATGTGCTCGCTTCGCTCACCCATGGAGAACCTCCATAATCCGAGCCGCGGCCTCGTCCTCGGAAAGCCCCTCCTCGAGGGCCTCCTCCTGAGCCTCGAGGACCCGCTTGTAGTCACTGGGCATGACCCGAGTGAACCGGGCCAGGGCGGTCGGCCAGTCGGCCAGCAGGGCGGCGGCCACCTCCGAGCCGGTCTCCTCGGCGTGCGCGCGGACGAGCTGCTGGAGCTCCTCGGCGTACTTGCCCTCGACCGGGCCGAGCTCGACGAGCTCGGGGTTGACCCGCTGCTCCTTGAGATCGAGTACGTAGGCCACCCCGCCCGACATGCCGGCCGCGAAGTTGCGCCCGGTGCGGCCGAGGACGACGACACGGCCGCCGGTCATGTACTCGCAGCCGTGGTCGCCCACGCCCTCGGTGACGACCGTCGCACCGGAGTTGCGCACGCAGCACCGCTCACCGACGCCGCCGCGCAGGAACATCTGCCCCGACGTGGCGCCGTACCCGATGGTGTTGCCGGCGATGATGTGCTCCTCGGGCCGGAACGTCGCGGCGCGGTCGGGACGGATGATGATCCGACCGCCGGACAGGCCCTTGCCGACGTAGTCGTTGGCGTCGCCCTCCAGCCGCAGCGTGATGCCGCGCGGAAGGAACGCGCCGAAGGACTGGCCCGCCGACCCGGTGAACGTGATGTCGATGGTGTCGTCGGGCAGGCCCTGGCCCCGGTAGCGCTTGGTCACCTCGTGGCCGAGCAGGGTGCCGACCGTGCGGTTGACGTTGCGGATCGGGAGCTGGGCGCGCACCGGCTCGCCGTGCTCCAGGGCCGGCTTCGCCAGCGGCACCAGGGTGGTGTAGTCCAGCGAGCGCTCGATGCCGTGGTCCTGCGCCTTGGTGTGGTGCAGGTCCTGGCCGGCGAACTGCTCCGGCGAGGTGACCACATGGAAGATCGGCGTTAGGTCCAGGCCCGCGGCCTTCCAGTGGTCGATCGCGTCCCGCGTGTCGAGTACGCCGGCCTGGCCGATCGCCTCCTCGATGGAGCGGAAGCCCAGCTCGGCCAGGATCTCGCGGACCTCCTCGGCGATGTAGCGGAAGAAGTTCACGACGTACTCGGCCTTGCCGGTGAAGCGCTCGCGCAGCACCGGGTTCTGGGTGGCGACGCCGACCGGGCAGGTGTCGAGGTGGCAGACCCGCATCAGGATGCAGCCGGAGACCACCAGCGGGGCCGTGGCGAAGCCGAACTCCTCGGCGCCCAGCAGCGCCGCGACGACGACGTCGCGACCCGTCTTGAGCTGGCCGTCGGTCTGGACGACGATCCGATCGCGCAGGCCGTTGAGCAGCAGGGTCTGCTGCGCCTCGGCCAGGCCGAGCTCCCAGGGACCGCCGGCGTGCTTGAGGCTGGTCAGCGGGGACGCGCCGGTGCCGCCGTCGTGACCGGAGATGAGCACCACGTCGGCGTGCGCCTTGGAGACGCCCGCGGCGACCGTGCCGACGCCGACCTCGGCGACCAGCTTGACGTGCACCCGAGCCTGGGGATTGGCGTTCTTCAGGTCGTGGATCAGCTGCGCGAGGTCCTCGATCGAGTAGATGTCGTGGTGCGGCGGCGGGCTGATCAGGCCGACGCCCGGCGTGGAGTGCCGGGTCTTGGCCACCCACGGGTAGACCTTGTGGCCGGGCAGCTGACCGCCCTCGCCGGGCTTGGCACCCTGGGCCATCTTGATCTGGATGTCGTCGGCGTTGGTCAGGTACTCCGACGTGACGCCGAAGCGGCCCGACGCGACCTGCTTGATCGCGCTGCGCCGGGACGGGTCGTAGAGCCGGTCCTCGTCCTCGCCGCCCTCGCCGGTGTTCGACTTGGCGCCGAGCATGTTCATCGCGATCGCGAGGGTCTCGTGCGCCTCCTTGGAGATGGAGCCGTAGGACATCGCGCCGGTGGAGAACCGCTTCACGATCGACTCGACCGGCTCGACCTCCTCGATCGGGATCGGCCGACGACCGGTCTCCTCGGCACCCTTGAACTTGAACAGGCCGCGCAGCGTCATCAGTCGCTCGGACTGGTCGTTCACCCGCTGCGTGTACTGCTTGAAGATGTCGTAGCGGCCCTGCCGGGTGGAGTGCTGCAGCCGGAAGACCGTCTCCGGGTCGAACAGGTGCGGCTCGCCCTCGCGGCGCCACTGGTACTCCCCGCCGATCGGCAGCTGCCGGTGCGCCGGAGCCACCCCGTTGCGCGGGTACGCCGTCGCATGCCGGCGGGCGACCTCCTCGGCGATCACGTCCAGCTCGACGCCGCCGAGCTTGGAGGTGGTGCCGGTGAAGTACTTGTCGACCACGGCCTGGGACAGGCCGACGGCCTCGAAGATCTGCGCTCCGGTGTACGACGCCAGCGTGCTGACGCCCATCTTCGACATCACCTTCAAGACGCCCTTGCCGAGCGCCTTGACCAGGTTGGCGACCGCCTTCTCGGGGTCGTTCTTGACGAAGTAGCCCTCGTAGGCGAGGTCCTCGACCGACTCCATGGCGAGGTAGGGGTTGACCGCGGCGGCGCCGTACCCGATCAGGAGGGCGACATGGTGGACCTCGCGGACGTCACCGGCCTCGACCAGGAGCCCCACCTGGGTGCGGGTCTTCTCGCGCACGAGGTGGTGGTGGACCGCCCCGGTCAGCAGCAGCGACGGGATCGGCGCCAGCTCGGCCGTACAGTGCCGGTCCGAGAGCACGATCACCCGGGCGCCGTCGGCGATCGCCGCGGACACCTCGGCACAGATCTCGTCGATGCGGCGGGCCATCGCCTCGCCGCCGCCCTCGACCTCGTAGAGGCCACGGCTGACGTGGGTGATGTAGCCGGGCATGTCGCCGTCGCGGTTGATGTGGCGGATCTTGGCGAGGTCGTCGTTGTCGAAGACCGGGAAGGGCAGCACGATCTGGCGGCAGGCGGCCGCCGTCGGCTCCAGCAGGTTGGCCTCCGGGCCGATGGTGCCCGACAGGGACGTCACGAGCTCCTCGCGAATGGCGTCCAGGGGCGGGTTGGTCACCTGGGCGAACATCTGCGCGAAGTAGTCGAAGAGCAGTCGCGGCTTGTCGCTGAGGGCGGCGATCGGGGTGTCGGTGCCCATCGACCCGATCGGCTCGGCGCCGGTGTTGGCCATCGGCGCGAGCAGGACGCGCAGCTCCTCCTCGGTGTAGCCGAAGACCTGCTGGCGGCGGGTGACCGAGGCGTGGGTGTGCACGACGTGCTCGCGCTCGGGGATGTCCTCGAGGTTGACGACGCCGGCGTGGAGCCACTC
>NZ_DASZUF010000052.1:0-28485 GCF_035547795.1 Nocardioides sp.
GCCACAGCCAGCGCCGCCTCGGCGCCGCGGCGCCGCTGGCTGTGGCCCGCGGTCGCCATGGTCGTCGTGGTGGCGGCGATCGGGGTCGGCCTCCTCGCGAGCAGGATGTGGACCGACCACGGGTCACCCGCGCGTGCCGGAGCCGGTACTCCGACCCAGACGCCCTCGACCTCACCCACCCCGGGCCCGACCGAGGACGGGATCCGCAGCTTCGTGTCGTCGTACCTCTCGGCGGCGAGCGGCGATCCCGGCCAGGGCTTCGCGATGCTGACCGCCGACTACCAGCGCGCTAGCGGCGGGCTGTCGGGGTATGAACGGTTCTGGGGCAACGTCACCAAGATCCACGCCGTCACCGACATCACCCCCAGCCTCGACCCGCTCGGCGTCAGCTACCGCTACACCTACACGCTGCGCGGCACGGGCAAGCGCACCGAGGAGGTCCACCTCGACCTGGTGTACGACGGCGGCCGCTATCTGATCTCCGGCGGCAGCTAGCCCTCGTCGCGTGGGCTGGCGGCGGCGATGACCGCGGTGAGCCGGCGATGCAGCTCGCGCAGTTCGGCGATGTCCATGCCGAGCCGGTCGACGATGGCGGGCGGGATCTCCAGCGCCCGCTCCCGCAGCGCGCGACCCTGCGGGGTGAGCACCACGGCCAACGCCCGCTCGTCGCCGGGGTCCTTCTCCCGCCGCACGTACCCTGACGCCTCGAGCCGCTTGAGCAGCGGCGAGAGCGTGCCGGGGTCCAGCTGCAGCATCCGGCTCATGTCGGTGAGCTTGAGCGGCTCGTGCTCCCACAGGGCGAGCATCGCCAGGTACTGCGGATGGGTCAGCCCCATCGGCTCCAGCAGCGGCTTGTAGACGGCGATCACGCTGCGCGAGGCGATCGCCAGGGCGAAGCAGACCTGCTGCTCCAGCGCCAGCGGGTTCTCGATGGTGGTGGCCACCGGCCCAGTGTAGCCACTCCCTTGGTAGGCTAACTTTTGGTACACCAAGATTATGGAGGAGCGATGACCAGCACTGCCCCGGCGAAGCGGCCCCGGCATCTGATGGATCCGGCCAATCCCGTCCGCCCGGTCAACGACGCGTCGCTGACCAACGTGCAGCGCTGGGTGCTCTCGGTGCTGGCCGTCTTCACGATCATGCACCTGGCGGTCGGCATCGCCATCGGATCGCTGTTCCTCCGTGAGGACGCCATCGGACCGCGGATCGGGCTCAACGTGATCGCGGCCGCGTTCGGCGTGCTGGGCATCGGCTTCGGTCGGCTCATCCACCGGGCCACGCTCGCCACGCCCTGGCTGCTGCTCGGCGTCGTGCCGGGCGTGGTGGGGATGGTGCTCGCGCTGCGTTGACCTCCGGGCGCGCGCGATGACAGCGCCCCAGCCGACCCGTGGTCGGCTGGGGCGCTGTCGTCGTATCCCAACGGAGGACGCCCCGTGCGTAACGAAGCGGGGCCGAAGTACCCCCACCCCGTTCGGCACAAACCTCCCGGTAGGGTCGCGGATCAGCGAGGGCCGGTAGCTCAGTCGGTTAGAGCAGAGGACTCATAATCCTTGGGTCGTGGGTTCGAGCCCCACCCGGCCCACCCGCGCGATGCTGCCGGAGGCCCGGCTGCGCCCCCGTCCACCAGTAGGGGCTGGCGAACGGGGGCTACTGGCCTCAGGCACCGCTCCCCCCGAGCAGGTGCATGAGTGGCGATAGCCGCTGGGTTCTCGGGGCCCAGCGGGTCGCCGTGCGCCTCAAGCCTAGGTCGGGATCGGTCGGCCCAGCAGGGACCGAACGGGTCATCACGGCGTAGCCCGCGTGGGCCACCGCCACCGGCGACAGAACGACGAACGCCCCGCCTCCACGAGGGAGACGGGGCATCCAAGGGGCGATCCGGTCAGATACCCCGGACGTTCTCGGCCTGCGGGCCCTTGGGGCCCTGGGTGAGGTCGAACTCGACCTTCTGGTTCTCGTCGAGGGACTTGTAGCCCTGGGTCGCGATGGCCGAGTAGTGGACGAACACGTCCGCGCCGCCGTCGGCCTGGGCGATGAAGCCGAAGCCCTTCTCGGCGTTGAACCACTTCACGGTGCCTTGAGTCATGCTGATGTTCCTTGAGGTAAGGCCGGACCGCCTCTGTAGCGCCCGGCTGGCGCTGAAGACATCTATTACTGCGCCTGATGTCCAGCGGTGCCGGCGAAACCAAGAACAAGAGATGAGCCACGATGCGTGATCGAGGGGAAGCACGAACTTCGCTGCTTCCTTCAACGCCACCGACTCTACCAGCCCGATCGGGATTCATTGGTACTCGCGAAGACGAATGCTTCGCCCGGAGAAGTGGGCACCCGAGCGGGGCGACAGCTCGGCCGGGTGACCGACTCACGGCCAGGACACTCCGCGTCCGGGCTGCCGCCCCGGTCGAAGGGTACGCCCACGACGGCTCACGGGCGGTGGGCCGAGGCCCGTCCCCGATTTCACGGCCGTCGCCCACCTTGCTAAGGTTTCCCGCGCTGCACAGCGATCCCCTGTAGCTCAATTGGCAGAGCATGCGACTGTTAATCGCAGGGTTGTTGGTTCGAGTCCAACCGGGGGAGCAAATCGGGGCCTGACCTGCATAGACGCGGGCAGGCCTCGAGTGCTCTCAAAGCCCGACGTCGGCGCGGGCCTGCGCCAGCGCGGCCGTGGCGGCGGCCTCGGCTTGCGGCGACGGTACGTCGGCGTCGTACTCCACCTGCCACGCCACGGTGCGCTCCCCCGTCAGTGCGCGGCGCGCGACCACGCGGCCGCCCGGGAACGGCCGTTGCAGCACCACCGAGGCGGTGATCCGCTCCCGCACCAGGGCCAGCAGCCGGGTCGCGCCGCCATCGAAGGTCAGCGCCACCGTGTCCGCCTCGGTCACCACGGTGAGCGTCGCGGTGTCGGCGTCCCAGGTGGCCGACCGGATCCGTTCCCAGGGCAGCACCCGCTCCCCCACGTGCAGCGCGCCGCGCGCCCCACCGACGACGGTGCCGTCGCCGGTGACCGCGGTGGCGAGGAACCCCGCCGACCTAGCCACCGAGGACCCGGTCGCGCAGGGCACGGCGCTGGTGCTCCAGCCCGGCGAGCTCCTCGAACAGCGCCCGGTAGCCGTCCGGGTCGGCGGTGGGATCGGCGCGCTGGAGGCGGCTGTGCGCATCGGCGATCTGGCGCTGCAACGACGCCTCGAGCAGCCGGACGACGTGTTCGGTGACGTAGGCCGCGTCGGGGGTACGGCGGGAGGGCAGCGGCTCGACGGCGAGCGCGCTGACGACGCCCGCCACGGCCGGCGTGGGCGCGGCCGCGGCCAACCTGGCGGCCCAGCCCTGGTCGCCGGTCCCCGCCCCCGGGCCACCGGCGGCCTGGATCAGCGCCCAGACCGCCTGGTAGGCGGGGTGCATGAAGTCGGCGGGGGTCATCTCGGCGGTCAGCCGACCGACCGCCATCGGGTGTTGGATCAGCACCTTGAGCGTCTCGCGCTCCAGCGCGAAGCGAGGGTCGCGCGGATCGGGCCCGGCGGGCTGCTGCGGCGCCGGGGCGGTCGTGGTGGAGGCGGGCCGACGCGCCACGGAACGGCGTACCTCCGTGAGAGCCTGCTGCGGATCGACGCCGACCATCCTGGCCAGCTCGCGGGCGAAGGCGTCGACCTTCGAGCGATCGCGAACGCTGGAGACCAGCCGCGCACCCTCCCGCAACGCGTCGACCCGGCCGTCGGCACGGTCGAGGTCGTACTTGGCCACCACGTTGCCCAGCACGAACCGATACAGCGGCTGCCGGCCGGCGACCAGCTCGCGGACCGCCTCGTCGCCGTGCTTGAGCCGCAGGTCACAGGGATCGAGCCCGTCGGGTGCGACGGCGACGTAGGTCTGGGAGGCGAAGCCCTCATCGCCGGCGAAGACCTTCATCGCCGCGGCCTGGCCGGCGGCGTCGCCGTCGAAGGTGAAGACGACCTCGCCCGATGAGGAGCTGAAGTCGGCCATGAACCGGCGCACCACCTTGCCGTGGTCGGGTGTGAACGCCGTCCCGCACGTGGCCACCGCGGTGGTGACGCCGGACAGGTGGCAGGCCATCACGTCGGTGTAGCCCTCCACCACCACCGCCTGGCCGGTCTTGCGCATGCCCTCGCGGGCCAGGTCGATGCCGTAGAGCACCTGGTTCTTCTTGTAGATCGGCGTCTCGGAGGTGTTGATGTACTTGCCGGCGATCCGGTCGTCCTCGAACAGCTTGCGGGCGCCGAACCCGATCACGTCACCGCTGGACTCCCGGATCGGCCAGACCAGCCGGCCCTGGAAGACGCTCCACCCGCTCTGCCGGACCAGGCCGGCGACGACGAGCTCCTCGTCGGTGAAGCCGCGGCCGCGCAGGTGTTGGTGGAGCACCTTGCCGTCGGTGGGCGCGAAGCCGACGCCGAAGCGCTGGGCGGCCTCCTGGTCGAAGCTGCGCTCGGCCAGGAACTGCCGGGCCGGCAGCGCCGCCGGGGTCAGCAGCTGCTCGGCGAAGAACTCCGCGGCCACCTTGTGCGCCTCGATCAACTTGCCTCGCGCCGGCCCGCGCCGCTCCGGGGCCGGCCCGTCGCCGTCCTCGCGCTGCAGGGTGACGCCGTACTTCTCGGCCAGCCGCTCGACGGTCTCGCCGAAGGTGAGCCCGTCGATCTTCATCACGAAGCTGATGACGTCGCCGCCCTCGCCGCAGCCGAAGCAGTTCCCGGTGAGGATGTTGTCCTCGAGGGTGAAGGCATGGCCGTCCTCGACCTCGGCGCAGTAGACCTCCTCGACCCGGTCGGTCTCCTCGATGCTCTGCACCACCCAACCGCGCCGGGAGAACTGCTTGGTGGCGCTCTCGAAGCGGCGGCGGTGCTCGTCGATCAGGAAGAAGTTCGGCGTCAGGTCCTCGTTGACCAGATGCACCCGATAGAGGTCGGTGGGCTCCTGGCCGAGGCCGAGACGCACCTGGGACGTGATGCCGTACGTTGCGATCCCAAGCCGCGTGCAGACCGTCCGAACGAACTCGAGGTTCTCCTGCGCGGCCGAGCTCACGATGACCGTGCCGTCCTCGGCGACGCAGCCGTCGGCCGCGAAGTAGCCGGCGAGCCAGCCATAGAGATACGACACCGACTCGTCGATCGGTGGCAGCGCCTTGAAGAAGCCCGGCAGGTGGTGGACGAGCAGGTTCTCGCCATCACTGGTGGTGTGGCTGTTCGGGAACCACTTGAGCATGGCTAGGTCCTTCGGCGGGCACAGCTTCGCCAGAGAGCCAGAGCCGCTGCGCGTGCCGTCCCCGAAGGTGAACCCGTGGGCGATGCCGAACGGCGACGGCGTCGTTCGCTGGATCCGCGAGCGCGGGAAGCTCGAAACGAGCCGGTCGCCGGCGCGCAGTTCGAGCGTCCGCTTCTCCCGCTCCGCCCTGCGGTTCTTCCCCGCCCGGACGAACCAGCGGTGGCCGTCGGTGGCGAACAGCTCCTTGCGCTGTCGGTTCCGGGACACGGTGATCTTGTAGAGGCGCTGGATCCCGTACGACTTGAACGGGGCCTCGACCCAGTCGCCGTGCCGGTTGAGGACGCGGTGGACGCCGCCGGCGAGATCCTTGATCTCCCGGGGACCCTCCCAGGTCAACACCCGCGTCTCGGCCGCAAGGCAGTGATAGAAACCGCGACCGGGGTTGACGTTGAAGCTGGGCGACTTCTCGTCGTGGAACGGGCACAGCCCCTTGTAGGAGCCGCCGCCGGCGTTGCGGAGCGTGACGTACTGCCCCACCACGTCATCGATCCGCGCCTTCTCCCGCACCTCCTGGATGCTCTGCTCGCGGATCCTGCCTGCCACGCGCTGAATCCTATGCGTGCTCAATAGGCACCGGTCATGACATTGATCAGCGGCCGCCCGGCGACGTAGCGCTCAAGCTGCTCGCGGACCAGCCGCATGGCGCGTGGCCGCATCGCGCTGCTGGCTCCGCCGTTGTGTGGCGA
The DNA here is from genome assembly GCF_035547795.1 of Nocardioides sp. Classification (GTDB taxonomy): domain Bacteria; phylum Actinomycetota; class Actinomycetes; order Propionibacteriales; family Nocardioidaceae; genus Nocardioides. The sequence goes on from NZ_DASZUF010000052.1 coordinate 5,958, forward strand.
GATGAGTACGCCGGGGGCATGCCACAGCGGATGGTCCGCGGGCAGCGGCTCGGGATCGACCACGTCGAGAGCCGCCCGGACCCGGTGCGCGTGCAGCGCCTCGACCAGAGCGCCCGTGTCGACGATCGCGCCTCGGGCCATGTTGACCAGCAGCGCGCCCTGCTTCATCCGGGCCAGGAAGCCCTCGTCGACCAGGCCCCGGGACTCCTCGGTCAGCGGCAGGATCAACACCACCACGTCGGCGTCCGGCAGCAGCTCGGGCAGCTGCGCCACCGCGTGCACGCCGTCGCGGGCGGTGCGCGCCACCCGCACCACCTCGCACTCGAACGGCGTCAACCGGGACTCGATCGCTGCCCCGATCGCGCCGTACCCCACGATCAGCACGCGCTTGTCGGCCAGCGACTGGGTGAAGCCCCGGCGCCACTCGCCGCGGTCCTGCTGACGGACATAGCGCGGCACCTCGCGCAGGGAGGCCAGCGTCAGCGCGACGGTGAGCTCGGCGGTGGAGGTGTCGTGGATGCCGCGGCCGTTGCACAGCACCACGCCCTCGGGCACCCGGGCCCGGATGCTGTCGACACCGGCCGAGAGCGTCTGGATCACCCGCAGCGAGGTCATCCGCGGCAGCACGTCGGCCACGCTCGGACTCATGTGGTACGGCGGCACATAGACCTCGACGTCGGCCACGCTGGCGGGGACCTCGTCCTTGGTCGGGTCGATGGTCTCGAAGCGCAGCCCGGCCGGGACCTCGCCCAGCTCGGCGGGGTCGAAGGGCACCCAGACCAGCCGGCTCATCGCGCGCTCACCAGCCGCCGGTGCCAGGAGACGGCGGTCAGGTCGGTCAGCGAGGCCACCTGGTCGAGCACCACCCGCAGCCGGGCGTGGTCGTCCGCGGCGCGGCGCCAGTCGTCGGCGTAGGGCCGGTCGAGCGCGTCGCTGCCACGGTCCACCAACACGGCGACGAGCTCGGCGAGCAGCTCGCGCTGGCGGGCCATCAGGGCGACGCGGTCGTCGGCCTGCATGACGTAGTGGGCGGCGATGCCCTTGAGCACCGCCATCTCCAGCCGGGTCTCCTCGGGCACCACCAGGTCGGCGCGGTAACGGGTGAACGGACCCTCGGCGGCAGCGAAGGTGGCCTGCTGGACGGCGCCGCAGAAGCGGCCGATCAGATCGCTGGTGAGGTTCTTCAGTGCGGCCAGGCCGCGACGGGAGCCGTCGTGCGGGGCCGTGGGCCACGAGCCGACGGTGGTCAGCGACTTGAGAGCGAGCTCGACGGCGGCGTCGGTGATGCCCGGGAGGTACCAGGAGCGGGTGGTCTCCGCTACGGCGGGGACGTCGAGGCGGGTCAGGTCGATGCGGCCCGCGACCACGCCGTCCTCGACGTCGTGCACGCAGTAGGCGACGTCGTCGGCGAGGTCCATGATCTGGGCCTCCACGCACCGCCGCCCGCCCGGCGCGTCCTCGCGCAGCCAGCCGAAGACCGGCCGGTCGTCGTCGTACACCCCGAACTTCGGGCCCGGCCGCTCGCCGCGCCCCCACGGGTACTTCGTGCAGGCGTCGAGGGTGGCCCGGGTCAGGTTGAGCCCGACCGACTCGCCCGCCTCGTCGAACGTCTTGGCCTCCAGCCTGGTGAGGATGCGCAGGGTCTGCGCGTTGCCCTCGAAGCCGCCCGCGTCGGCGGCCAGCCGGGCCAGCACCTCCTCGCCGTTGTGGCCGAACGGCGGATGGCCCAGGTCGTGCGCCAGCGCCGCGGTCTCGGCGATGTCGGGCTGGCTGCCCAGCGCCCGGGAGACGTCGCGGGCGACCTGGGCGACCTCGAGGCTGTGGGTGAGTCGGTTGCGGACGAAGTCGTCCGACTGCGGCCCCACCACCTGGGTCTTGGCCGCCAGCCGGCGCGAGCTGGCCGCATGCACCACCCGGGCGCGGTCGCGCTCGAACGGCGTGCGCTCGGGGGCCGCCACCCGCTTCGGGGGCTCGGCGACCCGGCGCTCGCTGTCGTGCGCGTCGTAGAGGGCATCCATCACCGCCGACACTAGCGGTCACCTCCGACAAGGTGGATCGTCGAGCGACGAACGCCGGTGACGCTGCGCCGCGTGGCGATCAGTTGGTGCCGAGGTGGACGTGGTCCATGTGGTTCGCGGTCGCGGAGCCACGGTCGGCGAAGGTCCGCCAGCCCTCGGAAGCACGCACCGGCGTCCAGATCCGGTGATACCAGAGGATGTCGTAGAGGTCGAGCTGGGCCGCGTGCGCCTGGGCCCAGGCGGCGATCCGGTCGCCGAGGGCCTTGTCGCCGTACACCATCACGTCGATGGCGTTGCCGGTGTCGTGCTCCGAGCGCGGCCCCCAGCCGAGGTAGTGCTGCACCTGCGGGAAGGCGTGGCACACCGCGCGATAGAGCCGGACGGTCTCCGGCTTGAGCCGGTTCTCGACGCTGCCGTCGGGGCAGGGCGCGTCGGAGAGGGCGCCGTCGGCGGGGTCCGGCTTGTCGGTCGACAGGTGCCCGGGCGTGACCCAGCGGGTGACACCGTCGACGACGACCTGCATCCGGCCGCTGCGGGTGGTGCCGGTGACCAGCGCCTTGTCGCCCGCCTGGAGCTCTCCGGCGAGGTCGGCCGCATCACCGGGTTTGGTCCACAGGTTGAGGTCGACGTCGGCGTACATCTTGGTGCGCGACTCCGAGCGCGAGGCGACGGGTGCGCGGGTCGGGGTCGGCATCGCCGTGGGCGTCGGCGTGGTGGAGACGGGAGTGGTGTTCGGGGCCACTCGGGTCAGGTCCTGCCCGGCGTCGTGGGCGACCAGGGCGGTGCCGCCGTTGAGACCCATGCCGAGGACGACGGCGCCGCCGGTCACGGCCAGGGCGACGGGTGCGGCGATGAGGGGAAGACGGGTACGACGCGGGGAGCGGCGGGCATCGGTGTCCCGCTTGTGGCGACCTTCGGCCACAGCGCTGATCCTTTGCTGCTAGCTGACACGGGCGGCGCCGCCGACCCCGAAACGGTCCGGCGCGTCCGTCGAGTAGAACACACCCTCGGCGAGGGCGCCCAATCAGGGTCGGGCGTTCAACCGCCCGAGACGGTGTCCTCGGCGATCACGCAGCCCACGCCGTCGGTGTCGTCCAGCCACCCCTCGGGCAGCACGACCTTCTCCCGCGGAGAGCCCTGGCGCCCGCGCGGAGCGCCCAGCTCGGAGACCGGGAACGGCTCGGCCGGGTCGAGGTCGGCCAGCAGCCGGTCGAGGTCGGCGAGGGTGCCCACCAGGCCCAGGCTGCGGCGCATCTCGCCGCCGGCGCGGAAGCCCTTGAGATACCAGCCGACGTGCTTGCGGAATTCCTTGCAGCCCCGCTCCTCGCCCATGTGCTCGCACAGCAACTCGGCGTGCCGACGCATCATGGCGGCGACCTCCCCCAGCGTCGGGAGCGTCGCCACGCTCTCGCCGGCGAACGCCGCGGCCAGGTCGCGGAACAGCCATGGCCGGCCCAGGCAGCCACGCCCGATGACCACCCCGTCGACGCCGGTCTCGGCCACCATTCGCACTGCGTCGGCGGCCTCCCAGATGTCGCCGTTGCCGAGCACCGGGATCGTGGTCACCGCGGCCTTGAGCTCGGCGATGGCGTCCCAGTCGGCCACGCCGGAGTATGCCTGGGAGACGGTGCGGCCGTGCAGCGCGATCGCCGCCACCCCGCTCTCCTCGGCGATCCGGCCGGCGTCGAGGAACGTGAGGTGGTCCGCGTCGATGCCCTTGCGGGTCTTCATCGTGACCGGCACACCGTACGGCGCGGCGGCTGCCACCGCGTGCTCGAGGATCTGCCCCAGGAGATTGCGCTTCCACGGCAGCGCTCCCCCGCCGCCCTTGCGGGTGACCTTGGGCACCGGGCAGCCGAAGTTGAGGTCGACGTGGGCCACGCCGTACTCGGCGCACAGGATCTCGGTGGCCTTGCCGACGTAGACCGGGTCGGTGCCGTACAGCTGCACCGACCGGGTGGTCTCGAGCTCGTCGAAGACCAGCATGTCCTTGGTGTGCTGGTCGCCCTCGACCAGGCCGCGCGAGGTGATCATCTCGCACACGTAGAGCCCGGCGCCCTGCTCGGCACACAACCGGCGGAACGCGGCGTTCGTGACACCCGCCATCGGAGCGAGCACCACGGGGGTGCTCACCTCAAGGGGGCCGAGACGCAGCATGCCTCCCATTGTCGGGGTTGCCGGCCCGCGTGCCGAATCAGCGGCCAGCCGCCACCCGTCCGGCCGGCCGGCACCCGCCAAACTGTCACCGTGACAGTTCGCGTCGAGAGTGACAGATCTGAAGTGTCACCGGACGCGCAAAGTGTCACGGTGACACTTTGGCGCCGGGGCTCTTGCCGCCGGGGCTCTTGGCGGAGGGGCTCTTGCCGGCGGGGCTCTTGCCGGCGGCGCTCGGGCTCGGCAGCGAGCTGACCAGCCCCGACCACGTGATCGGGTCGAAGGCCTGGCTGGGCCGGAAGCTGACGCCATCGAGGGCGCCGCCGTTCGGGATCAGGAAGACCAGACACACCTGCGCGCTGGCGCCGGCGGGGAACGGCGTCGGCAGCACCGACGGCTGACACGGCTTGAAGTCGGTGGCGAAGCTGGAGGCCTCCACCAGCGCACCGGACGCGGCCAGCCCGTAGAGCGGCACCGGGCGGCCGCCCAGGTCGGTGGTGCCGTCGTTGCGCACGGTCGCGGTGACGAAGTACGGCGCGTTGCTCTTGGTGGCGTCGTCCAGCTCCCACCCCTTGAACGACTGCTCGAAGCTGGTCCGCTCCAGGCCCGTCACGGTCAGGCCGAGCACGCCGGTGACGTGCTGCGCCGGCTGCCAGGCCACCGTCGCCGTCTCGCCCACCTGGAGCGCCTTGCCCGGCGCGGTCAGGGCGACACCGGGCGCGGTGGAGACGGACGGGTAGCCGGAGGCCACGCCGCCGGCATCGCCGCTGCTAGCCGAGGGGCTCGGGCTCGGGGCGGCGTGGTGGGAGCTGGAGCCGCACCCGGCCAGCGCCGTACCGCACAGGAACAGACCACCGACCACGGCCGCGAGCCGACGCGCCCCCGCCATGGCTCAGTCCAGGAACTTCTCGGCGAAGTAGGCGCCGATCCGGTCGAGGGAGATCCGCTCCTGGGCCATCGAGTCGCGCTCGCGCACGGTGACGGCCTGGTCCTCGAGCGTCTCGAAGTCGACGGTGACGCAGTACGGCGTGCCGATCTCGTCCTGGCGCCGGTAGCGGCGGCCGATCGCGCCGGAGTCGTCGAAGTCGACCATCCAGTTGCGGCGCAGGTCGGCGGCCAGGTCCTTGGCCTTCGGCGAGAGGTCGGCGTTGCGAGACAGCGGCAGGACCGCGATCTTGATCGGGGCGAGCCGCTTGTCGAGGCGGAGCACGACGCGCTTGTCCACGCCGCCCTTGGTGTTGGGCGCCTCGTCCTCGGTGTAGGCGTCGACCAGGAACGTCATCAGCGACCGCGACAGGCCCGCCGCGGGCTCGATGACGTAGGGCACGTAGCGCTCGTTGTTGGCCTGGTCGAAGTAGGACAGGTCGGCCCCACTGTGCTTGGCATGCGTCGACAGGTCGAAGTCGGTGCGGTTGGCCACACCCTCCAGCTCGCCCCACTCCGAGCCGGCGAAGTTGAACCGGTACTCGATGTCGACGGTGCGCTTGGAGTAGTGGGAGAGCTTCTCCTTGGCGTGCTCGTAGTGCCGCAGGTTCTCCGGGTTGATGCCGAGGTCGGTATACCAGGCGGTGCGGGTATCGATCCAGTACTGGTGCCACTCCTCGTCCTCACCCGGCTTGACGAAGAACTCCATCTCCATCTGCTCGAACTCACGGGTGCGGAAGATGAAGTTGCCCGGCGTGATCTCGTTGCGGAAGGACTTGCCAATCTGGGCGATGCCGAACGGCGGCTTCATCCGCTGGGACGTCACCACGTTGGCGAAGTTGAGGAAGATGCCCTGCGCGGTCTCCGGACGCAGGTAGTGCAGCCCGGACTCGTCCTCGATCACGCCCAGGTAGGTCTTGAGCAGGCCGGAGAACTGGCGCGGCTCGGTCCAGGCGCCGCGGGTGCCGCAGTTCGGGCACGCGATGTCGGCCGGGTCGACCGCGTCCGGGTCGTCCAGGCCCTTCTTCTCGGCGTACGCCTCCTGCAGGTGGTCGAAGCGGAACCGCTTGTGGCAGCTCTGGCACTCCGTCAGCGGGTCGGTGAACGTCTCGACGTGGCCGGACGCCTCCCAGGTCTGGCGCGGCAGGATCACGCTGGAGTCGAGGCCCACGACGTCGTCGCGGGTCTGCACCATGGCCTTCCACCACTGGCGCTTGATGTTCTCCTTCAGCTCCACGCCGAGCGGCCCGTAGTCCCAGGCGCTGCGGGTGCCGCCGTAGATCTCGCCGCACGGGTAGACGAAGCCTCGGCGCTTGGCCAGGGAGACGACGTGGTCGACGGTCGAGGTGGGCGGCTTGGCCACGGGATGTTCCTTCTGCGTCCTGGGTTCGCACCACCGGCTTGCGGCGCGTGGGCACACCCTATCCGGCGGCCGCGCCGGCGTGCGCGGAGATACGGCGCCACGGCGCGATTTGGCAATGGTTCTCATTACACCTGAGAATCGTTGTCATGCTGGCCGCACTCCTCATCCCGCTCGACGAGCATCCCGGCGACAACTTCTTCCAGGCCTACTGGCACATCCTGTCCGACCCGGCCCACTGCGCCGTCGAGATCACCCTGACGATCCTGCTCGACGGCCTCCTGCTCGGCCTGCTGTGGCCGATGGTGAAGACCTACGTCAACAGCAGGCTGCAGCGCCAGCACGCCGAACTCGACGCCGAGCACGGCATCCACCACCACGAAGACCACGTGCACATCGACCGCGGCGCAAACGTGATCCCGCACGAGGAGCACCCCGAGCATGACTGAGACGCCCGCCACCGGAGGGCGGCCGACCAGGCAGCGTCGGGCCGTGGCCGAGGCGCTGGCCGGCGCCTCCGGCTTCCACTCCGCGCAGGAGATCCACGAGCGCCTCGGCGGCGCGGTCGGACTGGCCACCGTCTACCGCACCCTGACCCGGCTCGCCGAGGCCGGCGAGGTGGACATGATGCGCACCGAGGACGGTGAGGCGATCTACCGACGCTGCTCGGAGTCGCACCACCATCACCTGGTCTGCCGCGGCTGCGGTCGCACCATCGAGGTCGAGGGCCCCGCGGTGGAGCGGTGGACCCGCAGCATCGCCGAGGAGCACGGGTACGCCGAGGTCTCCCACACGCTGGAGATCTTCGGGACCTGCCCCTCCTGCCGCTGAGCGGCCGGGCTGCGTGGTCGTCGAGTTATGCAGGAACCACCACATCCCACGCGGAACTCCACTGGGGAAGCGACGGTTGAGCTGCATACCTCGATGAGCCACCCGAGGGTCAGACCTGGTTGGGGATCGCCCCGCCGTAGCGCCGGTCCCGGCGGGCGTAGGTCTCGCAGGCCGCCCACAGATGGCGCCGGTCCACGTCGGGCCACAGCACGTCGGTGAAGACGAACTCGGCGTACGACGCCTGCCACAGCATGAAGTTGGACAGCCGCTGCTCGCCGCTGGAGCGCCACACCAGGTCGACGTCGGGCAGCTCGGGGACGTAGAGGTAGCTGGCGAACGTCTTCTCATCGACCCGGCCCGGCCGCAGCCTGCCGGCGGCGACGTCCTCGGCCATCCGGCGGGCGGCGTCGGCCACCTCGGCCCGACCGCCGTAGTTCACGCACATGGTCAGCGTGCAGACGTCGTTGTCCTTGGTCATCTCCTCGGCGACGCGCAGCTCCTTGATCACACTGCGCCACAGCCGCGGTGCCCGGCCCGCCCAGCGCACCCGCACACCGAGCTCGTTCATCTCGTCACGGCGACGCCGGATCACGTCCCGGTTGAAGCCCATCAGGAACTTCACCTCGTCGGGCGAGCGCGACCAGTTCTCGGTGGAGAACGCATAGGCGCTGATCGCCTTGACGCCGAGCTCGATGGCGCCCTCGACGACGTCGAACAGCGAGTGCTCCCCCGCCTCGTGACCCTTGGTGCGCGGCAGCCCGCGCTCCTTCGCCCAGCGTCCGTTGCCGTCCATGATGATCGCGACGTGCTGCGGCACCAGCTCCGGCGGGATCGGCGGAGGCGTGGCGCCCGACGGATGGGGCGTGGGCTTGCGGTAGGTCACGAGCGCCTAGCGTTCCACATACTCCAGGGAGCGCAGCCCCCGCTCGAGATGCCAGGCGAGGTACGCCGCCACCACGCCGCTGGCCTCGCGCCGAGCCCGCTCGTCGCTGGCGGCCACCGCCGACCAGTCCCCCGCGAGCAGCGCGCCGAGCAGCGTGATCGTCTCCGGCGCGGGCGAGGCCGATCCCGGCACTCGGCAGGTGGCGCAGAGCATCCCGCCCATCGAGGCGTTGAACCAGCGGTGCGGGCCTGCCCCGGGACCCGGCACCGCCCCACAACGCGCACAGTGCTCGAACGACGGCGCGTAGCCGGCCACCGCGAGCGAGCGCAGTAGATAGGAGTCGAGCACCTGGCCGGCGCCACGGCCGTCGCCGGAGGTCAGCGCCCGCAGCCCGCCGACCAGCAGCAGGAACTGCTGCACCGCCGGCACCCGCTCCTCGGTCGCCAGCCGCTCGGCCGTCTCCAGCATCGCCGTGCCGGCGGTGTAGCGTTCGTAGTCCTGCCCGATCCCGGCATGGAACAGGGTCAGCGTCTCGGCCTGGGTGATGGTGTCGAGGTTGCGGCCCTCGGCCAGTTGCAGGTCGACATGGGTGAACGGCTCCAGCCGCGCCCCGAACTTCGAGGTGGTCCGCCGTACCCCCTTGGCCACCGCACGCACCCGGCCGTGCTGGCGCGTCAGCAGGGTGATGATGCGGTCGGCCTCACCCAGCTTGTGGGTGCGCAGCACGATCGCCTCGTCGCGGTAGAGGGGCACGTCTCCTATTCTGCGCTGCATGACCGGGGGACCCACGACAGCCGCGCCGCAGCACGACGTCCACGAGCTGCTCACCTACATCAGCGGCCGGCGTCGCAGCCTCACCGACTGGTTCCTGGTCCTGCTGACCTGGCTGGCGCTCGCGACCAACGTCTGGCTGCTCTTCTTCGAGCCGCACGACCACCGCTGGCACCACGGCCTGGAGACCACCGACCTGGTGCTCGTCGTCCTCCTGGGGCTCTCGATCTGCTGGCGCTGGCTGCGCTTCCGGATCGGCTGGCGCTATCTGCGCAGGCACTGGTGGGAGGTGCCGGCGCTGTTCCCGCTGGCCGTGCCCGACGTCGGCGAGTGGCACTGGGTGCTGTGGCTGGTGCTGGCGGCACGCGTGGTGCGTGTGGTCGACCGCACCGACAACGTCTTCGGCGACAAGATCACCGCCGCGCTGATCGTGCACTTCACCGACCCGATCGTGGACGCGATCAAGCGTCCGATCACCGTCGCGGTGCTCGACGAGGTCATCGACGTCATCGAGATCGGGACGTACGCCGCCAACATCAAGGCCGCCCTGGACGAGAACCATGACGAGCTCGAGGCGCTGGTGCTGGACCTGGTCCGGCAGGACCCGACCACCGGCAAGCTGCGCTACGTCCCCTTCCACGACGAGATCGTGCAGATGGTCGCCGACACCGTGCTGCGCATCGTCGACGGAGCGCTGGACGACCCGCGCACCACCGAGCTGATCGGCGACGTGATCCGCAACTCGGCCACCCAGCTGCGGCACGCGGTTCGCGCGAAGCACTGACCCCGGTCACCCGCTCGTCACCGGCACCTGCTTCGATAACGCCCGACATGCACCGGCGTACGACGACCCTCCCGGCTGCCCTGCTGGCGCTCCTCATCCTGCTGGTGTCGACCGCCGTGTCGGCCCCGGCGGCGACCGCGGACCAGGGCGATGACCACCGCCCGACGCAGGCCCGGCGCTTCTTCTGGATGAACGCACTGCGCTCCACCGCCGGCGCTCGGGCCCACCGCACCGCCACCTCCCGGATGCACCTGAACGTCGAGCACCTGCGCGCGGCGGCGATCGACTTCGGCGTCTTCGCCGAGACCGAGCCGGACCAGCGGGCGGACTTCCTGCGGTTCGCGGGCTCGACGTACGCACTGGTCACCGGGCACAACCAGCTCGACAACGTGGTCTTCTACCGCCGCTCGGCGTTCACCCTGGTCGACACCCGGTCGATGACCACGCGCTACACACAGGGCCAGCGGATCCACACCGCCATCCCGGTGCTGCGCGACCGGGTCAGCGGCGGCATCGTCGCGGTGATCCCGGTGCACAACCCGAAGCTGAGCACGTCGGCGCGCTGGCGCGCGCTCGACCTGGCCAAGGAGCTGGCCCGCGTCCAGCGGTTGCAGCGTCAGCATCCGAGCTGGCAGGTGGTCGTCGCCGGCGACTTCAACGGCGAGTGGACGCCGGCGTGCACGTTCACGCGCGCCGGCCTGCTGAGCCCGCTGGTGACCGCCGACCGGTGCCGGCACGTGGGCACGATCATCGACCAGATGTTCGCCACGCCGGGGCTGCGGCCGCACGGCTACCGTGCGGTGCACACCAGCGCGACGGATCACCACCGCGAGTACCACGTCACGGTGCGGGTCTAGGGCGGTGCGTCAGCTACGCAGATAGCGCAGCACCGCCGCCACCCGCCGGTGCGCCGCCGAGTCGTCGGGGTAGAGGCCGAGCTTGGCGAAGATCCGCTGGGTGTGCTTCTCGACCGCCGCGGGCGTCACGGTGAGCGCCTCGGCGATCGCGGCGTTCGAGCGGCCCTCCGCCATCAGGGAGAGCACCTCACGCTCGCGCGGGGTGAGCTGCTCGACCGGGTCGTGCCGCCGGGTCATCAGCTGACGGACGACCAAGGGATCGAGCACCGTCCCGCCGGCCGCAACCTCGTCGAGCGCCCGCAGGAACGCCGTCAGGTCCCCGACCCGGTCCTTGAGCAGATAGCCCACCCCGCCGTCGCCGCCGCCGAGCAGCTCCTCGGCGTAGGAGGACTCGACGTACTGCGACAGCACCAGCATCCGCGCCTCCGGCCAGCGACGGCGCACCTCGACCGCGGCGCGCAGCCCCTCGTCGGTGTGGCTGGGCGGCATCCGCACGTCGACGATGCCGAGGTCCGGGCGGTGTCCGAGCATCGCATCGACGTACGCCGGGCCGTCGCCGACCGCCGCGACGATCTCGTGTCCCGCCTCGACGAGCAGCAGTTGAAGCCCCTCGCGCAGCAGCACCGAGTCGTCGGCGACCACCACTCTCACGTGTCAGACCCTAGAGGGATCGAGGCGACCACGATGGTGGGGCCGCCGACCGGCGAGTCGACGTGGAGCGTGCCGTCCACCGCCGCCAGGCGCTGCCGTAGCCCGGCCAGGCCGAGCCCCTTGGCCAGGTGCGCGCCGCCGACACCGTCGTCGCCCACTCCGATCTGCAGCTGGTCGCCGGCCCGCACGATGTTCACCGTGGCCGAGGAGGCACCGCTGTGCTTGGCGACGTTGGTCATCGCCTCGGCGACCACGAAGTAGGCGGCCGTCTCCACGTGCGGTGCCAACCCCTCCGGTACGTCGACGTGCGCGGTGACCGGGACCGGCGACTGCCCGAGCATCTCCGCCACCGCGGCCTCCAGCCCGCGGTCCACCAGCAGCGGCGGAGCGACGCCCCGGGAGAGCGAGCGCAGCTCGGCGACGGTCTCCTGCGCCTGGGCGAGCGCCCCGTCGATGATCGCGGCCGCGCCCTCGGGGTCCTCGGCGAGGCGATGCCGGGCCCGGCCGAGATCCATGGTGAGCCGGACCAGCCGCTGCTGCGGCCCGTCATGGATATCGCGCTCCAGCCGGCGCAGCGACGTCGCCTCGGCCTCGCGGGCGGCGTCCCGGCCGCGGGTCACCTGGGCGACCTCGTGCTGCAGCTCGGCGCGGCTGCACAGCATCAGCCGGGCCAGGCCGCTGTGCAGCAGCGTCGCGGCGCGGATCGCGAACGGCAACGTCAGCGCGAACAGGATCCCCACCACCAGGTCGGTCCAGCTCTCCGCCGTACGCCCGTTGCCGAAGCCGAGCGCCCAGGCCAGGCCGTGCTCGTCGGGGCTGTAGGGGATGTAGCGCTGCCAGAACCAGTAGCTCAGCCCACCCAGCGCCGCGGCCCACCAGGACACCGCCACGACGAACGCGATGCTGGCGGTGATCGGCGAGACCAGCGACCACAGCAGGTCGAGCCAGGACTGCGGGTCGCGCAGCGGGCCGGTCGCGCGACGCCAGAAGCCCTGGTCCCGCCGGGGCGTGAGGTAGGCGGGCATCCGGACCGGGCGCAGCAGCAGGTCGCGTAGCCGCAGTCGCTCCACCACCGCGTTGCCGCGAGCGAGGTAGACGGTCGCGGAGAGCACCAAGACACCGCCGAGGAGCACGATCAGCCCCGCGGAGAGCGACAGTCCCGTCACGACCAGACAGAAGAAGAACCAGGCCAGCGGGAACGCCGAGATCGCGTAGCCGGTCTCGCGCAGCACCCGGCTGACCGGCCCGATCCGGGCCGGTCCTGCCGGCCCTGTCAGCCCTGTCGGCGCAGCCGGCCCTGGGTCGGGGGAAAGGGTGGCCACGGGGACATCCTCGCGCAGCCGCGCGGTCGGTGCATCGCTCATGGCGTCAACGCTAGGAACGACGCGGCCCGACCACGATCCGGCCGCCTGGCCGGTTCATGGTCGGGCCAGCCCGACATCGGGCGTGTCAGCCGGCGCGGTTGACCGCGCTGATCACGGCCTTGAGCGACGCGGTCACGATGTTGGCGTCGATCCCGACGCCCCAGTAGATGGCACCGTCGACCGAGCACTCGACGTACGCCGCGGCGAGCGCGTCGCCCCCCGCGGACAGCGCGTGCTCGGCGTAGTCAAGCACCCGGATGTCCCAGTCCTCGCGGATCTCGTTGAGCGCCTCCACGAAGGCGGCGATCGGGCCGTTGCCCTGGCCGTGCAGGGAGTGCAGCTCCCCGTCGACGTACACGTTGACGTCGAGCGCGTCCGTCGTGCCGGCGGCCGAGGAGGTGTGGACCGAGTTGAGCTTGAGCGGGGTCTCCTTCTCCAGATACTCGGCGCGGAAGATCGACCAGATCTGGTCGGGTGAGACCTCGCCGCCCTCGGCGTCGGTGTGCTGCTGGATGACCCGGCTGAACTCGATCTGGGCGCGGCGCGGCAGGTCGAGCTTGTGCTCGGACTTCAGCACGTAGGCGACCCCGCCCTTGCCGGACTGGCTGTTGACCCGGATGACCGCCTCGTAGGTGCGGCCGACGTCCTTGGGGTCGATCGGCAGGTACGGCGCCTCCCACGGGACCTCGCCGACGGGGATGCCGCGCTCGGCGGCGATCCGCTCCAGGTCCTCCAGGCCCTTCTTGATGGCGTCCTGGTGGGAGCCGGAGAAAGCGGTGTAGACCAGGTCGCCCGCGTAGGGGTGGCGCGGGTGGACCGGCAGATTGGTGGCGTACTCGACGGTGCGACGGATCTCGTCGATGTCGGAGAAGTCGATCTGCGGGTCGATGCCCTGGCTGAACAGGTTCATGCCGAGCGTGACCAGGTCGACGTTGCCGGTCCGCTCGCCGTGGCCGAACAGGCAGCCCTCCACCCGGTCCGCGCCGGCCATCAGGGCCAGCTCGGTGGCCGCGACGGCGGTGCCGCGGTCGTTGTGCGGGTGCAGACTCACCGCCGACACCTCCCGACGGGTCAGGTGGCGGCCGAAGTACTCGATCTGGTCGGCGTAGGTGTTCGGCGTCGACATCTCGACGGTGGCAGGCAGGTTGAGGATGATCTCGCGGCCGGGCTCGGGCTGCCATACGTCGGAGACCCGCTCACAGACCTCGAGCGCGAAGTCGGTCGGGGTCTGGGTGAAGATCTCGGGGCTGTACTGGTAGCCGAAGTCCTGGCTGCCGACGATGTCGCCGAGCAGGTTCTCGGCGTACTTCATCACCAGCTCGGTGCCGCGGGTGGCGATGCCGATGCACTCCTGTGGCGTCACCCCGAAGACGACCCGGCGAAACAGCGGCGCGGTGGCGTTGTAGAGGTGGACCGTCGCCCGCGGCGCACCCACCAGCGACTGCACGGTCCGCTCGATCAGGTCCTCGCGGGCCTGGGTCAGCACCGAGATCTGGACGTCGTCGGGGACCCGGTCCTCCTCGATCAGCTTGCGGACGAAGTCGAAGTCGGTCTGGCTGGCGCTGGGGAAGCCGACCTCGATCTCCTTGTAGCCCATCTTCACCAGCAGCTCGAACATCATCAGCTTGCGGGCGGGGGTCATCGGGTCGATCAGCGCCTGGTTGCCGTCGCGCAGGTCGGTGGACAGCCATCGCGGCGCGTGCGTGATCTTCTTGGTCGGCCAGGTCCGATCGGGTACGTCGACGGGCACGAACGCGGTGTAGCGCTCGACCGGCATGCCGGAGCTGGTCTGCTGGTTGCTGGTGTTGCTCAGATTGGTCATGGTCTCTCTCGCTGTGCTTGCCGCGTGGGGCGTGAGGTGGGCGCCGGGCGCACGCACGAACTCCGCAGCGAGGGGGTCCGGCTTTCAGACCTCGCTGCGGCGACTAAGAAGAAGCACGCGCATCATGACGACGGCCACCTTACCGCACGTCGGCCGGCCGGTCCCGGCGGCCCCGGGAACGGGCCCTGGGAACGGCGCTGGGAACGGCGCTGGGAACGGCGCTGGGAAGGGTCCGGCCTCTCTGCCAGACTGGCGACATGGGACGACACCTGGTGGACCTGTCCGTCGAGGAGTGCTGGGCGCTGCTCGAGACCGCCGAGCTGGCCAGGATCGCGTGGAACGCGCCGGCCGGCCCGGAGCTGCTGCCGGTCAACTACGTCTCGCACGAGGGGGCGCTGTGGATCCGCACCACTGCGCACTCCTCGATCGCCGAGCAGGCCGACGAGAGCCCGGTGGCGATCGAGGTCGACACCATCGACCCGGCCACGCACGTGGGCTGGAGCGTCGTGGTCCGTGGCCGCGCCGAGGCGTTCTACCACGAGGACCAGATTCCGGCCGAGGTCCGCTCGCTGCGGTCCTGGCCTGCCGGCAGCCGGCCGCTGTGGATCCAGGTGACGCCCGAGCAGCTCACCGGGCGGCGGCTGCTCGACGACTGAGTCGACGGCCGATGAGCACGCTGCTGGTCGTCCACCACTCCCCCACCCCGACGACGACCGCGCTCACCGAGGCGGTGCTGGCCGGCGCCCACGACGATGCCATCACCGGCGTCGACGTGGTGGTCCGTGAGGCGCTGGTCGCCACCGCCGCGGACGTGCTCGCCGCCGACGGCTACCTGCTGGGCACCTCGGCGAACTTCGGCTACATGAGCGGCGCCCTCAAGCACTTCTTCGACACCATCTTCCTGCAGGCCGGCGGCGCGCTGAGCGATGACGGCAGCGCCCGGGAATCATCCGGGAGCCGCAAGCCTTACGGACTGTGGGTGCACGGCCGCTACGACACCACCGGTGCGGTGCGGTCCGTGCAGAGCATCGTGCAGGCCCTCGGCTGGAGACAGTCGGCGCCCGTGCTGGAGGTGCTCGGCGACGTCGACGACCAGGCACGCAACGCGGCCTACGAGCTCGGCGGGACCCTCGCCGCCCTGATCGAGAACCTCGAAGGAGACGCGTCATGACCCAGACCCCCGCCGCCGCGAGCGGCACGTTCACCATCGGCGACCTGCCGGTCCACCGACTCGGCTTCGGCTCCATGCAGCTGACCGGGGAGGGCGTCTGGGGCGACCCGAAGGACCCCGACGAGGCGGTGCGCGTGCTGCGCCGGGCCGTCGAGCTGGGCGTCAACCTGATCGACACCGCCGACTCCTACGGGCCGGTGGTCGCCGAGCAGCTGATCGCCAAGGCCCTGGCGCCGTACGCCGACGACCTGGTGATCGCCACCAAGGCCGGCCTGACCCGTCAGGGTCCGGGCATCTGGACCCCGGTCGGCCGGCCGGCGTACCTGCGCCAGCAGGCCGAGCTCTCCCTGCGCAATCTCGGCGTCGAGCAAATCGGGCTCTTCCAGCTCCACCGCGTCGACCCCGAGGTCCCGCTCGAGGACCAGGTCGGCGAGCTGAAGGAGCTGCAGGACGAGGGCAAGATCCGCCACATCGGTCTCTCCGAGGTCTCGGTCGAGCAGATCGAGGCGGCGTCGAAGGTCACCACCATCGCCACCGTCCAGAACCTCTACAACCTGGCCAACCGCGCCGCCGAGGACGTCCTGGACCACTGCGAGCGGCACGGCATCGGCTTCATCCCGTGGTTCCCGCTGGCCACCGGCGAGCTCTCCCGCCCGGGCGGCCCGCTGGCCGCGGTCGCGCAGGCCAAGGGCGCCACCCCTGCCCAGCTCGCACTGGCCTGGCTGCTGCGCCGCTCCCCGGTGATGCTGCCGATCCCTGGCACATCCAAGGTGGCGCACCTGGAGGAGAACATGGCCGGCGCCGAGATCACCCTCACCGACGAGGAGTACGCCGCCCTCGAGTCGGCGGTCTGACCCTCACAGCAGTCGCTCCACGTGGGCGGCGATGGCCAGGTCCTCGCCGGTCGCGATGACCAGCACCGGCACCGGCCCGAGGTGGGCGAGCCGCTCGGCGAGCACGTCGCGCACCCGCGCGACGTGCGCGCCGACACCACCGGTGAAGACCAGCGCGTCGAGTCCGCCCGCCGAGGCCGCCATGGCACCCACGGCGGCGGCCAGCCGGTGCACGTAGACGTCGAACGCCAGCCGGCAGTCCTCGTCGCCCTCGTCGAGCCCGGCAAGCACTTCCCGGATGTCACCGGAGGTCCCGGACAGGCCGCGCAGGCCGCTGCGGTGCTCGAGCGCGTCGGCCAGCTCGTCGAGGCCGACCCGGCCGGTCTGCAGCAGCCACAGCAGCAGGCCGGGGTCGACCGACCCGCTGCGCACCTGCATCGCCAGCCCCTCCATCGGCGTGAAGCCCATGGTGGTGTCGACAGACCGGCCACCCACCACCGCGCACGCCGAGGCGCCACCGCCCAGGTGGCACAGCACCAGCCGCAGCTCGGCGAGCGGTCGGCCCAGCTGCTCGGCGGCGCGGGCGGCGACGTACTCGTAGGAGAGGCCGTGGAAGCCGTAGCGCCGCAGCCGCCAGGCCCGGTTCCACGCCCGCGGCAGGGCGTACGTCGCGGCCGCCGCCGGCAGCGTCGCGTGGAAGGCGGTGTCGAAGCACGCGACCACGCGCAGGCCCGCGTCGCGCAGGGTGCGCGCGACCGCCAGGGAGGTGGGGTTGTGCAGCGGCGCGAGCTCGACGGTGCCCTCGAGTGTCCGCAGCGCCTCGTCGTCCACCAGCACCGGCGCCGTCAGGTCCGGGCCGCCGTGCACGAACCGCACCCCGGCCGCATCCACCGGGCTCCAGCGGTCGAGCACCGCGGCCAGCTCCTCACCGCCGCGCTCGGCCGCGACGTCGTCGTCCTCCACCCGCTCGCCGTCGACGACCAGGGAGGCCTTGAGCGAGCTCGAGCCCGGGTTGACCACCAGGACGCGCATGCTCAGCCTTCCGGCGCGTTGCGCTCGGCGTCGGGCGTCACCACCGCCGGCCCCGGCTGGTCGTGCCACTCCCAGTCGCGGACGTCGGGCAGGTCCTCGCCGTACGTCCGGACGTGATGCTGGTGCTCGACGAGCTTGTTGCGCAGCCGCTCGTGCAGCTCCCCGGTGCGCTCCGCCAGGCCCGGCACCCGGGTGAGGACGTCGAGGGCGAGGTCGAACCGGTCGATGCGATTGAGCACCGTCATGTCGAACGGCGTCGTGGTGGTGCCCTCCTCGACGTACCCGCGCACGTGCAGGTTGTCGTGGTTGTGCCGGCGGTAGGTCAACCGGTGGATGAGCCACGGGTAGCCGTGGTAGGCGAAGATGACCGGCCGGTCGGTGGTGAAGAGCGCGTCGAAGTCGGCGTCGGAGAGGCCGTGCGGGTGTTCGGTGTCCGGCTGCAGCCGCATCAGGTCGACCACGTTGACCACCCGGATCCGCAGGTCCGGGACCGCCTCGCGCAGGATCGACACGGCGGCCAGGGTCTCCATCGTCGGGATGTCGCCGGCGCAGGCCATCACCACGTCCGGCTCTCCGACGCCCTCCGCGGAGCCGTCGTTCGACGCCCACTCCCAGATGCCGATGCCCTTGGTGCAGTGCACCACCGCCGCTTCCATCGGCAGGTACTGCAGCGCGGGCTGCTTGCCGGCCACCACCACGTTCACGTAGCTGCGCGAGCGCAGGCAGTGGTCCATCACCGAGAGCAGGCAGTTGGCGTCCGGGGGCAGGTAGACCCGCACCACCTCGGCCTTCTTGTTCATCACATGGTCGATGAAGCCCGGGTCCTGGTGGGAGAAGCCGTTGTGGTCCTGGCGCCACACGTGACTGGTGAGCAGGTAGTTCAGCGAGGCGATCGGCCGCCGCCACGGGATGTGACGGGTGGTCTTGAGCCACTTCGCGTGCTGGTTGAACATCGAGTCGACGATGTGGATGAACGCCTCGTAGCAGGAGAACAGCCCGTGCCGGCCGGTGAGCAGGTAGCCCTCCAGCCAGCCCTCGCAGGTGTGCTCGGAGAGGATCTCCATCAACCGGCCGTCCGGCGCCAGATGGTCGTCGTCGGGCAGGATCTCGGCGTTCCAGGCCCGATCCGTCACCTCCATCACGTCCTGGAGCCGGTTGGAGGAGTTCTCGTCGGGGGAGAACATCCGGAACGTCCCCACGTTGTCCCGCATCACGTCACGCAGCCAGGTCCCCGCCACCCTGGTCGCCTCGACGGCGCCGGTGCCCGGATGGGTCACCTCGACGCCGTACTCGCGGAAGTCCGGCAGGCGCAGGTCGCGCAGGAGCGCTCCCCCGTTGGCGTACGGCGACGCGCTCATCCGCTTGTCGCCGACCGGATGCAGGCCGCGGATGTCCTCGGCCGGAGCGCCGTCCGCGTCGAACAGCTCCTCGGGTCGGTAGGACCGCATCCACGTCTCCAGGATCCGTCGGTGGCCCTCGTCGCCGCGGGCATCGGCGAAGGGCACCTGGTGGGCCCGGAAGGAGCCCTCGACCTTGTGTCCGTCGACCTCCTTGGGGCCCGTCCAGCCCTTCGGCGTGCGCAGCACGATCATCGGCCAGCGCGGCCGCGGCGGCAGCTCACCCTCGCCGCGGGCGGCGCGCTGGATCTCGGCGATCTCGTCCAGGCAGGCATCCAGCGTGGCGGCGAAGGCCTGATGCATCTGCGCCGGGTCGGAGCCAGCGACGAGGTAGGGCCGGTAGCCGTAGCCCTCCAGCAGCGCGGCCAGCTCGTCCTCGGGGATGCGGGCCAGCACCGTCGGGTTGGCGATCTTGTAGCCATTGAGGTGCAGGATCGGCAGCACGGCGCCGTCGCGGCGCGGGTCCAGCCACTTGTTCGAGTGCCAACTGGTGGCCAGCGGCCCGGTCTCGGACTCGCCGTCGCCGACCACACAGGCGACGACGAGGTCGGGGTGGTCGAAGGCCGCGCCGTACGCATGCGAGAGGGAGTAGCCCAGCTCGCCGCCCTCGTGGATGGAGCCCGGCGTCTGTGGTGCGACGTGGCTGGGGATGCCGCCGGGGAAGCTGAACTGGGTGAACAGTCGCGCCAGCCCCTCGGCGTCCTGCCCGATCGCGGGATAGACCTCGGAGTAGGTGCCGTCGAGGTACGCCGACGCGACCAGGCCCGGGCCCCCGTGGCCGGGACCGGTGACGTAGAGCATGTCCAGGTCGCGCGCCATGATCGCCCGGTTGAGATGGGCATAGAGGAAGTTCAGCCCGGGCGTCGTGCCCCAGTGGCCGAGGAGCCGCGGCTTGACGTGGTGCGGCTCGAGGGGCTCGCGCAGCAGCGGATTGCCCATCAGGTAGATCTGCCCGACGGACAGATAGTTGGCGGCGCGCCACCAGCGGTCGATCCGGAGGACCTCGTCCTCGGTGAGGGGCTGGGTGACACCCAGGTCGGCGGGCGTTGTCATGGCCATGTCCCACGGGTACCACCACAGCGCCGGAGCACACCAGGGCCTTCGGCACCTCGAGCTCGCCGTACGGCCAGGGCCTTTGTGCCCGCCGGGGTATAGGGCTAAGTTCGAAGGCGCACTGCACAACCACCACCAACTCGGGCTGGAGGCTGGAAGATGGCAGCACAGGCAGTACGGCATATCACCGGGCGACGCGGCGTCCGCCGCCCTGATGGCGATCGCGGGATGACGCGGTTGCAGCGCGCCCAGACCACCGAGGAGCTCCTGGAGCAGGCGCAGAACGCCGACGACGAGGACCACCGGCGGGAGCTGCTCGACCACGTCGTCCTGGTGAACCGCGGAGTGGCCGAGGCGGTGGCCTCGCGCTACCGCCGCCGGGGCGTGCCTCTGGAGGACCTCCAGCAGGCCGCCTACGAGGGGCTGGTCAAGGCGGTCTACCGGTTCGACCCGAGCCGCCGCAAGGACCTGCTCACCTACGCGGTGCCGACGATCCGCGGCGAGCTGCAGCGGCACTTCCGCGACCACGGCTGGGCGGTGCGGCCGCCGCGCCGCGTCCAGGAGCTGCAGTGGCGGGTCAACCGCTGCATCGAGGACCTGACCCAGGAGCTTGGCCACGAGCCGAGCGACCAGCAGGTCCGCGAGCGCCTCGACCTCTCGGGCGAGGAGTACGACGAGGCGCTGGTGGCGTTCGGCTGCTTCACCCCGACCTCCCTGGACCAGCCGCTGGGTCAAGACACCGCGGCGACGGTGGGCGACCTGATCCCCGACGAGACGGGCGAGCCCAGCGAGCTGGAGGCGGCCGAGGCACGCACCGCGCTGGCGCCGGTGCTCAAGGAGCTGCCGGACCGGGACAAGCGGATCCTCTACCTGCGCTTCTTCGAGGACCGCACCCAGGAGGAGATCGGCGCCGACCTCGGCGTGACCCAGATGCAGGTCTCCCGGCTGCTCACCCGGATCCTGCGCGACCTGCGGCACGCCCTCGGCACCGCGGCGGCGTAGTACCTCACTACCCTTGGGCCCCGTGGCCCGCCTGCTCATCCCCGTGTTGACCGCCCTCCTGGCGCTCGGCGCGTGCGGCAACAGCGCGCCGCGGGACCCGGTCTCGGTCGCGGCGCCGCAGCCCGGCGTCTGTCGGATGCTGACCGCGCACGACGTCGCCCAGGCCAGCAACGACTCGACCCCCGTCGCGTGCAGCGAGCCACACGACGCCGAGACGTTCGCGGTCGGGTCGATCCCGGCACGCTTCCGCACCGTGGACGATCCCGCGCTGGACACCTGGATCTACGCCGCCTGCGCGAAGGCATTCCCCCGCTATCTGGGCACCGACGACAGCACCGCGATGCGCTCGCTGCTGAGCTGGATCTGGTTCCGGCCGACCGCCGCGGCCTGGCAGGCGGGCGCGCACTGGTACCGCTGCGACGTCCTCGGCGGCGCCGCCACCCAGAGCCGCTACGTCGACCTGCCCACCACCACCAAGAAGCTGCTCGGCGGCCGCGGCAACGACCAGTGGATGGCGTGCGTCAAGGGCAAGTCCGTCTCGGCCGGGACGACGGTGCCCTGCACCGCCAAGCACGACTGGCGGGCGGTGACCACGATCAAACTCGGCGAGCCTGACCAGAAGTACCCGGGCGACGCGGCGGTCAAGGCCAAGACCAAGTCCTACTGCTCCGACTCGGTGGACGCCTGGCTGGGCTACCCCGCTGACTTCGACTTCGGCTACACCTGGTTCGGCCAGCGGGAGTGGAGCGCCGGCAACCGGCGCTCGGTGTGCTGGGCGAGGACGGCGCGATGAGCCGTCCGCTCGCGGCCCTGGTCGCGCTCGCCGCCCTGCTCCTGGCCGGCTGCGACTCCTCCACACCGACGAAGCCGGCTCCCACGACGCCTCCCCCGACCGCCTCCGCCGTACCGCGGCCGGCGGCGTCCGGCTGCCACCAGCTCACCTACGCCGAGGCGGTCGCGCCGACCCTGCCGGCCACCACCTCCGACGTGTCGTGCTCGAGCAGCCACACCGCCGAGACGTTCCGCGTCGGCGCGCTGCACACCACCGTGGGCGGGCACCTGGTGGCCGCCGACTCGGCCCGGGTGCAGGCGCAGGTCGCCTCGGTCTGCCCGGACGCGCTGTCGTCGTACCTGGGTGGCGACGAGGCGAAACTGCGGCTGAGCATGCTGCGCGCGGTGTGGTTCACGCCGACCGTGGCGCAGGTCGACGGCGGCGCGGACTGGTACCGCTGTGACGTCATCGCCCTGGCCGGCGACGGCACCCTCGCGCCCGTGACCGGCTCGCTCAAGGGCGTGCTCGGTGGGCCGCACGCCGGCGACTGGGCGATGTGCGGCACAGCCCAGCCCGGCACGGCCGGCTTCGCCCGGGTCCCGTGCCGGGCCGACCACACCTGGAAGGCGCTCTCCGTGGTCGACCTGCCCGCCGGCCCCTATCCGGGCGAGGACAAGGTCAAGGCCGCCGGCCAGAAGCCGTGCCAGCAAGCCGGCCAGAACGTCGCCTCGGACGCGCTCAACTACCAGTGGGGCTACGAGTGGCCGACCGCCCAGCAGTGGGCCGCCGGCCAGACCTACGGCATCTGCTGGGCCCCCGACCATCGTTGAGAGGTCACTTTTGGGGGGG
>NZ_DASZUF010000053.1:0-8622 GCF_035547795.1 Nocardioides sp.
GAGACCGACCACTCCTCGCGGAGCGAGGCCCGCGGGATGCGCTGGTCGGTGGTTGGCGTCACGTCCGTCTAACGCCCACGAGGCCGCGGGGCTACGGGCACACGCCGATCTCGGTCAGGCGCCCAGTCGCGGCGGCAGCCACGCCAGCAGCGCGATGACGCCCAGCAGGAGGCAGAACGCCGGAGCCTTCCACCTGACCGTCGGCGAGTGCCTGAGCTCGAGACCGAGCAGCACGAGAACGAACACCCCGGCTCCGATCAGCCATGCCCACCAGTCACTCTTCGGCTCGGTGTCGGCGACCCACTGCACGTGGGACACCACGGTGTGCCCGAACAGGCCCAGGTTGACCCCGACGCCGACGGCGGCCAACCGGCGGTTGTGCCACCAGGCGTCGCTGACGGCCTCGGACCTGTCCGACCACCAGCGGAGCAGTCGGCGCGCCGGCGAGTCGTCGAGGACGGGCAGCGCCAGCACCAGCAGGACGAGCACGGCGTTGGCGCCTTCGAATGCGCTCGCCACATCGCGCCAGAAGCGGGTCGTCCACGTCATGGTCACCACGACGACGGCGACGGTCACGCTGGCCGCGACCCAGACGGGCCAGCTCGTGAGCGGCGCGCTCGCCGTACCGCTCGGCGGCGTCGATGCGGTGGTCACGGCTCTCCTCCGGGTCGGTGCGGCACCGGATCATGCCAGGAGGGCCGCGTCCGTGCGGCGGTTTCGGGCCGGGCCGGGATAATCCTCCGGTGACCTTCTCGATCGCCTTCGTCACCGGCGCGACGCCGGACAAGTGGGCACGAATCTGGCGCGAGCGCAGCCGGGAGCGGCTGGAGCTGATCCCGGTGAGCGAGGCGGGGCAGCTGGACGGCGTCCGTGCCGGCGAGGTCTCGATGGCGCTGGTCCGACTGCCGATCGCCCGTGACGGGCTGCACTGCATCCCGCTCTACGACGAGCGTCAGGTCGCGGTGGTCGGCCGCGAGCACTACCTGTCGCTCGCCGAGGAGGTCACTCTCGCCGAGTTGGCCGAGGAGCAACTGGTCCGGCCGCACGCGTCCGGTTGGACGCCCGAGGTTCCCCAGCTGGACTGGCCCCCGATGAGCGAGCAGGAGGCCATCGAGACCGTCGCGGCGGGCACGGGCGTGGTGATTGTGCCAGCCTCGGTCGCACGGCTGTTCCATCGCAAGGACGTGGTGGCCCGACCGGTCGCCGACCTCTCCCCCACGACCGTCGGGCTGGCCTGGCGGGTCGACGACGAGGACCCGAGGGTGCAGACCTTCATCGGCATCGTCCGCGGTCGTACGGCGAACAGCTCGCGCGGCTGAACCACGTCGCCGGCGTCCCGTTGTGGCCGCGCGCGGGTGGGTACGGGAGGTGGATGAGCCGACCGAGAGGAGCGTCCATGCCGACCGTCGCTGGGTTCGCAGCCGACCTGCGGACCGCGAGCCGCCGACTCGTCCGATCCGTGCCCGCCGTGATCGACGCCAGCTTCCACCCGTTCCGCACGGTGCGTGAGGGCACCCGGCTGGTCCAGGGCCTGCTCACCCCGGAGCGGGACGACCGGGTGCCGCCCCCGACGGAGGCGGCCGCGCCGGCGGACACCGCCGACCGGGCGCCGATCCACCGGCCCGCTCCGGGCTCCGACCGCCCGGAGCCCGCGGAACCGGCCGAACCCGCGGAGCCCGCGCGGGCCGCGGTGGAACCTGTCCCAGAGCCCGACCTCGAGCAGGACCCGGATGACCGGCCCGTCGAGAGCCGCGGACCGGCCCCGCACGTCCCGCCGGCGATCGCCGCCGAGGTGGAGCGCGACTACGGCGACGAGATTCCCGGGATCACCCCAGGGGAGTGATGTTCTCGGCCAGCCACTCCCCCAGCGCGCGAGCACTGAGCTCGACCAGTTCCGGCCACGCGAACGCGCCCTCGTCGGCGCGGTCGGAGACATGCTTGACCAGCCGCACCGGCACCCGGGCGCGGCGACAGGCCCAGGCCACGGCGTACCCCTCCATGTCCACCAGGTCCGCCTGCGCGGCCAGGTGGGCGCGCACCGCTGGATCGGTGACGAAGAGGTCGCCGGTGGCCAGCCGCACCCCGGGGCCGGTCACCGGCAGGTCGAGCCACTCCTGCGGGTCGTAGCCCAGCGCGCGCAGCACGTCGGCGGACAGGTCGTGGTTGAGCACCCGGGCGACCTCGTGCAACCCCTCCAGGTGGTCGTGCAGCGCACCGGCCGAGCCGATGTTGACGACCTGGTCGATGCCCGCGTCGAGGGCCAGCTCCCGCGCCACCGCGGCGGCGGCCGGCACCTTGCCGACGCCTGTCACCAGGACCCGCATCCCGGCCGGAACGTGGGTGGCTTCCTCGGGCGTCGCGGAGACGATCAACACGGTCACGACGCCCGAGGATAGGGCCTGGAAGCGCGGCCACGCCTGCGCGCGACGGCAGCCCCGTCCGCGCCGTCTCCTACTTCAGCTCGGAGCTGGTCAGCCCCAGCACGCGGCGCGCCACGATGAGCTGCTGGATCTGCTGGGTGCCCTCGAAGATGTCGAGGATCTTCGAGTCGCGTGCCCACTTCTCCAGCAGCTCGCCCTCGGCGTACCCGACCGAGGAGCACAGCTCCACGCACGAGAGCGTGATGTCGGAGCCGACCCGGCCCGCCTTCGCCTTGGCCATCGATGCCTCCAGCGAGTTGGGCTTGCGGTTGTCCGCCATCCAGGCGGCCTGCATCATCAACAGATAGGCGCCCTCCCAGTCGGCCTCCATCTGCAGGAACTTCGCGGCCGCCGCCGACTGCACCGTCGCCGGCCGGTCGTAGTCGACCTCGACGCCCGCCTTGGCAAGCAGCTCGCGAGTCAGGTCGAGCGAGGCGCGCGCGCAGCCCACCGCCATCGACGCGACCAGTGGCCGGGTGTTGTCGAAGGTCGCCATTGCGCCGGCGAAACCCTGCTTGACGTCGATCTCCGGACTGCCGAGCAGGTTCTCTGCCGGCACCCGGCAGTCGGTGAACGTGATCGTGGCGGTGTCGGAGGCCTTGATGCCGAGCTTGTGCTCCAGCCGCTCCACCTTCAGGCCCGGCGTGCCCTTGGGCACGACGAAGGACTTGATCGCGGCTCGCCCCAGCGACTTGTCCAGCGTCGCCCAGACCACCACCGCATCCGAGCGCTCCCCGGAGGTGACGAAGATCTTCTCGCCGTTGAGGACGTAGTGGTCCCCGTCCTTGACCGCGGTGGTCGACACCTGCGCCGAGTCGGAGCCGAACGACGGCTCGGTGATCGCCATCGACGCCCACAGGCCCTTGAACCGCTCCAGTTGCTCGTCGTCAGCGACGGACGCGATCGCGGAGTTGCCCAACCCCTGGCGCGGCATCGACAGCAGCAGACCCACGTCGCCCCAGCACATCTCGGCGACGGTCATCACCGAGGCCATGTTGGAGCCGTTCTTGATCGTGCCGTCGTCGGTGTTGTCCCGCCGTACGCCGGCCGCGCCGGCCCCCTCGCCCGCACCCGACTCCGCGAGGCCGTCGGCCATCGCGGCGAGCATGTCGAGCTCCTTGGGGTAGACGTGCTCGGCCTTGTCGTACTTGCGCGAGATCGGCCGCAGCATGTTCATCGCGACCTGGTGCACCTGGTCGCGGATCGGGCGCAGCCGCTTCGGGTCCTCGAGGTTGATGGCCATCACCGGGTCCCCCGTTCGAAGCGGAGCGAAGCGAGCATTCGAATGGGGTGGTTCATACCAGCACCGTCCCTTCCATGACAGCGATGGCCCGCAGGTCGCGGTACCAGCGCTCGACCGGGTGTTCCTTGGTGAAGCCGTGGCCGCCGAGCAGCTGGACGCCGTCCAGGCCGATCCGCATGCCCTTCTCGGCGCACAGTCGACGGGCGAGTGCGATCTCGCGGGTGGCGTCGATGCCCTGGGCGACGCGAGCCGCGGCCTTGTAGGTGACCAGCCGCATCGCCTGCAGCTCGATGGCCATGTCGGCGACCATGAAGGCGACCGCCTGCCGGTGCGCGATCGGCTCCCCGAACGCCTCCCGGGTCTTCACGTACGGCGTGACGTAGTCCAGCACCGCCTGCCCGGTGCCGACGGCTAGCGCGCACCATGCCAGGCGCGAGAGCCGCACGCAGTCGGTGTACGTCGACCCGTCCCGCTCGCCCAGGACGGCATCGGGACCGACCTTCACGTCGGTGAGCGTCAGCGTGGTGAAGCCGCCCGCCCGCACGCCCATCGCCGGGTCGCCCGCCACGGTCAGGCCCGGGGTCGACGACTCGACCAGGAACAGCGTCGGCGTGCCCTCGAGGCTGGCGCCGACCACGAACAGTTCGGCGTCGGCGCCGCGCGCCACCAGCGACTTCGTGCCGTTGAGCACGAACCCGCCGGCAGTCCGGGTGGCGGTGGTCGCCGGCTTCAGCGCGTCGAAGAGCACGGTCGGCTCGTTGAGGGCCAGGCTCGCAGCAGGCACGTCCTCACCGGTGAAGGCCGGCAGGTAGGTCTGCTGCTGCTCGTCACTCCCCCACAGCCCCAGCGCGGTCGCGACGGCACCGGGTGCGAGCACCGCCACCGCCAGGCCCATGTCGCCCTTGGCCAGTGCCTCGGCGACCAGCGTCCCGGCGGTCGCCGAGCGGGTTTCGGAGATCCCGCCGAGCGCCTCCGGCACGCCGAGGATCGGCAGGCCGATCTCCAGGCTCGCCTTGAGCACCTCGTCGGGCGCCTGGCAGGCCTCGTCGGCCGCCGCGGCCGCGGGGCGCAGGATCTCCTCGGCGTACTCGCTCACGACGTCGACGAGCATCTGCTCGTCCTCGCTCGGCGTGATGTCGAAGACGCCTCGCGACTGCGCGCTCGGCACCCGCACTCCCGCCTTACCGCGGCTGCCGGCCCGCTTGAACGTGCGGCCGGCGTTGGTGGCCACCTTGAAGCCGCCACGGGTCACCGTGAAGACGGTCTGCTCGGTCTGCTTGCGGATCCCGAAGCGGTCCA
Source organism: Nocardioides sp. (assembly GCF_035547795.1). Taxonomy (GTDB): domain Bacteria; phylum Actinomycetota; class Actinomycetes; order Propionibacteriales; family Nocardioidaceae; genus Nocardioides. The sequence continues at coordinate 4,963 of NZ_DASZUF010000053.1, forward strand.
GCAGGTCGCTCTGCGCCACCCGGTTGAGCCCGGCGACGAGGTACCCGATCGGGTCGCGACTCTCGCTGGACGGCACGCCGAAGCGGCCACCGCCCTTGAGGTTGTTGAGGAGAGACATGCCGCGACTGTAACTCTCAGTTACACCAGCGTCTACACCTCGCCCCGTGGAGCCGCTCACATCGACCTCCGGCCGGGGCGCGGTGTCGGCCGACCGGTAGGGTGAGCGCCGTGGACGAGGCCGCAGCACAGCAGGTGAACGCGCCGTACGGCGCCCTTCCGAGTGGCGGGAAGGTCCGGCCGATGACCCGCTGGGGCACGCCGGTGATGCATCGCCCCCAGGCCAAGGTCACGGTCTTCGACGAGGCGTTGCGGGCGCTGGCCGCCGACATGGTCGCCACCATGTACGCCGCGGACGGGGTCGGGCTGGCCGCCTGCCAGATCGGCGAGGACCTGGCGATGTTCGTCTTCGACTGCCCCGACGCCAGTGGCACCCGCACCGTCGGCGTGGTCTGCAACCCGGTGCTGACGCTGCCCGAGGGCCGCGACCGGGTGCTCGACGAGGACCAGGAGGGCTGCCTGTCCTTCCCGGGGGCGTTCGTCGAGTGCGCCCGCCCGGACCACGCCGCCGTGGACGGCGTCGGGCTGGACGGCGAGCCGGTCCACTTCGAGGGCGACGGCCTGCTCGCCCGCTGCCTGCAGCACGAGACCGACCACACCGTCGGCACCGTCTTCGGCGACCGGATCCCCACCAAGGCCCGCAAGAAGCTGCAGAAGCAGCACGACAAGGCGGCCGCCGACTACCCGGCCGGCTGGCCGGCCTGAGCGTCGCCCGGTGGCCGAGCTGATCGAGATCACCGACCCGGCCGATCCGCGACTGGCCGACTACCGCGACCTGCGCGACGTCGAGCTGCGCAAGTCGCTGGAGGCGGAGCGGGGACTGTTCCTGGCCGAGGGCGCCAAGGTGGTACGCCGAGCAGCCGCTGCCGGTCACCGCGCCCGGTCGTTCCTGATGGCGCCGCGCTGGCTGGCCGGGCTCGCCGACGTGCTCGACGCCTCGGACGCACCCTGCTACGTCATCTCCGAGGCGCTCGCCGAGCAGGTCACCGGCTTTCACGTGCATCGGGGCGCGCTCGCCTCGCTGGAGCGCCGGCCGCTCCCCACCGTCGCCGAGGTGCTCGACGGCGCGCGCTCGGTGCTGGTCTGCGAGGACATCGTCGACCACACCAACGTCGGCGCGATCTTCCGCTGCGGCGCGGCGCTGGGCTTCGACGCCGTCCTGCTCGCGCCGCGGTGCGCCGACCCGCTCTACCGACGTTCGGTCAAGGTCGCGATGGGAACCGTCTTCGCGGTGCCGTGGACTCGGCTGCCGGACTGGTACGACGCGCTGCCCGCGCTCGAGCGCGCCGGCTTCACCACCGTCGCCCTCACCCTCGCCGAGGATGCGGTCGAGATCGAACAGGCCGTCGCCGGCGTCGACAGGGTCGCGCTGGTGCTGGGCTCCGAGGGCCACGGGCTCTCCGAGCGCTGGCAACAGACCGCCTCGCGCCGGGCGGTCATCCCGATGCATGCCGGCGTCGACTCGCTCAACGTCGCGGCCGCCACCGCCGTCGCCTGCTACGTCACCGCCCGCCGTTCCCCCGCCAAAGTGTCACCGTGACACTTTGCGCCGTAGGTGACACTTCCGAACTATCAACCGACCCCCAACCTGTCACGGTGACAGTTTGGGGGGCGGCTTGGGGAACGCGATCCCGACCACCTCGCCGACCACGATGATCGCCGGCGGGCGTACGTCGTGGGCGACCAGGTCGGCGGGAAGGTCGCCCAGGGTGCTCAGCACGGTGCGCTCGGTGGGCATGCTGCCGTCGCAGACCACCGCCACCGGCGTGTCCGGGTGGCGGCCGCCATCGAGCAGGGCGGCGGCGATGGCCGGTGCGTTCTCGACCGCCATCATCAGCACCAGCGTGCCGGTGAGCGCCGCCACCGCCGACCAGTTGGTCAACGACGCGGGGTGGCCCGGCGGCACATGCCCCGAGATCACCGTGAACTCGTGCGTCACGCCCCGGTGGGTGACCGGGATGCCCGCCAGGCCGGGCACCGCCACCGGCGAGGTCAGTCCGGGGATCACCCGCACCGGGATGCCCGCCTCACGGCAGGCGATGATCTCCTCGTAGCCGCGGCCGAACACGAAGTTGTCGCCGCCCTTGAACCGCGCCACCGCCTTGCCGGCCAGCGCGCGCTCGACGATCACCCGGTTGATCTCCTCCTGCTGCGCGGAGCGGCCGCGCGGCAGCTTGGCCACGTCGATCAGCTCGACGTCGGCCGGCAGGTCGGAGAGCAGCTCGCGCGGCGCCAGCCGGTCGGCGACCACCACGTCGGCCTCCATCAGCGCCTTGCGGCCGGCGACGGTGACCAGGTCGGGGTCGCCCGGCCCGCCGCCCACCAGGGTCACGCCGGCCACCCGGTCCCGCTCGCGGCGGTCGGCGATGGTGCCCTCGCGCAGTCCCTCCAGCACCGCGTCGCGCAGGGCCGCGGAGCGGCGCGGCTCCCGGTTCCCCAGGACGGCGACCGTCACGCTGCCGTGCCGCCCGACGGCCGGCGTCCAGGCGGTGGCCCGACCGGCGTCGTCCGAGCGCACGCAGAAGATGCGGCGCTCCTCGGCGGCCAGGCCGACCCGCTCGTTGACGTCGGACAGGTTGGTGGCCGCCACGACGTACCAGGCGCCGTCGAGGTCCCCCTCCTCGAACTCGCGCCGGACCCAGGTCAGCTCCGCGCTCAGGCCCTCCAGGGCCGGGGTGACCTCGGGCGAGACCAGCAGCACGTCGGCCCCGGCGGCGAGCAGCGCCGGCACCCGGCGCTGGGCGACCTGGCCGCCGCCGACGACCACGACACGGCGGCCGGTGAGGATCAGTCCCGAGGGGTACGGCGCAGGTTCGACCACGCCGCCTATCCTCCGCCACCCGACTCTGCCGGGGCGGCCCGGGGTCAGCCAGCGGACAGCCGTCGCGGCGCAGATGGCACGGCGCAGATGGCAAGGCGTGGTCGGGCGGACTAGGTTCGGAGCAGACATCACTCGGCCGAACTCGACTTCGAAGGAGCCCGCATGTCCCTCGACCGCCCGGTCTCACCCGACCCGTACCCGCTGCTGCCCGCCGTGCCGAGCTTCACGCTGACCAGCGCCGACGTCATCGACGGCCAGCCGCTCAAGGACGACCAGGTCGCCGAGTTCGGCAACACCTCGCCCGCCCTGTCGTGGAGCGGCGCGCCGGAGGGCACCAGGAGCTACACGGTGACCTGCTTCGATCCGGACGCACCGACGCCGAGCGGCTTCTGGCACTGGGTGCTGGTCGACCTGCCGGCGGACGTGACCAGCCTGCCCGCCGGGATCGGCGCCGCCGGCGCCGAGCTGCCCGGCAACGCGTTCATGTGCCGCAACGACATGGGCGAGAAGGCGTTCGTCGGGGCCGCGCCCCCGGCCGGCGATCAGGTGCACCGCTACTTCTTCGTGGTGCACGCCGTCACCGAGGAGACCCTGGGCGTCGACAGCGACGCGACGCCGGCGGTGGTGAGCTTCAACCTGGCCTTCAAGACCGCCGGCCGGGCGATCCTCGTGGGCACCTACCAACACTGACCACGACCTGACTGGTGGGGGGGGGGGGGGGG
>NZ_DASZUF010000054.1:0-15954 GCF_035547795.1 Nocardioides sp.
CCGCCACCCCGCGCGCGGAGATCGAGGCGGCGGTGGACGAGCTCGGCCTGACCGACTGGGTCGCCGGGCTGCCCGAGGGCCTCGACACGCTGCTCGGCCCCGGTGGCACCAGCCTCTCGGCGGGCGAGGAGCAGCTGGTGGCGTTCGCGCGGCTGCTGGTGCGCCACGTCCAAGTAGTGGTGCTCGACGAGGCCACCGCCCGGATGGACCCGCTCACCGAGAGCCGGGTCGTGGCCGCGGCCGACCGGCTGCTCGCTCGGCGTACCGGTGTGCTGGTCGCGCACCGGCTGAGCACGATCGAGCGTGCCGAGATGGTCGCCGTACTCGACCACGGCCGGGTCATCCAGCACGGCATGCGCGACGAGCTGGCGGCGGTCGACGGGCCGTTCCAGCGCCTGCTGGTCGCGAGCGCGACCGAGGACTTCGGCGCCGCCGACACCATCGAGGCGGCCGCTGCCGCCGCCACGGACGGCGCCGTCGGTGGGCGCCGGCGGACCGGCCAGGCGCCGCAGCGTCCCCGCATCCCGGCAGGCCTCTCGCTGGTGCGTGGCACCTGGAAGGCGATGAAGCTCAAGCCGTGGTGGGGCCTGTTCTCGGTGCTCGAGTTCCTGGTCGGCTCGGTCTTCGCACCGCTGGGCGCCATCACCGGCTATGTCTGGGGCCGGATCGTGCAGTCGCTGACCGATCACGAGACCCCGACCGGGCTGACCGTCGTCCTGGTCGTCCTGCTGGTGATCGCGCCGGTGGTGCTCGCCGACGCGTTCCGGCGCTATCCGCGCTGGTGGGTCGAGGTGATGCTGCGGGTGCGGATGTCCGTGCTCCTCGGCCAGATCCGCACCCGTCGGCTGCCGCGCACGCCGCCGGGCGAGGTGGTGGCCCGTTCGATGGACGCCGACCGGCTGGCTCGCTACTCCGACCGCTGGATCGACTTCAGCAATGGCCTGCTGATCGCCATCATCACGATGATCGCCGGAGGCACCGTGCTCGCCGGCGGCATCCTGCTCGCGGTGATGGCCACCAGCGCGCTCGCGTCCTCGATCGGGCGGCCCATCGCCGGCCGTTCGGCCGCGAAGTCCTCGACCGCCCGGGCTCGCTTCGGCCGGGCGGTGGTCTCCGCGGTGGAGTCGGCCCGCACCGTCAAGCTCGCCGGCCGTACGCCGGAGGTCCACGCGCACCTGCGCGAGGTCGACTCCGGCCGCGTCGAGGCCGCGGTGTTCGAGCACCGGGTGCAGACCCTGCTCGACGGCATCCCGATCGTGCTCGTCCAGATCGGCGTGGTCGCTGCCTGGGCCCTCTTCCTCGGCCACGTCTGGGGCCTGGCCACGGCGCTGCTGGTCGCCAACGCGGTCAACGGCTTCGACTGGTTCGGCCGGGTGGCCGGCGCGGTCGTCACCGAGGCGCCCGGGGTGGCGGCCTGGCAGCGGGCCACCAGTCGGTTCGCCGGCGGCGGTGACCTGATGCTGATGCCGCCCGGTGTCGACCTGGTCGCGGGTCTGGCTCCTGATCCGGTCGCGCCGCCCCGGCATCGCCTGGACCGGCTGCACCTCGATGGCGTGACAGTCGTGCACGACGACGGCACCATCGGGGTCAGCGGCGTCGACCTGAGCGTCGAACGCGGCGAGCTGGTGCTGCTGCTCGGCCAGGTCGGGTCGGGCAAGTCCAGCCTGCTCTCGGCGCTGGCCGGCCTGCTCGACCACACCGGCTCGATCCGATGGAACGACACCGAGGTGAGCGACGCCGAGGCGTTCCTGCGCCCGGCCCAGGTCGCGCACGTGGCCCAGGTGCCGCGGGTGCTGTCCGGGACGTTCCGCGACAACGTCGCGCTCGGCTTCGACCGGGCCTTCGACCAGCCCGTCGCCGACGCCCGGCTGAGCCAGGACGTCGCCGACGCGGGCGGGCCGGACGCGGTCGTGGGGCACCGCGGCGTCCGGCTCTCCGGTGGGCAGGTGCAGCGCCTGGCGCTGGCCCGGGCGCTGGCGGCCGACACCGAGCTGCTGCTGGCCGACGACGTCTCCAGCGCTCTGGACGCCGCCACCGAGATCGAGCTGTGGCAGGCGCTCCGGGAGCGGCACACCACCGTGGTCGGCGCGACCTCCAAGCGGGCGGCGCTGGCCCAGGCCGACACGGTGGTCGTCTTGGTCGATGGCGAAGTGGCGGCGAGGGGCCCCTGGAGCGAGCTCGCGAGCGACTGGGCCCACCTCGCCGGTTGAGAGGTCACTTTCGGCGGGTCGAGAGGTCACTTTCGGCGGGTTGAGAGGTCACTTTCGGCGGGTCGAGTGGCCGAGGCCCACCGATAGGGTGCCGCTATGACCGCGGAGCAGCCGACGTTCGTGAGGTCCGACCTGATCCTGCTCGGCGGTGGTGCCGCCGCGGTGGTCCTGGCCGGGCTGGCGCACTACCTGGACTGGCCGGCAGCGCTCGCGTTCGTGCTCGCCGGCGTCGCCGTCACCGCGCTGGCCAGCCTGGTGGGCCGCAGCGTGGAGCAGCTCGGCGACCGGTTCGGGCCTGGTGCGACCGGCGTGCTGCAGAGCGCGCTGGGCAACCTTCCGGAGCTGTTCATCTCGCTGTTCGCACTCAAGGCTGGCCTGGTCGGGGTGGTCCAGGCCGCGCTGATCGGGTCGATCCTGGCCAACCTGCTGCTCGTCATGGGCATCGCGTTCGTGGTCGGCGGGGTCAGGTACGGCTCGCAGTCGATCGACTCCCAGCGCGCCCGCAGCATCTCGGTGCTGATGATCGTCGCGGTGGTGGCGCTGGTGTTCCCGTCGCTGGCGCACTGGATCCACACCCCGGCCGGCTCGCACGAGAAGGCGCTCTCGGACATCGCCGCGGTCATCCTGCTGCTGCTCTTCGCGCTCTCGCTGCCGGCCTCGCTCAGACGCGAGGGTGGCCTCAACGCTCCGATGACCGAGCAGTCCGAGCCGCCCCGGTGGTCGGTCCCGCTGGCGGTCGGGATGCTCGCGGGCGCGGGTCTGGCGGCGGCGTTCGTCTCGGACTGGTTCGTGGACGCGCTGCAGCCGGCGATGGACGCCTGGCACGTCTCCGACACCTTCGCCGGCCTGGTCATCGTGGCGATCGCCGGCAACGCGATCGAGAACGTCGTCGGCGTCCAGCTGGCCGCGCGCAACCAGTCGGACTACTCGTTCTCGCTGATCATCAACTCGCCGCTGCAGATCGCGTTGGCACTCGCGCCGGCCCTGGTGATCCTGTCGCAGGTCCTCGGCTTCACCGCGCTCACGCTGGTGTTCTCGCCGATGCTCGTGGTCGCCGTCTTCCTGGCGGTGCTGATCGCGGTGGTGATCACCGTCGACGGCGAGTCCAATTGGCTCGAGGGCGCCTCCCTGATCGGTGTGTACGGCGTCGTCGCGGCGTCGTTCTGGTGGGGCTGATCCCGGGGGCGATCGCGGAATAGGCCCCGGCGGTCCGGAGGTTGCACACTCGTGCCAGGCCCCGGACCGATCGAAAGCGAGCAGATGACCGTCTCCGCACCCGTGTCCGAGGCGCCTCGCACCCGTACGCCGCACTACGGCTGGGCGGTGCTGGCGCTGGCCGTGGGCGGGTTCGCGATCGGCACCACCGAGTTCCAGACCATGGGCATCCTGCCCGAGGTGGCCCGTGGCGTGGGGGTGTCGGTGCCGACCGCCGGCCACGTGATCTCGGCGTACGCGCTCGGTGTGGTCGTGGGCGTCCCGATCCTGAGCCTGTTCGGCGCCGCGCTGCCGCGCAAGGGCCTGCTGCTGGCGCTGATGGGCGCCTACGGCGCGTTCAATCTGCTCAGCGCCGTCGCGTCGTCCTACGGACTGCTCTTCTTGGCCCGCTTCCTCGACGGCCTACCACACGGCGCCTACTTCGGCGTCGCCTCCCTGGTCGCGGCGTCGCTGGCCGATCCGCGGCATCGGGGCCGCGCCGTCGCCCGGGTCATGCTCGGCCTGTCGGTCGCCAACGTGGTCGGCGTGCCGGTCAGCACCTGGCTGGGGGAGCACGCCGGCTGGCGGGCGCCGTACGTCGTCTCCGCGGTGCTGGCCGCGATCACGGTCACGATGGTGTGGCGCTTCGTGCCGCAGACGTCGGCGGTGCCCGGCGCGACCGGGCGACGCGAGGCGCGGGCTTTCTTCACCAACGCGCAGGTGTGGCTGACCATGGTCGCCGGGGCGCTCGGCTTCGGTGGGCTGTTCGCGACGTACTCCTACATCGCCAAGACCGTCACCACCGTCGCGCACCTGGCACAGGGCTGGACGCCCGTCTTCGTGCTCGGCTTCGGGCTCGGCATGGTCGCGGGGACGTGGCTGGCCGGTGAGCTCGCCCGCTGGTCGGTGCTGAAGACGCTGGTGCTCTTCAGCGCGGGCAGCATCGGGATCATGCTGGTGTACTGGCTGGTCGCACCGGTCGGCTGGCTGCTGTGGCCGGTGGTCTTCCTGGTGACCCTGATCGGCTCGGTGGTGGCGACCTCGATGCAGGTCCGGCTGATGGACGTGGCCGGCGACGCCGTGACGTTGGGTGCGGCGATGATGCATGCCGCGCTCAACATGGCGAACGCGCTCGGCGCCTGGATCGGCGCGGTGGTGATCGACGCCGGCTACAGCTATCGGGCTCCGGCCCTGGCCGGTGCCGGGTTGGCCGTGATCGGTGTGGTGATCCTGCTGGGCAGCGTCTCGCTGCACCGGCGCACCGTCGCCGAAACCGCTGAGCTGGTCGGCTGACCTACCGGGCGACTACGTCGGCTGGCCATGCGGCACCGGGCGCCAGCGAGGCCCCTCGGCGCAGCGTCCCGAGCCAGGCGTCCCGCAGTTGGCCGCGCTGCGGCAGCCACGCCGGGACCACGCCCGGCACGAACGCGAAGCCGACCTTCCAGGCCAGCCGGCGCGAGGCCCAGTTGCCCTGGTGCGCCCACCAGATCACCGTCTCGAGCCCGCGCGCGGCGAAGCCCCAGACCAGCAGCAGCCGCAGCGCCCGCTCCATCACGGTGACACCGTCGACCCGTACGCCGCGCACGGCGGGGTGGGAGCCGTAGGCGATCTCGGCCCGGTGCGAACCCTCGTTGCGCAGCGAGACCGTGCCGCCGTAGGCGCCGTCGTACTCGACCGCGAAGATCCACTCCCGGTCGGACTCCCACAGCCTCGGCATGGCGGCGAGGAAGTCCGCGGCGTCGGCGTGGGAGTAGGGCACCGGCACGGTCGTCCACCGGATCGACTCCGCGTCCTGACACTGCTCCCACGCGCGCTGCAGGTCGGCGGCGACGTGCGCCCGCAGCGTCACGACGCCGTCGGTCAGGGTGGGGACGTCGATCATGTCCGCACCCTGACACAATGGGGTCATGCCCGACAGTACCGCCCCCGCCGCGCGGCCTCGGGTCCTCTCGGGGATCCAGCCGACCGCCGACAGCTACCACCTCGGCAACTACCTCGGCGCGGTGCGGAACTGGGCGGACCTCCAGGAGGGCTACGAGCCGTTCTTCTTCATCGCCGACCTGCACGCGATCACCGTCGAGCAGGACCCGAAGGTGCTGCGTCAGCGCACCCTGCGTGCCGTCGCCCAGCTGATCGCTGCCGGCGTCGATCCCGAGCGCAGCGCGATCTTCATCCAGTCCCACCTGCCCGAGCACGCCGAGCTCGGTTGGGTGCTGCAGTGCCTGACCGGCTTCGGCGAGGCGCGGCGGATGACGCAGTTCAAGGACAAGTCCGCCAAGTACGGCGAGGGCGCGGCCAGCGTCGGCCTGTTCGCCTACCCGATGCTGATGGCGGCCGACATCCTGCTCTACCGGCCGCAGTACGTGCCGGTGGGTGAGGACCAGCGCCAGCACCTGGAGCTGACCCGCGACCTGGCCCAGCGGTTCAACAGCCGCTACAAGAAGACCTTCCGCCTCCCCGAGCCCTACATCCTCAAGGAGACGGCGAAGATCTACGACCTGCAGGACCCGACGAGCAAGATGTCGAAGTCCGCGTCGTCGCCGGGCGGCATCATCGACATGCTCGACGACCCGAAGGTCAGCGCCAAGAAGATCCGCAGCGCCGTCACCGACTCCCAGACCGAGGTGCGCTTCGACGAGAGCACCAAGCCCGGCGTCTCCAACCTGCTGCGGATCTACTCCGCGCTGACCGACGTCGAGATCCCCACCCTGGAGGAGAAGTACGCCGGTCGTGGCTACGGCGACTTCAAGAAGGACCTGGCCGAGGTGGTGGTCGAGTTCGTCACGCCGTTCCGCACCCGCACGCTGGAGTTGCTCGACGACCGCGGCTACCTCGACCAGGTGCTCGCCGACGGCGCCGCCAAGGCCCGCGCGGTCGCGGCGCGGACCCTCGCCGACGTGTACGAGCGGGTCGGCTTCGTGCCTTCGACTCGCTAAGGTCGGGGACGTGCGCACGATCGGCGTCGCGATCCCGATCCCGGAGCCATGGGGTGGTCAGCTCCAGGCATACCGGGAGTCGATCGGCGACCCCATGGCCGAGCTGATCCCACCGCACATCACGCTGGTGCCACCGGTCGACCTGGACCCCGCCGTCGCGGCCGACATCGAGGAGCACCTGACGAAGGCGGGCAGCGCGGTGGCGCCGTTCGTCGTACACCTGCGGGGAACGGCCACGTTCCGGCCGCTCTCGCCGGTGGTGTTCCTCGCGCTCATCGAGGGCATCTCGGGGTGCGAGCGGCTGGAGCGCGCGGTGCGCAGCGGTCCGCTCGGCGTCGACCTCAACTTCCCCTACCACCCGCACGTGACAGTCGCCCACGAGCTCGACGACGACGTCTTGGACCGGGCGTTCACCGACCTGGCGACGTTCGAGGCGCGGTTCACCGTCGACGCCTTCACGCTCTACGTCCACGACGACGCCGCCGGGTGGGTGCCGCGTCGGCGCTTCGGCCTGCAGTCGGTCGTCCGGAGCTGATGGCCTCCCTCACGGAGAGGCTCACGGCGCGGGTCGCCGAGGTTCGCGCCCGTCGGCCCTGGATCGACCATCTGGTGCGGATGCAGGAGCACTACGGCCGCACCGGCGCCTCGCAGCAGGCCGGCGCGGTGACCTACTTCGGCTTCCTGTCGTTCTTCCCGATCCTGGCGCTGAGCTTCTTCGCGGTCGGGCTGATCGCGCACGTCTACCCCGGAGCGCGGCACGACCTGCACCAGGCGATCGACTCGATCCTGCCGGGGCTGGTCGGTGCCAAGGACGGCCAGATCTCGATGAAGCAGATCCAGTCGGCGGCCGGCGCTGTCGGGCTGGTCGGCCTCGTCGGCGTCCTGTACGCCGGGCTCGGCTGGGTCTCGTCACTGCGCTCGGCGTTGCTCACCGTGTTCTGCGTGCCCGGTCGCGAGCGGCCGAACTTCGTCATCGGCAAGCTGCGCGACCTGGTCACCCTGGTCGTGCTCGGCCTGGTGCTGCTGGTCGCGGTGGCGGTGACGGGGTTCGTGCGGGGCTTCTCCGACAACGTGCTGGACTGGATCGGCGCCTCCCACCAGCTCGGCTGGCTGGTCTGGCTGTTCACCCTCGTGCTCGGTCTGGCGGCCAACGCGCTGCTGTTCTACGCCATGTTCGTGCTGCTCGCCGAGCCGCGCCTCCGGCAACGGTCGCTGTGGGCCGGCGCTGCCCTGGGCGGCGTCGGCTTCGAGGTGCTCAAGCAGCTCTCCGGGTTGTTGCTGGCCTCCACCAAGGGACAGCCGGCGTTCCAGGCCTTCGGGATCTCACTGATCCTGCTGGTGTGGATCAACTACTTCTCCCGCGTGACCCTGTACGCCGCGGCCTACGCGCTCACCACGGAGCCGGAGCGACCGTCGCAGGGTGAGACGGCGCCGGTCCAGGGCCCGCGGCTGCCCACGCTGGAGGTGGTGCCGCCGGAGCGGCGGCCGACCCCGGCCGCGGCGTTCGCGGCCGGCGCTGCGACGATGGCAGTCCTGGCCGGGATGCTCGGCGTACTGAGGAGGAAGAAGTGAAGCTCGAGAAGCGCGACGGAGCGCTGCTGCTGGTCATCGGCGTGTGGAACATCGTGATCTGGTCCAACTTCGCCAAGAACCTGCGCAAGACCGCGCTGGACCCCGACCAACACCGCCCGCGCCCCTACTACATCGCGCACGCGGTGCTGATCGTGGTCAACTCGATCATCGGCGGAGTGCTCGCCGCCCTCGGTCTGAAGGCCCTCCGCTCCCGTTGAGAGGTCACTTTCGGCGCGTTGAGAGGTCACCTTTGGCGGCGTGAGGGGTCACTTTCAGCCACATGGCGCCCTCGCCCATACTGCCGACCTCGCTCCGCCGCCCACCAGGCCCCACCCGGCCCAAGATCCGCGCCGGACGACCGCCCCCGACCAGGGTCGCCACCGGAGGCCGACCTCCGCCAGCGCCGCCGCCGTACCGCAGACGCGACGACGCCCCGCCCGGTCAGACCGGACGGGGCACCATCACAGCAAGTGACTCGTCAACGCGCGAAAGGTGACCTCTCGACCGGCCGCAAGTGACTTCTCAACGCGCGAAAGGTGACCTCTCGGCGAGGGTCAGAGGCCCTGCTTCATCGCGTGCCGCAGGTCCTTGTTGAGCTGCGAGATCACGTCGAGCGGGATCTCCTTGGGGCAGGCCGCGGCGCACTCGCCGATGTTGGTGCAGCCGCCGAAGCCCTCGTGGTCGTGCTGGGCGACCATGGAGGCGACGCGGGTGTAGCGCTCCGGCTGGCCCTGCGGCAGCTCACCCAGGTGGGTGATCTTGGCGCCGAGGAACAGCGAGGCCGAGCCGTTCGGGCAGGCCGCCACGCAGGCGCCGCAGCCGATGCAGGTGGCCATGTTGAAGGACCGCATCGCCTTGTCGCGCTGGACCGGCACCGAGTTGGCCTCGGGCGCCGAGCCGGTGTTGGCCGAGATGTAGCCACCGTTCTGGATGATCCGGTCGAACGCCGAGCGGTCCACGACCAGGTCCTTCACCACCGGGAACGGGTCCGCGCGCCAGGGCTCGATCGTGATGACGTCGCCGTCCTTGAACGAGCGCATGTGCAGCTGGCAGGTGGTGGTGACCTCCGGGCCGTGCGCCTGGCCGTTGATCATCAGCGAGCACATGCCGCAGATGCCCTCGCGACAGTCGGAGTCGAACGCCACCGGCTCCTCGCCGTTGGTCACCAGCTTCTCGTTGAGGAGATCCAGCATCTCCAGGAAGCTCATGTCCTCCGACACGCCCTCGAGCGTGTAGGTGTGCATGGCGCCGGCAGCGGTCGCGTTGGCCTGCCGCCAGATCTTGAGGGTCAGGTTCACTTGTAGCTCCGCTGCTTCATCTCGATGGCCGTGTAGATCAGGTCTTCCTTGTGCAGGACCGGCTTCCCGCCCTCGAGCGAGTCACCGCCCCACTCCCAGGCCGCGACGTAGGCGAACTCGTCGTCGTGGCGCAGCGCCTCGCCGTCAGGCGTCTGCGACTCGGCGCGGAAGTGGCCGCCGCAGGACTCGCGCCGGTTGAGCGCGTCGATGCACATCAGCTCGCCGAGCTCGATGAAGTCGGCGACGCGGCCGGCCTTCTCCAGGTCCTGGTTGAGGGAGTCGGCCGAACCGAGGACCTTGACGTTGGTCCAGAACTCCTTCTTGAGCTCGCGGATCTTGCCGATGGCCTCGATCAGGCCCTCCTTGGTCCGCTCCATGCCGCAGTACTCCCACATGATCTGGCCGAGCTCCTTGTGGATGGACTCGACCGAGCGGGTGCCGTTGATGGAGAGGAACTTGTCGATCTGCTCCTGCACCGCGGTGCGGGCCTCGACCACCGCCGGGTGGCTCTCGTCGATCTTCTCGAACGGGCCGTCGGCGAGGTAGTCGCGGATGGTGTTCGGCAGGACGAAGTAGCCGTCGGAGAGGCCCTGCATCAGCGCGGAGGCGCCGAGGCGGTTCGCGCCGTGATCGGAGAAGTTCGCCTCGCCGGCACAGAACAGGCCGTCGATGTTGGTCTGCAGGTCGTAGCCGACCCACAGCCCGCCCATGACGTAGTGCACCGCCGGGTAGATGCGCATCGGGACCTGGTAGGGGTCCTCCCCGGTGATGCGCTCGTACATGTCGAGGAGGTTGTCGTACTTCTCCTCGATCGCGGCCTTGCCCAGACGCTGGATGGCGGCGGTCAGGTCGAGGTAGACGCCCCGGCGGCGCTTGATCGGGTTGCCGTCCTTGTCCACCTCGTCGACCTCGGGACCGACACCGCGGCCCTCGTCGCACATGTACTTCGCGGCGCGCGAGGCGATGTCGCGGGGGACCAGGTTGCCGAAGGAGGGGTAGATCCGCTCGAGGAAGTAGTCGCGGTCCTCCTCGGGGATCTCGCGCGGGTCCTTGTCGCAGTCCTCGACGCGCTTGGGCACCCAGATCCGACCGTCGTTGCGCAGCGACTCCGACATCAGGGTCAGCTTCGACTGGTGGGCGCCGGTCACCGGGATGCAGGTCGGGTGGATCTGCGTGTAGCAGGGGTTGGCCATGTAGGCGCCCTTGCGGTGCGCGCGCCAGGCGGCGGTGACGTTGGAGCCCATCGCGTTGGTCGACAGGTAGTACACGTTGCCGTAGCCACCGGTGGCCAGGACGACCGCGTCCGCGAGGTGGGTCTCGATCTCGCCGGTGACCATGTTGCGCGCGATGATGCCGCGGGCCCGGCCGTCGACGATGATCACGTCGAGCATCTCGTGGCGGGTGTAGGCGGTCACCGTGCCGGCGGCGACCTGACGCTCCATCGCCTGGTAGGCGCCGAGCAGCAGCTGCTGACCGGTCTGGCCGCGCGCGTAGAACGTCCGGGAGACCTGGACGCCGCCGAAGGAGCGGTTGTCGAGCAGACCGCCGTACTCGCGGGCGAACGGCACGCCCTGGGCGACGCACTGGTCGATGATGTTCGCGCTGACCTCGGCCAGGCGGTAGACGTTCGACTCGCGGGAGCGGTAGTCGCCGCCCTTCACGGTGTCGTAGAAGAGGCGGTAGACCGAGTCGCCGTCCTCCTTGTAGTTCTTCGCGGCGTTGATGCCACCCTGCGCGGCGATGGAGTGCGCCCGCCGCGGGGAGTCCTGGTAGCAGAACGACTTCACGTTGTAGCCCGCCTCGCCGAGCGTGGCGGCCGCGGCGCCGCCGGCCAGGCCGGTGCCGACGATGATGACCTCGAGCTTGCGCCGGTTGGCCGGGTTGACCAGGCGGTTCTCGAACTTGCGGTTGGTCCAGCGGTCCTTGATCGGGCCGGTGGGAGCCTTCGGGTCGACCAGCTTCTCGCCGAGGGTGTAGTAGCCGGCCGCGTCGTCGGACTTCTGGACCGGAGGCTCGTTGTGCGCGACGAGACCGGAGAGGTCTGCGGTGGAGGATGCCATCTGTCTCTTCGATCCTTACTTGGTGATGACGCCGGCGGCGATGAAGATCGGAACCAGGGCGAAGCCGCCGGCGATCACGATCGCGAGCACCCACCCGAAGATGCGAGCCCGGGCGCGCGAGGCGGCGGTGTTGGTCCAGCCGAGCGTCTGGCAGGCGCTGAACGTGCCGTGGTGCAGGTGGAGAGCGAGGGCCAGCAGCGCGAGCAGGTAGATGACCACCATCCACCAGGAACTGCCGGAGAAGCTGTCCACGAGCAGGTTGTAGGGGTCGTTCTTGGCGCCGCCCTTGATGTTGACCTTGCCGATGGTGAACTCGATCAGGTGCCAGATGACGAACAGCAGGATCGTCAGCCCACCCCAGCGCATGGTGCGGCTCGAGATCGAGGAGGCCAGGTTCCGCTTCACCTGGTAGCGCACCGTGCGCGCCTGGTTCGCGCGGCGCCACAGCACCGCGGCGGACCACACGTGGGTGATCACGCTCAGGATCAGCACGACCCTGACCACCCACAGTGCGCCGACGCGCGGCAGCATCGGGGTCCCGATGGTGCGCAGGTGCTCGGCGTACGTGTCGTAGGCGTCGTGGCCGGAGAAGGCCTTCAGGTTGCCGTACATGTGCACCAGCACGAAGAGGATGAAGATGATCCCGCTGGTGGCCATGGCCAGCTTCAGCGCGATCGTCGAGCGCGTCGAACGCACTCCCTTGACGAGTTCGGTCGTTGCCACGGGACAGCACCGTACTCGCTGTGACGGGAGTAACGGTCGTCGGGGCGATGTGAGATACGCCCGGTTACCGGCTGGTCACCTGAGAACGGGAACTAACGGCCCAGCACGATCGTCACGGCGGTGCCGGGCTTGACCGACGTGCCCGCCGGGATGCCCTGGCGCCGGACCTTGCCTCTCTTCGCCTTCGTGCCCTTCTGCTTCTTCACCTTGCCGAGGGTGCAGTGGGCCGCCCGCAGCGCCTTCGCCGCGGTGGCCCTCGTCCGGCCCTTCAGCTTCGGTACGACGCAATAGCTCGGCGCCGGTGCGGCGCCGCCGGCCGAGGCGGTGGACCCGGACTGGCCGGGGCTGGAGGTCGACGTGCTCGGCGGCGCGCATCCCGTGGCGTGGTCGTCGAACGTCCCGTCGGTGGCGTTGCCCGACACCGTGTTGCCGCAGGCGTCGTGCAGGATCCCGCCGGTGTTGCTCAGCCCGGTGTTGTTGAGCACGACGCTGGAGCCGCTCAGCCAGGACTCCGACCCGGGGCCGGCGACGTAGGCGGTGTTGTCCTGGGTCAGGATGCTGCGGGAGAGCGCCACCCGGGCGAGGTGCCCGGTGTCGGGGGCCGCGTCGATCCCGGCGCAGCGGGTGTTCTTGATGGACACGTCGTCGAGCGTGGTGTCGACGTACACGTCCGGGGAGCTGCCGGTGAGGGGCAGCGAGATCCCGTTGTCGTAGTCGACGATGCTCACGTGCTCCATCTGCACCGACCGGGCGCTGACGACGCGCACCCCGCTGAGTGCACAGTTGCTCGGTGTGGTGGTGCCGTCCTGGAGGTCGAGGTTGCGCAGGACGACGTTGTCGTCGGTGCCGGCCTGGATCACGATGCCGTTCGTGCCGGCGGTCAGCACGCCGGCGATGAAGCCGCCGCCGTCGATGGTGATCGACTTGGTGATCGTCAGCGCGCCGAAGCCGCCCGGGTCGAGGGCGTCGATCTCGCCGCCGGCGGCGGTCTTGCTGATCGCTCCGGCGAACGTCTTGCAGGGTGCGGTGCGTGAGCACGGGTTGGCGTCGTCGCCGACCCCCGACACCCAGGTGCGGGTGGCCTGGGCGTGCGCGGGCGAGGCGGTGGTCAGGGCCACGGCGGTGCCGACGAGCAGGGCGGCGCCGATGGCGCCGAGGCGTGGGAGTGTGATCACGCCTCGACGCTAGGAGCCGGCAGCGGTCAAGGCTATGGCCCGAACGGGCCAGTGCCGACCGGGCGAGGGATAGTGCGTGGCCACCAGCTCGTCGACGGCGCCACGCCAGTCGCGGACCAGGGCCAGCTCCCGGCCGCGCTGTCCCAGGAGCCGGCGGCGCGGGTCGGCGGCCACGGCTGCCACCGCGTCAGCCAGGCCCTGCTCGGCGGCGGGGTCGTAGAGCAGGCCGTTCTCCAGATGGCGTACGACGTCGACTGCGCCCCCGCCGCGAGGGGCCACCACCGGAACCCCGCTCGCGGCGGCCTCCCGCAGCGTGTGTGAACAGGTCTCCTGCCGGCCGGGGTGGACCAGCACGTCGAGGGTGGCCAGCGCGACCGCCAGATCGCCGGTGGCCAGCGGTCCGGTGAACCGGGCGTGCGGCAGCCGGTGGGCCAGCCAGCCGCGCTGGGGGCCGTCGCCGATGATCACCGGGCGGATCCCGGGCACCTGGTTGAGGGCGGTCAGGTTGCGGACGTCGTGACGGCGGGCGAGGGCGCCGGCGTACCCGATGACGACGAGCGGTCCGCGCGTCGACCGCGCCCGCGACCACTTGTCGTGCAGCCACGGGTCGCGCAGGCCCGGGTTGAATGCGGCGGCGTCCACGCCGGGCGCCCACAGCGCCGCTTCGACGGCGAGCCCGGCCAGCCGGGCGACCATCCATGGCGCCGTCACCACGACCCGGTCGGCGTGCTCGGCGACCCGGCCGCGCCAATCGTCGGAGACCGGGGACTGCTGCACCACGAGGCTGCGCAGGCCGAGGTCGTGAGCGTGCTTGAGGGCCTTGCGGCCGAGCCGACCGGGGTTGGCCACGTGCACCAGATCGGGCCCGAACTCCTCCAGCGCGGCGCGCACCTGGCCGCCCGGCTTCGCCAGCGGGCTGACCCGCACGACCGTGCTGCGGTTGTACGTCGACAGGCCGGGCCCCGGTGCCACGAAGCGCACCTCGTGCCCGGTCTCGATCAGCCGGTCCGCGACGGCCTTGATGGTGGTCGTGGTGCCGTCGACGGCGGGATAGAACGTGTCGGTGACCAGCGCGATCCGCATGCCACCACGATCTGCCCGCCGGATGGACCGCGGGGGACGTCGGGGTGGATGTCGCGTGACGGGTCGGGGTAGTTCGGGGAGAAACGGTCGATTTACTGGCCAGTAATAGACCGTTTCTCCCCGGACTACCCCAGCGCTGAGCCGACCCGACGCCCGGCCGCCCAGACCTCGTCGACGAGCCAATCGGCTGAGAGCAACACCGCGTCGGCGGCGTACCCCGGCTCGAGCAGGCCGAGCGAGGAGTCGAGGCCGAGGGCGCGGGCCGGCACGAGGGTGAGCGCGGCGACCGCGTCGGTGGGGGAGAGGCCGACGATGTCCACCGCCCGGGCCAGCGCGCCGTCGAGGGTGAGGGTGGAGCCGGCGATCGAGCCGAGGGCGCCGTCCGGCGAACACAGCCGGGCGACCCCACCGGTGACGTCGACGTCCAGGCTGCCCAGCCGGTAGCGGCCGTCGGGCTCGCCGGCGGCGGCCATCGCGTCGGTGATCAGCGCCACCCGGCCCGGCGCCGCGCGGAACACCAGCCGGGCGACGTCGGGATGCACGTGCACGCCGTCCAGGATCAGCTCGGCCGTGACCCGTTCGTCCTGCAGCGCCGCCACCACCGGGCCGGGGTCGCGGTGGCCGATGCCGCGCATCGCGTTGAAGACATGGGTGAGCAGCGACGCGCCGGCGTCGAAGGCACGCTGTGCCTGCATCTCGTCCGCCTCGGTGTGCCCGACGGCCACCAGCACACCCGCCTCGCGCAGCCGCGTGATCGCCGCCGGTGCCCCGGGCAGCTCGACCGCGAGGGTGAGCTGGCGCAGCGTTCCGTCGGCCGCCCGGATCAACCGGTCGACCGCGGGCGGGCTCGGCGCCAGCAGGTACGCCGGGTTGTGCGCCCCCTTGCGCTCGGCCGCCAGGAACGGCCCCTCCAGGTGGGACCCGAGGACCAGCGGGTCGCGCCGGGTCAGCTCCGCGATCCCAGCCAGCGACGACTCCAGGTCCTCGAGTGGATTGGCGACCAGGCTGATCACCGACCGGGTGGTGCCGTGCGCACGGTGGACCGCCAGCGCCCGTTCGATGGCGTCCACGCCGTCGTCGAAGCTGGCGCCACCGGCGCCGTGGCAGTGCAGGTCGACGAAGCCCGGGGCGAGCCAGCGCCCGGCGGCGTCGACCCTCTCGCCGGAGTACGACGGAGGCGCTCCCACCCCCGTGGCGGCGATGGCGTCCCCGTCGAAGTGGACCCAGAAGTCCTCGACTACGCCGGCGGCGTCGACCTTGCGCGCACCGTGGATCAGCGTCATGCGACCACCACCTCGTAGCCCGCCTCGGTCAGGGCCGCGCGCTGGGCGGCGGTGATCCCGGCGTCGGTGATGAGCGTGTCGAACAGGCCCGGCCCGCCCAGGGTGGCGAAGGCTCGGTGCCCGATCTTGGAGGAGTCGGCGACCAGGACGGCCCGGGCGGCCCGGGCGGCCAGCAGCGCGTTGACCGCCGCCTCGCCCTCGTGATGCACCGTCGGCCCGGTCTCGGGGTCGATGCCGTTGATCCCGACGAAGGCGATGTCGAGGGTGAGCCGCTGCAGTACCAGGTCGCCGTAGGGGCCGGTGAGCTCGTAGGAGCGTGGGTGCACCACGCCGCCGGTCACGACCGTCTTGAGCTGCGGCCGCATGGCGAGCTGGGCGGCGATGTTGATCGCGTTGGTGACGATGGTCAGCGTCGGCTCC
>NZ_DASZUF010000055.1:0-10661 GCF_035547795.1 Nocardioides sp.
CGCATAGGTGCGCGCGATCAGCGGCAACAGCCGACGCTGGTGCTGGCCGTAGTCGAGCAGCAGCAGCTCGGGACCGTCGCCCGCGCCGAACTGCCGACGGCACTCGGCGTACCGAGTGGCGATCGTCAGCGCCTCCTTGGCCGCGGTCAGCCCGGCGCCGCCGACGCTGACCCGCCCCTGGATCAGGGTGCCGAGCATGGTGAAGAAGCGCCGGTCCGGGTTCTCGATCGGTGACACGTAGCGACCGTCGTCGGTGATGTCGGCGAACCGGTTGAGCAGGTTGCCGCGCGGGACACGTACGCCGTCGAACCACAGCCGGCCGTTGTCCACGCCGTTGAGCCCCATCTTCGGGCCGTCGTCCTCGATCCGCACGCCCGGTGCCGGGGCGCCGTCGATCCGGATCGGCACCAGCACGGCATGGACGCCGTGGTCCTCGCCGGCCACCACCAACCGGGTGAAGACCACCGCCAGCTCACCGTGCCGGGCGGCGTTGCCGATGTAGTCCTTGAACGCGTCGGGCCGGCTGGTGGTGACCACCAGCTCGTCGGTGTCGGGGTGGTAGGTGGTCACGGTGCCGAGCGCGGCGACGTTGGAGCCGTGTCCGTGCTCGGTCATCGCGAAGCAACCCAGCAGCCGACCGGCGACCACGTCGGCCAGGTAGGCGTCGTGGTGGGGCTTGGTGCCCAGCTGCAGGACCGCCCCGCCGAAGAGGCCGACCTGCACGCCGGTCTTCACCAGCAGCGACAGGTCACCCATCGCGACGGTCTCGAACGCGGCGATCGAGGCACCGATGTCCCCGGCCCCGCCGTACTCCTTGGGGAAACCGAGCCCGGACAGCCCGGTCGCGGCCATCTCCACGAGCAGGTCGCGGATGCGCTCGCGGTAGGCCTCGCGAGGCAGCTCGTCGGCCTCGCTCAGCAGCCCGGCGTGCGGCACCAGCCGCTCCCGGACCTCGCGTCGTACGTCGGCGTGGCGGCCGTCCAGGACCGCGGCCAGCTCACCCACCACAGCATCGTTCAGCGCATCGCCGCCCATGCCGGCCACGGTATCCCGCGGTGGGCTCAGGGACGCGCGAAGAAGTTGGGCGCCTCCCAGGAGTACATCGACACCTCGTCGACGTCGGCGCCGGTGTGCGGGGCCTGGATGATCATCCCGTCGCCGGCGTAGAGCGCGACGTGGTGGATCGAGCTCGGGCTGTCGGTGGTGCCCCAGAAGACCAGGTCGCCGGGCTGCAGGTCGCCGAGCGAGATCGGCGTGGACTGCTCGTACTGCGCCACCGAGTAGTGCGGCAGGTCGATGCCGCCCTGCTGCCACGCCTTCATGGTCAGGCCGGAGCAGTCCCAGCTGTTCGGGCCGGCGGCGCCCCACACGTAGGGCTCACCGATCTGCGCACGGGCGAAGGCGAGGGCGGCAGCGACCCCGGCCGAGGTGGCGGCGGGCGCATGCGTGGTCGGCGCGGCCGGCGTCGGCCCGCCCGGGCTGCCGAGCGTGCCGGTCTTCGCCCCCTTGGCCGCGGCCTGCTGGGCGGCCTTGGCGGCGGCCTGCTGGGCGGCCTGCTGGGCGGCTGCCTCCGCGGCCGCCTTGGCCGCTGCCTCGGCGGCGGCCTTCTCGGCGGCGCGCTCCTGCGCCCGCTCCTCCAGCGCCTGCTGCCGCTGGGTGGCGATCGCGACGCTGACGTGCTTGAGGCGCGCCAGCTGCTTGAGCAGCTTCTTCTTCTGTACGGCGACGCTCTCGGCCTCGGCCTGGGCGGCGTTCGCGGCCGCCACCGCCGCGTCCCGCTTGGTCTTGGCGGCGGACTCGGCCTTGACCGCCTTGTCCTGGGCGGCGGTCGCCTGTTGGGCGGTCACGGTGGCCAGGGAGGCGGCGGCCTGCACCCGGCCGTACTGCGCGTTGAGCGCCTTCTGCGACTCCGACATCGCCGAGGTCTGCTGCTGGATCTCGTCGATGCCGTGCGCCTTGGCGATGCCGGCCAGGGTGGTCAGCTCCGGTGCCGACTGGTAGTTGCCGACCACGCCCTGGGCGTAGGCCTTACGCTGCTGCGCCTGGGCTGCGGCGGCCTGGTCGGCGGCCTGCTGGGCGGCGGTCGCGGCCTTACGGGCCTGCTGCGCCTCGTAGCGGGCGCCGTTGTAGGCCTCGGCCGCGATCTCGGCGGCGTCGCTGGCCTGCTGCAGCTTGGCGTTGGCCGCGGCGAGCTGCTGGCGGATCTGGCGCACCTGGCCCTGCTTGCTGGTCACCGCCTGCTGGGCGTTCGCGACGTCCTGCTTGCTCGGGATCGGCTGCCGTGGGTCGGCCTGCGCCGATGTCACCAGACAGCCGGCGACGAGGCCGAGCGACAGGACGGCGGCGGGTCCAAGCTTCCGCATGGTGGGGTGCACGTCGCACGACCGTAGTGCTCAGGAGTCACACAAGGCAACAAAAATCCCAAATTTCTCTGCCCACCGCGGCGTGTCGCATTGACAATTACATCAATGTCATTCTCGAACTACACCGGTGTGATTCCCGTCGAGAAGTCACCTTTGGCGCGTCGAGAGGTCAGTTCCGGCGCGTCGAGAGGTCACTTTCGGTACGCCGAAAGGCCGCGCCGGCAGCCGCCGGCATGAGGCCGGTGACCGTCGCCGTACCGATGCGCGGGCGCGTCCGACCCTCGACCACTCAACGCGCCGAAAGTGACTTCTCAACCGGCAGCAAGTGACCTCTGGACGGGCCAAAGGTGACCTCTCAACGGGCCAAAGGTGACCTCTCGAGGGGGAGGTCAGCCGCGGGCGAGGGCTTCCTCGGCCTGGATCGCGGCGCCCTCGGCCTCCAGGTCGCGTGTCCCCTTGCGTTCGAACCGGTGCCCCGCGGCCAGTCCGCCGAGGTAGAAGGACACCAGCGCGATCATCACGCCGGCGACGTCGTCGGAGATGCTGTGCCAGCCGAAGTAGAGGGTCGCCAGCGCCGTACAGCAGAAGTTGACCCAGAACACGATCCGCAGCACGCGGTTGCGGACGGTGTGCTGCACCATCAGCGCCACCAGCATCGTGATGGCACAGTGCAGCGAGGCGAAGCCAGCGACGTCCTGGACGGCGTTGCCCACGCCGGCCCACTTGATGTTCTGTCTGCCGTGGACCAGCGAGAGCATCATCTGCTTGGCCGGCGCGTTCGGCTCGTCGGTGTAGATCCACGGGAAGGCGATGCCCGGGCCCAGCGTCGGCAGCGCGTAGTAGGAGATCGTGCCCAGCGTCCAAGCGATGCACTGCGAGCCGACGAACCAGTAGCCGTAGGCCAGCTGACGCGACCAGACGATCCAGATGGTGACGGCGATCGGCACCAGCGGCAGGAACCACAGGTAGACGTAGGAGAAGAAGTAGGCCATGAAGCCGTCGCCGAAGACGTCCTGCATCACCGCGCCGGGGTGGTGACCGAAGAGGACGGCGGTGTCGATCAGCTCGAGGTCGCGGTCGTACTTGATGTGCATCACGAACGGCAGCGCGGACTTCATGTTCCGGTAGCTGACGTAGACGATGTAGAAGCAGATCACGCCCAGCGCCACCAAGGTCAGGCGCTGCTTGTTCCAGTGCGTGCGCAGCCGCTCCATGAAGACCGCCGGCATCCGCTGGGGGCGCATCCGCGAGAACCAGATCGTCCGCGGGATCAGGTCGATGCCGATCGCGAGCCCGAGCAGCAGCGGCAGCCGGAACCACGACGGCCCGAGGAAGCTGCCGTCCGGGTCGATCAGGTGATGACCGCTGCTCAGGGCCAGCGTGATCGCACCGACGCCGGTGGCGAGCGCGAGGCCGACGAGCAGGAGCTGGGCGCGGCGATACATGGCGGGCAGTTTACGAAAGGATGCTGAGACGATCCTGGTCGGCGCGGAGCCGCACCTTCTCGCCCGGGCCGGGATGCGCGGCCGAGCCGGCGACGGCGTCCATCTCGCCCACGCCGTCCACGTCGACGACCAGTCTGACCTGGTCCGGCGTGGCACGCGCCTGCACCACCACTCCCGACAGCGGACCGTCCTCGGCCAGCACCAGCGCGCTGCGCCGTACGGCGACGGTGGCCGGGCCGGCGTGCCCCACCCCGGCGGCCGCCAGCACCGCCGCCGCCGGAGCACCCTCGAGCACCCGCGCATAGCCCAGGAAGAGCGCCGTCTCGGGGTCGGCCGGACGCTGCCACACCTGCGCGACCGGGCCCTCCTGGACGAGTCGACCCGCGCGCACGACGGCGAGCCGGTCGGCCACGGCGTACGCCTCCTCCTGGTCGTGGGTGACCAGCAGAGCGGTGGTGCCGGCGGCGACCAGGATGGCGCGCAGGTCGGCCGCGAGACGGCCGCGCAGCCCGGCGTCGAGGGCGGAGAGCGGCTCGTCGAGGAGCAGCAGCCGGGGCTCGACCGCGAGCGCCCGGGCCAGCGCGACCCGTTGCCGCTCGCCGCCGGAGAGCGTGCCGGGCAGGCGCCGCTCGTAGCCGGCCAGGCCGACCAGGGCGAGCAGCTCGGCGACGCGTTCACGGCGACGCGGGCGCGGCACGTGCCGCAGCCGCAGCGGGTAGCCGACGTTGGCGGCCACGGTGAGGTGGCCGAAGAGCTGGCCGTCCTGGAACATCAGCGCGAAGCCGCGCTTGTGGGTCGGCACACCGGTCAGGTCGCGGTCGTCCCAGGCGATCGTGCCGGTGCTCTGCTCCAGCCCGGCGACCGCGCGCAGCAGCGTCGACTTGCCCGACCCGGACGGTCCGAGCACGGCCAGCACCTGGCCGTCGGGCAGGTCGAGGGAGACGTCGGTCAGGGCGGGGCTGCCGTCGTACCGGACCGAGACCTCGCGCAGGGAGAGCACTCAGAGCACCCCCAGCGACGGCACCCGCAGCCGCTCCACGACCAGCATCACCACGGCGGTGGTGGCGGCCAGGACGCAGGAGGCGGCCAGCGCCATGCCGTAGTTCATCGCGCCAGGATGACCGAGCAGGCGGTAGATCACCACCGGCAGGGTGGCGTTCTCGTCGCGGGCGAGGAAGCTGGTCGCCCCGAACTCCCCCAGGCTGGCCGCGAAGGCGAACCCCGCCGAGGCCAGCAGCGGCCGCCACAGCACCGGTACGTCGACCACCAGCACCGCCCGCCAGGGGCCCGCCCCGAGGCTGGCGGCGGCCTGGCGTTGCCGGTCGTCGATGCCGAGCAACGCCGGCACCAGGGTGCGTACGACGAGCGGCAGCGCCACCAGTGCCTGCGCGATCGGCACCAGCCAGGGCGAGTCGCGCAGGTCCAGCGGAGGACGGTCGAGGGTGACCAGGAAGCCGAAGCCGAGGGTCACCGCGGAGACGCCCAGCGGCAGCATGAACAGGGCATCCAGGATGCCGCGCAGCCGGCGCTCGCCGCGGGTGCGCGCCCGTCGGGTGACCGAGAGCGCGACCAGCAGGCCCAGGGTGAGCGCCAGCAGGGTGGCGTCGACGGCGATCCGCAGTGACAGGTTCAGGGCGGTGGTGGCCGGCTCGAGCAGCGCCTGGTGGGAGCCGGTGGAGTCCAGCGCGCGGTAGTTGGCCAGGCTCCAATGGCCGTCGACCTGGAGGCTGCCGATCAGCAGCGTGGCCAGCGGCAGCGCGACGAAGGCGAGCAACAGCACGGTCACGGCCAGCTGGGGCAGGTCACCGCGGCGGGGCCGGCGCGGCCGGGCCGGGGCGCGTTGGGTGCTCGTCCGCATCGGCCGGCTCCGGGCACCGATCAGCAGCAGCGCGACCACCACCAGCAGTTGCAGCAGCGACAGCGCCGCGGCGCCCTGCAGGTCGAGCAGGTTGGTGGTGAGCAGGTAGATCTCGGTCTCGACCGAGGCGTAGCGCAGGCCGCCCAGGGTGAGCACCACCCCGAACGAGGTGGCGCAGAACAGGAACACCACCGAGCCGGCGCCCACGATCGCCGGGCGCAGCGCCGGCAGCGTGACGGTGCGGAAGACCGTCCCCGGCGAGGCGCCGAGCGCAGCCGCGGCCTCGCCGGGGCGCGGGTCCAGCGACTCCCAGGCCGCACCGACCGCGCGAACCACCACCGCGGCGTTGAAGAAGACCAGGCCGGCCAGGATCGCCCACGGCGTCCCATCGACGTGCAGCCAGGCCAGCGGCCCGGTGAACAGCTGCCGGAACGCCACCCCGACCACGACCGTCGGCAGCACGAACGGCACCAGCAGCGCCGCCCGGACCACCCGGCGCAGCGGCACCGTCAGCCGGTGCAGCACGTACGCCGCCGGCAGGCCCAGCACCAGCGTCACCGCGGTGGCAGCGGTCGAGGTCCACACCGTGAACCAGAGCACCCGGTGCACCTGCGGCCGGGCCAGCACGTCGAGCACACCGCCGACGTCCCAGTGCCCCTCGGGCCGGAACCCGCGGCCGACCATGCCGACCACGGGCAGCACGAAGAAGACGGCCAGCACGGCCACCGGGACGGCGGCCAGGGCCAACAGGGTGACGGGCCCCCGGAGGCGACCGCCTAGCGGGAGGTGACGTCGCTCCACTGCTGCAGCCACTTCTCCCGGTTGGCGTCGATCTCGGCCGGGCTCACGGTCAGCGGGTTGGTCGGCTGCTTGGCGAAGCGCGTCCAGTCGGCCGGCAGCGGGGTGCCCGGCACGACCGGGAAGACGTACATGCTCCGCGGCAGCGCCGCCTGCACCTGCGGGGAGAGCAGCCACTCGACGAACGCCTTGGCACCGGGGACGTTCTTGGCGCCGGTGAGGACGCCGGCGTACTCGACCTCGGTGAAGCAGGTGTCGAGCAGCGCCTGGGTCGAGGTCGTGCCACCCTTGACGGTGTAGGCCGGGTCGGAGTCGTAGGACAGCACGATCGGCCGCTTGCCCTTGCCGCCGCCCTGGGTGAACTCCACCTCGTAGGCCTGGTCCCAGCCGTCGGTGATCTCGGCGCCGTTGGCCATCAGCTTGGACCAGTAGGACTGCCAGCCGTCGCCGTACGCGGCGATGGTGGCCAGCAGGAACGCCATCCCCGGCGAGGAGGTGCTCGCGCCCGGGGTGACGAAGAGGTTCTTGTACGCCGGCTTGGTCAGGTCGTCGAGCGTCGTCGGCGGCGTGAGGTGGTGGGCGGCGAACCAGGTGGTGTCGACGTTGACGCACACGTCGGAGTGGTCGATGGGGGTCAGATGCTGGCCGCCGTCGCCCTCGACGTCGTAGCCGCTGACCCCCGTCGGCACGCTCGCCGGCGTGTACGGCGCGAAGACGTTCGCCTTCAGCGCCCGGGTCGCGAAGGTGTTGTCCACCCCGAACGACACGTCACCGTCCGGGTTGCCCTGAGTCAGGACGAGCTTGTTGGTGAGCTTGCCGGCGTCGCCGTTCGAGCGCACCACCAGGTGGTAGCCGGTCTGCTGCTCCCACTGGGCGACCAGCTTCTTGGGCAGGCTCCACGAGTCGTGGGTGACCAGGACGACGTCCTTGATCTTGGGCGCCGCGGACGCTGTGGATCCGGAAGGCACCGGTGCCGAGGTGGTGTCGTCGGGGCCGCTGTCGTTCTTGGTGGAGACCGAGCAGGCGGTGGTCGCGAGCAGGACGGTGACGCCGATCGTGGCGAGCGCGCGCAGGCGCATGGTGACTCCCTTCGCCGGTGCTAGCCGGAGCAGGTTCGGAGGGTCTGCGGCTGACGCCGCACTCTCAGCCCCGTGCGGGGCTCCCCTGTCTTCTCCGGCCAGCCTAGGCCATCGCGAACAGCACGCCGTCGGCGGTCTCGGTCCGCGTCGCCTGCGCACGGGCGACCAGCACCTCCAGGTGCGCCATCGTCTCCAGCGTGGCCAGGGTTTGGTTGAACACGTCGAGCGTCCCGAAGGCGTGCTCGTGCCGCGTCCAGGGCAGGTCGTGGGCCACGCCGTACGCCGTCTTGGGGCCGCCGTCCAACGAGGCCAGGCAGAGGTCGAGCCGGTGCTCGTGGTGGGCGAGCAGCTGGTCGACCCGGGCGTGCGAGGACGGCGCCACCGGGCCGTGGGCCGGGAGCAGGCGCAGGTCCGGCAGCGCCCGCATCCGGGTCAGCGACGCCATGAAGTCGCCCAGCGGCGACGCGGCCGCGGCCGGCTCGAAGCCGACCGAGGGAGTGATCGTGGGGAGCACATGGTCGCCGGCGAAGAGCAGTCCGGCGGGCTGGTCGGCGTACACGTAGTGGCCGCGGGTGTGTCCGGGCGTGTGCACCGCGTCGAGCGTCCGGGCGCCGACCGCGACGGTGGTGTCGCCGTCGAGCCAGACGTCGGGGTAGCGCCAGTGGTCGAGGTCGGCCGGCGGTGGCGTCCAATCACCCCACGCCTCCAGCACCGCGCGGGCGCCGGCGGCGACCAGCTGCGGCCGGGAGTCGGCGGCGCCCGCGTGGACCAGGTCGAGCGTGGCACGCTCGGGTGCGCCGAGCGCGATCCGGGCGCCGACCTCGCCCCGCAGCACGGAGGCCAGCGTGTAGTGGTCGCGATGGATGTGGGTGACCAGCACCTCACGGACGTCGCCGACGCCGGCGCCGATCAGGGCCAACCCCTTCTCCAGCGCCTCGCGGGCCTCCGGCACCGCCCAGCCGCCGTCGACCAGGGTCAGCCCGGCGGGCGTCTCGATGGCGTAGACGTTGACCGCCTTGAGGCCGTCCATCGGCAACGGAAGCGGGATGCGGTGGATGCCGTCGGCGACCTGCCAGGCCCCCGGGGCCGCCCAGTGCTCACCCGAGTCGGGCGAGACCGCGACGGAGGTCGACTCGCTCACGAGGCTGTCTCCTTCTGCTCTTCGGGCACCCGCTCGTGGGTGCGGTGCAGCCACAGCAGCGCCGCGATCGGCAGGGCCGCGGGCACCCAGCCGTAGCCGCCGCCGTAGTCCGACCACACCGACGCGTCCGGGAACCAGCTTCTCCTGACCACCGAGAGCGTGCCGATCACGACCACGCCGGCGAGCTCGACCCACAGCATCACCTCGGCCAGCCGGGGCCGGCCGTGTGCGGCACGGCGGATCGCGAACCAGCCCACGATGTAGGTCACCGCCGCGACCGCGGACAGGAGGTAGGCCAACGGTGCGACGTGGAACTTGGTCGCGATCTGCACCGCCGCCCGACTGCCGGAGGCGAGGATGAACAGCGCATAGAGCGCCATCAGGACCAGGTGGGGTCCGCGCTTGGGCCGCGGCACGTCGTTCACGCTCACCTGGTCATCATGAGGCGTACGGCGATCACGCCCGTGGCCAGGGCGGCCACGGCCACCACTCCGGACGACCAGCTGTCCCGGTCCTCGCGCACCGAGCCGAGCGCCACCGGCAGCACGCACACCACCGCGGCGACGTAGCCCAGGTGCGTCGACATCGACGCCGGCCGGTGCCCCTGGATCAGCGATCCGACCGCACCGAGAGCGAGCACCGCGCACAGCGCCTCGAGCATCCAGGCCATCTGGTCCAGCCAGCGCGGCCGCGGCGCCTTCAGCACCACGCCGAGCGCGCCGGCGCCGGCGACGAGTACGGCGTAGCCGGCCACGATCCAGGCGATCGGGACCAGGGCTGACATGCGAGCATCTTGACCGATGGACGAACTGGTCGCGCAACTGAGGTCCGCCGGGTGCGTCTTCGCCGAGGAGGAGGCGACCGTGCTGCGCGAGTCCGCATCGTCGGCGGCGGAGCTCCAGGCACTCGCCGTACGCCGGATGGCGGGGGAGCCGCTGGAGCACCTGGTCGGCTGGGCGTCGTTCGACGGGCTGCGGGTGCGGGTGACGCCCGGTGTGTTCGTGCCGCGGCTGCGCACGACGCTGCTGGTGCGGGTGGCCGCCGGGCTGCTGTCGCCGGGGGACGTGGTGGTCGACCTGGGCTGCGGGTCGGGCGCGATCGGGGCCGCGGTGGCGGCCCGCGTGCCGGGCGTCGAGGTCTGGGCGGTCGACGTCGACCCGGCCGCGGTCGCCTGCGCCCGACTCAACCTGCCACCCGAGCGGGTGCTGCTCGGCGACCTGGGTGGCCCGCTGCCGGCCGGGCTGGTGGCGCGAGTGGTCTGCGCGAACGCGCCGTACGTCCCCACCGGCGAGATCGGCCTGATGCCGCCCGAGGCCCGCGACCACGAGCACCGGGTGGCGCTCGACGGTGGCGCCGACGGGCTCGACGTACAGCGCCGGGTGGCGGCTGCCATGCCGACGCTGCTGGCCCCCGGCGGCTCGGTGCTGATCGAGACCGGCCGGGCGCAGGCCGCCGCCACCGCGGAACTGCTGGAGGCGGCCGGGCTGTCGGCGCGGCTGCACGTCGACGACGAGATCGCCGGCACCGTGGTGGAGGGTCGGACGCGAAAGGTCGTCCACCCCCCACCGGCGGACGACCCCTCGCGATGAGGGAACGGCCCATCAAGGGGGCTATGACGCGGTTTCGGAGAAACATCTAGACCGGCGTTCCGAGCACAACAGCTGAGTTGGTCGACCGACACGCCGGCGTGTCACCCGACCACGTCAGCTGTTTTCTTGACTGGGCCCGCGCGGCGGCTCAGACCGGCTCAGAGGGAAGGCAGCACGCCCGTCTCGTCATAGGCCGCCAGGGCATGGGCATAGGGATCCAGGTCGATGCCGTGGGCGGCGACCCAGTCGTCGTCGAAGTACGTCGTCAGGTAGCGCTCCCCCGCGTCGCACAGCAGCGTGACCACACTGCCGGACTCGCCGGCCGCACGCATCCGGCCGATGACGCCGAGCGCGGCCCAGACGTTGGTGCCGGTGGAGGGACCGACCC
>NZ_DASZUF010000056.1:0-5902 GCF_035547795.1 Nocardioides sp.
CGGGATCGGCAGCGTCGCGGCCGCGTCGTGCAGCAGCGTGCGCAATTCCTGGTCAGTCATGGTGTGCCTCCACGAAGAGGGTGGGATCGCCGAGCAGGCGGCGCAGCTTGTCGAGGGCGAGCGAGGTCTGGGACTTGACGGTTCCTTCGGAGCAGTGGAGCGCGGCGGCGGTGCGGCGTACGTCCAGGTCCTCGTAGAACCGCAGCACCACCACCGCCCGCTGCCGCGGCGGCAGCGCCCGCAGCGCGTCCAACAGGGCGGGCCGAGTGGAGGGGTCGTGGTGGTGCGGCGCCTCGGGCAGGTCGAGCGTCGGCCGCTCGTTGCGCCACGACGCCCGCCGGAACCACGAGCTGGCGGTGTTCACCAGCACCCGGCGGGCATAGCCGGGCGCGGCGTCGAGGTCGCGGACCCGCCGCCAGCTCGCGTAGGTCTTGGCGAGCGACGCCTGGACCAGGTCCTCGGCCTCGGCGTGGTCGCCGAGCAGCAGGTACGCCGTCCGGTACAGGCTGGGCCAGGCGGCGTGCACGAACGCCGTGAAGGCCGCGTCATCGGGTGGGTGGGTCATCGGGGCGCTCGTCCTCTCGTCGCGGGCCGCCACCCCAACAGATGCGGCGGCACCCGCGATCGGTTGGATCGACCGGCAACCGGGATGCCCGACCGGGCCGAGCCGCCTTCTAGGATGAATCCCATGCCTGAACTCTCCCGCGACGAGGTGCGCCATCTGGCCGACCTCGCCCGGATCGACCTGAGCGACGCCGAGCTCGACCACCTGGCCCCGCAGCTCAACGTGATCCTCGAGTCGGTCGCCTCGATCCAGGGTGTCGCCGGCGACGACGTCGTGCCGACGTCCCACCCGATCCCGATGACCAACGTGTTCCGCGAGGACGTCGTCACCCCGTGCCTGACGCCCGAGCAGGCGCTCGCCGGAGCGCCGGCCGTGGAGGAGCAGCGCTTCAGCGTGCCGAGGATCCTGGGGGACGAGCAGTGAGCGAGCGGACCATTCAGTGCAGTGCGGCTCGTGCCTCGCGCGCGCCCGGAGCGAAGCGAGGACACGCGTGAGCTGGATCCACAAGACGGCCGCCGAGCAGGCCGCCGCGCTGGCCGCGGGCGAGGTCACCAGCGTCGAGCTGACCCGCGCACACCTCGACCGGATCGCCGCCGTCGACGGTGAGCTCAACGCGTTCCTGTACGTCGACGCCGACGGCGCGCTCGCCCAGGCGCAGGCCAGCGACGACCGGCGGGCCGCGGGCACGCCGCTACACGAGCTGGACGGGGTGCCGATCGCGGTCAAGGACGTCCTCACCACCACCGGGCTGCCGACCACGTGCGGCTCGAAGATGCTCGAGGGCTGGGTGCCGCCGTACGACGCGACGGTCGTGGCCCGGCTCAAGGCCGCCGGCCTGCCGATCCTCGGCAAGACCAACATGGACGAGTTCGCGATGGGCTCCTCCACCGAGAACAGCGCGTACGGCCCCACCCGCAACCCGTGGGACCACGACCGCATCCCGGGCGGCTCGGGCGGTGGCTCGGCGGCGGCGGTGGCGGCGTTCGAGGCGCCGCTGGCGCTGGGCACCGACACCGGCGGCTCGATCCGGCAGCCCGGTGCGATGACGGGCACGGTCGGGGTGAAGCCGACGTATGGCAGCGTCAGCCGCTACGGGCTGGTCGCGCTGGCCAACAGCCTGGACCAGGTCGGCCCGGTGACCCGCACCGTGCTGGACGCCGCGCTGCTGCAGGAGCTGATCGGCGGGCACGACCCGCTCGACTCCACCTCGGTGCCGACCCCCGTGACCGGTCTGGTCGAGGCGGCGCGCCGGGGTGCGGGCCGCGACCTGACCGGCGTCAAGGTCGGCGTGATCAAGGAGCTGGCAGGCCAGGAGGACGGACAGAGTGCCTGGCAGCCCGGCGTCATGCAGTGCTTCACCGAGTCGGTGGAGCTGCTCACCAAGATGGGCGCCGAGGTCGTCGAGGTCTCCTGTCCGCACTTCGTGCACGCGATGGCGGCGTACTACCTGATCCTGCCGGCGGAGTGCTCCTCCAACCTGGCCAAGTTCGACGCGATGCGCTACGGCCTGCGGGTCACGCCCGCCGGCAACCCGAGCGCCGAGGACGTGATGAAGGCCAGCCGCGACGCCGGCTTCGGCGCCGAGGTCAAGCGCCGCATCATCATCGGCACCTACGCGCTGTCGTCGGGCTACTACGACGCCTACTACGGCCAGGCGCAGAAGATCCGCACGCTGATCGTCGAGGACTTCGATCGCGCCTTCGAGCAGGTCGACGTGCTGGTCAGCCCGACCGCGCCGAGCACGGCGTTCCCGATCGGGGAGAAGGCCGACGACCCGCTGGCGATGTACCTCAACGACCTGGCCACCATCCCGGCCAACCTGGCCGGCGTCCCGGGCGTCTCGCTGCCCAGCGGCACCGCGCCCGAGGACGGCCTGCCGACCGGCGTGCAGTTCCTGGCGCCGGTGCTCGAGGATGCCCGGCTCTACCGCGTCGGCGCGGCCCTGGAGGCGGCGCTGACCGAGTCGTGGGGCGGCCCGCTGGTGGCCCCGGCGTACGCGCCGCCGTCGGACGCCCCGTCGGACAAGGAGAACTGAGATGACCGAGACGCTGGTTCCGTTCGACGAGGTCCTGGAGCGCTACGACCCGGCTCTTGGGCTCGAGGTGCACGTCGAGCTCAACACCGCGACGAAGATGTTCTGCGGCTGCCCGACCGAGTTCGGCGCCGAGCCGAACACGCAGGTCTGCCCGACCTGCCTCGGTCTGCCCGGCGCGATGCCGGCGGTCAACGGCAAGGCCGTCGAGGCGGCGATCCGGATCGGGCTGGCGCTCAACTGCCAGATCGCCGAGTGGTGCCGCTTCGCCCGGAAGAACTACTTCTACCCGGACATGCCGAAGAACTTCCAGACCAGCCAGTACGACGAGCCGATCTGCTTCGACGGCCACCTCGACGTCGAGGTCGACGGGGAGACCTATCGGATCGGCATCGAGCGCGCGCACATGGAGGAGGACACCGGCAAGGCCACCCACGTGGGCGGCGCGACCGGCCGCATCCACGGTGCCGACCACTCGCTGATCGACTACAACCGAGCCGGCATCCCGCTGATCGAGATCGTCACCAAGCCGATCACCGGCACCGGCGAGAAGGCGCCGCTGGTCGCCCGCGCCTATGTGGCCGCGCTGCGCGACATCGTCAAGGGCCTGGGCGTCTCGGACGTGAAGATGGAGCAGGGCTCGATGCGCTGCGACGTCAACCTGTCGCTGGCCCCGAAGGGGTCGGACAAGCTCGGCACGCGCACCGAGACCAAGAACGTCAACAGCCTCCGCTCGGTCGAGCGGGCGGTGCGGTTCGAGATGTCGCGGCACGCCGGCGTACTCGACGCGGGTGGGTCGGTCCTGCAGGAGACGCGCCACTTCCACGAGGACACCGCGACCACCTCGCCGGGCCGGCCGAAGTCGGATGCCGAGGACTACCGCTACTTCCCCGAGCCCGACCTGGTCCCGGTCGCGCCGTCGCGGGAATGGGTAGAGGAGCTGCGGGCGACCCTGCCCGAGCCCCCGACGGTACGGCGGGCGCGGCTGCAGGAGGCCTGGGGCTACACCGACCTGGAGATGCGCGACGTGGTCTCCGCCGGCGCGGTCGAGCTGATCGAGGAGACGGTCGCCGCGGGTGCGGCGCCGCAGGCCGCGCGCAAGTGGTGGCTCTCGGAGATCTCCCGGCGGGCCAACGAGGCGGGCGTGGAACTGGCCGAGGCGGGTGTGACGCCGGCGCAGGTCGCCGAGGTACAGCGGCTGATCGACGAGGGCACCCTCAACGACAAGCTGGCCCGGCAGGTGTTCGACGGACTGTTCGCGGGGGAAGGCACGCCGGCGCAGATCATCGAGAAGCGCGGCCTGGCGCTGGTCTCCGACGACGGTCCGCTGTTGGCCGCGATCGACGAGGCGCTGGCGGCCCAGCCCGACATCGCCGACAAGATCCGCGGCGGCAACCACAAGGCGGCCGGCGCGATCGTCGGCGCGGTGATGAAGGCCACCCGCGGCCAGGCCGACGCCGCCCGGGTGCAGCAGCTGATCCTGGAGAAGCTGAGCTGAGCGGCGCTCGGGGGACCGGCACCGCGAATAACTGGCTAGCGGGGGACCGGCACCGCGAATAACTGGCTAGTGACCTCGCCCCTTGGAGCCCTCAGAGGTGAGGTCACTAGCCAGTTTTGTCGCATGCCGCCGCCACGGTGGCGCGCGTGGCCGCCGCCGAGACCGAATCGCCGCCGTCGCGCGGAGCGGGATAGGCTGCCGCTACTCAAATCAATACACGCCCGTGTCGGGGGAAGCCGGTGGAAGTCCGGCGCTGACCCGCAACCGTGACCCTTCGGGGGAGTCGGAGCACCCGTCACGACGCGTCTGACCACAACGCTGTCGAGGTACGCAGCGGGTCGGCCCTCCCGAGGTCCTTCCCGCCGCAAGCAGCGGGAAGGACACCATGCATCACCCTCTCCGGCGCGTCAGCGCCCTCGCGGCCGCGGCGCTCGCCGCCGGCGCGCTCACCCTCACCACGACCGACGCCGCCAGTGCGGCACCGACGGCCAATTCCGCGTCCACGGCCGCGGCCGGATGGCTCTCGGCCAATCTCGACGGCGGCCTCCTGCCGGCCGGCGCGTACGGCGTGAACTACGGCGCCGCCATCGACGCGGCCCTGTCCCTCGACACCATCGGGGACCATTCGGCGCAGGTCAGCGCGGTCCTCGGCGCCATCGCCACCCACATCGACGACTACATCACGGGGGATGCCTTCGGCGACACCGGCTCGACCTATTCGGGCGCGGTGGCGAAGGCGGCCGTGCTCGCACAGGTGGCCGGCGGCAATCCGACCAACGTCGGAGGTGTGGACCTGATCTCGCGGCTGGAGGACCAGGTGCAGCCGAGCGGCCGCATCGCCGACACCAGTGCCTACGGTGACTACGCGAACGTGCTCGGTCAGGCGTTCGCCGTCCGCGCGCTGACGACCGCGGCCAGCGCCGACGCGGCCAAGGCCACCGACTTCCTGCTGACCCAGCAGTGCTCGGCGGGGTGGTTCCGACAGGGGTTCGACAACGACGGCTCCGCCACGGCGCCCACCCAGAACGACGAGTCCTGCGATGCCGACAGCGCCAGTACGCCGAGCGTCGACGCTACCGCGACGGCCGTCCTCGAGCTGCTGCCGCAGCAGGCGGACAGCACCGTGGCCACGGCGATCGGCAAGGCCGAGGCGTGGCTGAAGAGCGTCCAGGCCGCAGACGGTGCCTGGGTCGGCCAGGCGACCGGGGCCGAGAGCGTGAACACGACAGGCTTGGCCGCCTGGGCGCTGGGTGAGCTCGGTGACACCGCCGCCGCAGCCAAGGGGGCGGCGTGGGTCCGGTCCAACCAGCTTGTGAACGTCGGCACGTGTGCGCCGTACAAGACAGGTGACGTCGGTGCCCTGGCCGGCAGCCCGGCAGGCGTCGCGACCGCCAGGAGCGGTGGCGTCGCCGCCGACATCGACCAGTTCGAGGTCGCGACCGCCCAGGCCGCGGCGGCCCTCGTCTGGGCACCGGCCGCGAGCGGCCCGCTGACCGTCACCGCCCCCACCGGCTATGTCCGTGCCGGCAGCACCCAGCAGGTCACCGTCACGGGCGAGGCGGCCGGCTCGGCGCTGTGCCTGAACGGCCAGTCCTGGAACGCCACGGCCGGCGGCAGCGACGCCCGCTCGATCACCGTGCCGGCCGGCACGGCGACGTACACCGTGACGGACGTCGACGGCCGCGCCGCCGCCGCGACCATCGCGGCGCTCGGCCCGAAGACACTCAAGGTCAGGGGCGCCAAGACGCTCCACCGGCACCAGAAGGCGACGGTCAAGGTCAAGGGCCTGGCGGCCGGCGAGCACGTG
>NZ_DASZUF010000057.1:0-2689 GCF_035547795.1 Nocardioides sp.
CTCGCGACCGCCCCCGACTGGTGGTCAGGACAGGGACGCCTTCCAGAGCATGGACAGGTCCGCGTCGGTGCGTGCCTCCAGGCCCTTGACGGCCGTGTTCGCGACCAGGAACTTCTTCGGGGTGTACAGCCACACCCAGGCGGCGTTGTCCACCAACTGGGCCGAGATCTGCTGGTAGATCGTGGCGCGCTGGGCGACGTCGGTGGTGGCGATGCCCTGCGCGAACAGCTTGTCGAGGATCGGGGACTTGTAGCCGGCGACCTTGTTGAAGCTGCCCGTCGAGGTGAAGTAGCGGGCGTACATGGTGTTCGGGTCTGCGCTGCCGCTGTTGGCCGCGATGGCGGCGTCGAAGTCGCCGGCCAGCCACTTCTGCACGTAGGTGTTCGAGTCCAGCGACTGGACGTTGACCTTGATGCCGACCTTTGCCAGCTGTGCCTGGATGTTCTGCGCCTCGTCGACGGCCGAGGAGTACAGGCCCTGCGAGGTCATCAGGTTGAGGGTGAAGCCGTTCGGCTCACCGGCCTTGGCCAGGTAGGCCTTCGCCTTGGCCAGGTCCTGGTTCGGGCAGGGCTGGGCGTTCGGGTCGGAGCGGTACTGCGGCGAGGTGATCGGCCCGGTCGGGGTGCCGGCCCCGAGTGCGGCCGAGCTGACCACGTCCTGGCGCGAGATCGCGCACTGGATCGCCAGTCGGGCGTTCACGTTGGACAGCACCGGGGAGGTGGCCCGCAACTGCAGCACGTGGTACCACAGCGAATTCACCGGGGTGCTCTTGACGTTGGCCGACGTGGCCGTCTTCGCCGTCACCGGGTTGTCGAACTCCGCCACCTGGACCGAGCCGGTCTTCAGCGCCGCGACGATGGACTGCTCGTCGGGGATGATCCGGAACTCCAGCTTGGCCGCGCCGGGCTTGCCGGCGTAATAGGAGTCGTTGCGCTTCAGCGTGATCGACTCGTTCGGCACCCGGCTCTCGAACTGGTACGGCCCGGCGCCGTCCGGCTTGGTCGCCAGCGTG
This sequence comes from Nocardioides sp., assembly GCF_035547795.1. Classification (GTDB taxonomy): domain Bacteria; phylum Actinomycetota; class Actinomycetes; order Propionibacteriales; family Nocardioidaceae; genus Nocardioides. The sequence continues at coordinate 1,013 of NZ_DASZUF010000057.1, forward strand.
TCGGCGGTCGCGCCGGACGGCACGATGCCGGTGTTGACCTGCGTCAGGCCCGCGGGGAACGACGCGTCCGGCTGCTTCATGTGCACCACGACGGTCTGCGGGTCCGGCGCGTCGATGCTCGCCACCGAGGCGAAGTAGGACGCCGAGCTGGCCTTCGACGCCGGGTCCATGATCTTGCCGAACGTGTACTTGACGTCGGCCGAGTCGAGCGTCGACCCATCGGCGAACTTCAGCCCCTGCTTGAGGGTGAACGTGTACGTCTTCCCGTCCTTCGACACCTGCGGCATGTCCGCGATGCCGGCCGTCGGGGTGCCGTCGGCGTCGGTGCTCAGCAGGGTGGTGTAGATCTGGGACAGCACCTCCTGCGACTGCACCGACGTGGAGGTCCACGGCACCATCTGCGTCGGGTCGGCGGTGATGCCGACCACCAGGGCGGCGCCGGCGCCTCCGGCCGGCGCGCTGTTGTTTGAGCTGCCGCACGCCGCCAGCGAGGCAGCGGCGGCCACGGCCGCCACGCTCGCCGTGATCGCACGACGTGCGGAGCGATCGACCTTCTTCACGGGTCCTCCTCTATTGAGCGGCCTGCTCGCCGTGAGCAACCTCACCGCCAACCATCGCCCACGATCCTAGGACAAAATGTTTCGCTTGTCGCCATATTCATGTAAATTCTTTCCCATCGCGTCGTCCCGTCCGAGCCCGGGTGGGTCGGCACCGAGCCGTTACGGTGATGCCGACCCAAGGAGACAAGAGCGCTGACATGACCGAGGACATCCTGGTGCGGCTGCGCCAGCTACTGCCGGACCTGCGACCCAGCGAGCAGCGGATCGCCCGCAGCACGCTCGCCGATCCGGCGGGGGTGGCCTCGCTCCGCATCACCGAGATGGCCGCGCGCAACTCCACGTCCACCGCCACCGTCGCCCGGTTCTGTCGCAGCGTCGGCTTCGACGGCTACAAGAGCTTCTGCCTGGCACTCGCCCGAGCGGGCGCAGACGAGCGGGGCCGGCGACTGGAGTTCGGGGTCTCCGAGGGCGACATCGACCCGACCGACACCATGGCCGAGGTGGTCCGCAAGCTGGCCTTCCAGGAGGCGCGTGCGGTCGAGGAGACCGCGGCGATGCTCGACCTCGAGCAGCTCGACCGGGTGGTGGACGCCATCATCGCGGCGCCGGTCATCGACGTCTTCGGGTCGGCCTCCAGCGGTCTCGCCGCCCAGGACCTGCAGCAGAAGCTGCGCCGCATCGGCTACCAGGCCAACGCCTCCAGCGACGCCCACCTCGCCCTGACCAGCGCCGCCGTACTGCCGGCGCACGCCGTGGCGATCGCGTTCTCGCACTCAGGCGAGACGGAGGAGGCGATCGCGGCCCTGCAGACCGCCGCGCTGCACGGCGCGTTCACGGTGGCGGTGACCAACTTCCCGGGCTCACCGCTGGCGCAGGCGGCCGACGCCGTCTTGACCACCGTCTCGCGGGAGACGCGATTCCGGTACGGCGCGATGTCCAGCCGGATGGCACAGCTCATGATCGTGGACACCATCTTCATGGGCGTCGCGCAGCGCAACCCCGACTCGGTCTCCGCCTCGCTCGCCGCCACCCTCGACGCCGTCGCCAGCCGGCGGGTCACCGCGCGCAACCACGGCGACGACTGACCCGCGCGCCGGCGCTCAGCCGCGCTCGGCCA
>NZ_DASZUF010000058.1:0-1922 GCF_035547795.1 Nocardioides sp.
CTACATCGACCCGTCCGTCTACTACTCCGGCGCTTCGGAGTGGGTCGCGGTTCTGAGCACCGGCACGAGTCGCTACAAGTTCAGCGGCGACGACGGCATGGGCCGATGCGGGACGACGGGCTCGCCGATGTACTGCTCGACGGTGTTCACCGAGCGCCTGGTGTGGCAGTTCACCGGCTTGAACCAGATCAGCTATGTCGCTCCGTCGGACATCAGCTCTGCCGTGCTGTCGGTCTGAACCGCCCCGGCGTGTCCGGAGACTCCAGTCCTTGGAAGGGTTGGGATCGGGGTCATGTCGAGTGGTGCGTCGAGGAGGTACCCGCCTGAGTTGCGGGAGCGTGCGGTGCGAATGGTCGCCGAGGTGCGCGCCGAGCAGGAGTCGGAGTGGGCGGCGATGGGCCGGGTCGCTCAGCTGCTGGGGGTCAAGACCCCCGAGACGGTGCGCCAGTGGGTCCGCCAGGCGCAGGTCGACGCCGGCGACCGGGCCGGGGTCAGTACCGAAGAGTCGGCCGAGGTGCGCCGGCTGCGGCGCGAGAACGCGGAGCTGAAGCGGGCGAACGCGATCTTGAAGGCGGCGTCGGCTTTCTTTGCGGCCGAGCTCGACCGGCCCTCCCGCTGATCGTGGGGTTCATCCGCGAGCACGTCGGCCACCGCGAGGGCGGGGGTCTGCGTTGGGGTGTCGAGCCGATCTGCACCGTGTTGTCCGAGCACGGTCTGAAGATCGCCCCGTCCACGTACTACGAGCACGCCGCGAAGGCGCCCAGCGCCCGCGCGGAGCGGGACGCGGACCTGCTGGTCCACATCCGTCGGGTGCACGGCGCGAACTACGGCATCTACGGGGCACGCAAAGTGTGGCTGGCGTTGAACCGCGAGGGCATCGCCGTGGCCCGGTGCACCGTCGAACGCCTCATGCGGGTGGCTGGGCTGGCCGGGGCGGTCCGGGGCAAGGTCAAGCGGACCACGATCCCCGACCCGTCGGCCAAGCGTCCTGGTGACCTGGTGATGCGTCGGTTCGCACCGCTGGCGCCGGACCGGCTGTGGGTGGCCGACTTCACGTACGTGTCGACCTGGTCCGGCTGGGTCTACGTCGCGTTCGTGATCGACGCCTACGCCCGCCGGATCATCGGCTGGCGCTCGTCGACCTCGATGACCGCCCAGCTGGTCGTGGACGCGCTCGAGCATGCGGTGTGGACCCGCACCCGTGAAGGCCGCGACGTGACCGGGGTGATCGCGCACCACGACCACGGGTCGCAATACACGTCGGTGGCCTACTCCGAACGCCTCGCGGCCGACGACATCCGACCCTCGATGGGCGTGGTCGGCTCGTCCTACGACAACGCCCTGGCCGAGACGATCAACGGCCTGTACAAGACCGAGCTGATCAAGGCCAGAGGGCCCTGGCGCACGATCGACCAAGTCGAGGTCGCCACCGCCGAGTGGGTCGACTGGTTCAACCATCGGCGGCTGTACGAGTACTGCGGCGACATCCCACCCGCCCAACTCGAGGCCGCCTACTACGCTGCCCACAGCCTCACGCCACCGGCGGAGGTCTCACAAAAGTGAGTCTCCGGACACGCCGGGGCGGTTCAAGGCGACTTCGGCGGTCGGCCTCACACGGTCCACAGGACGTCGATCGGCCAGTCGAAACTCGCCGATTTTCGGCGTCCTCGCCGATTCGCGGGAACACGACCGCCGGAGCCGTGCTCGGCGCACTGGCGGTGCGCTCTTGCTAGGACGACGCTGCTCCACGATCCGGACGCGCCACCGCCCACGCCTCTCGAACAGCTGCCAGCGCGTCGGCCGCGGTCACCGTCAGCCGGGTCTGGTGGCCAAGCGCGCGGCGCCACGCCTGCTCGTCGGGACCGGTCGCGAACGCCCACCTCGCCGGCGGCTTGCCCGTCGGCCCGTGGCGGACGAACACG
>NZ_DASZUF010000059.1:0-11769 GCF_035547795.1 Nocardioides sp.
CCGTCGGCTGCTGCCCGCGCTCGGCCGCGCCAGGTTCGTCGAGGCGACCGCGCGGGACCGGCCCGGCACCCGCGACAACCTGCCGCTGGTCGGGCCCGCCGAGACGCCCGGGGTGGTGCTGGCGGCCGGCCACTTCCGGCACGGCGTGCTGCTGGCGCCGCTCACCGCGCGGCTGGTCGCCGACCACCTCGAGACCGGTCGGGTCGAGCCCGGCCTCGATCCCCGTCGCTTCCGGGAAGGAGCAGCATGACGATCATCCTCAACGGCGAGCCGGCCCCGTTCGAGGGCAGCGTGGCCGATCTCGTGGAGCAGCGGTTCGCCGATCGGCGCCTCGGCGGCGTGGCCGTCGCCGTCAACCGCGGTGTGGTGCCGCGCGGGTCGTGGGAGTCCCACCGGCTCGTGGCCGGCGATCGCGTCGAGATCGTCACGGCGGTGCAGGGTGGCTGACCTGGTCATCGGCGGGCGTGTCCTCTCCTCGCGGCTGTTCCTCGGCACTGGTGGGCTGCCGTCGCTGGCGCTGCTGCCCGACGTACTCGCCGCGGCTCGCCCGGGTCTGGTGACGGTCTCGGTACGCCGTACCTCCGCCACCGCGGCCGGCGGGCTGCTCGACATCGTCCGGCGTGCCGGGGTGCCGCTGCTGCCCAACACCGCCGGCTGTCTGTCCGCGCATGAGGCGGTGTTGACCGCGGAGCTGGCCCGCGAGGCGCTGGGCACCGAGTGGGTGAAGCTGGAGGTGATCGGCGACGAGACGTCGCTGCTCCCCGACGCGGTCGAGCTGCTGGAGGCCGCCGCGACGCTCGTACGACGCGGCTTCACGGTGCTGCCCTACACCACCGACGACCCGGTGCTGGCGCGGCGGCTCGCGGACGTCGGCTGTGCCGCGGTGATGCCGCTCGGTGCGCCGATCGGGTCGGGACTGGGCGTGCTCAACCCGCACGCGATCGAGGCCGTGGTGGCGGCGGTCGACGTGCCGGTGGTGCTCGACGCCGGGGTCGGGACCGCCTCCGACGCGGCGCTGGCGATGGAGCTGGGCTGTGCCGCGGTGCTGGCCGCGACCGCGATCACCCGCGCCGAGGACCCGGTGGCGATGGCCGGCGCGCTGCGGCTCGGCGTCGTCGCCGGCGAGGCGGCGCGGGCCGCCGGCCGGATCCCGCGTCGGGCGGTGGCCCGGGCCTCGAGCCCGATGGCGGGGCGGATCGGATGAGGCTCCTGCTGCTCACCGACCGTGCCCAGCTGCGCCTCGGACGCGGCCTGGAGCGCACCCTCCTGGAGTGCCTGGATGCCGGGGCGACCCACGTCGTACTCCGCGAGCTGGACCTGCCCGACACCCGGCGCGCCGCCCTGGCCCGGTCGCTGACGGATGCCGGTGCCACCGTCATCGCCGCTCGCCGGCCGCTGGCCGGTGCGGCTGGGCTGCATCTGCCGACCGGCCCATGTAACACGCTGTTCGGCGCACTAGACGGTCGACGCGTCGACGTGTTACCGACGTGGACAGCGTGTTACATGCGGGGGCGCAGCTGCCACAGCCGGGCCGAGGTGGAGGCCGCGGCGGCGGACGGATGCGACTACGCCACGCTCGGACCGTTCGCCGCGACCGCGTCCAAGCCCGGTTACGGCCCGCCGCTGCCGCCGCAGGAGTACGCCGACCTGCCCCTGCCCACCTATGCGCTCGGCGGGATCGACCCGGGCAACGCCGCGGCGGCGTTGGCGGCGGGTGCCGATGGCATCGCGGTGATGGGCGCGGTGATGCGCGCGGCGTCGCCGGCCTCGGTCGTCCGTGACCTGCTGGCGGTGCTCGGATGACGCCGCCGGTGGTGCTCTCGATCGCCGCGACCGACTCCGGGGGAGGGGCCGGCCTGACCGCGGACCTGGCGACCTTCGCGGCGCTCGGCGTGCACGGCGCGTGCGTGGTCACCGCGCTCACCGCACAGGACACCACCGCGGTGCACGCCGTCCACACCGTGCCGACGGAGGTCGTCGCGGCCCAGCTCGACGCGGTCCTCGGTGATCTGCCGGTGGCGGCGGTGAAGGCCGGCGTGCTCGCCTCGGTCGAGACGGTCCGGCTGGTCGCCGAGCGCTGCGCTCACCTGCCGATCGTGGTCGACCCGGTCCTGCGGGCCACCACCGGTGCCGTGCTCGCGGATGCCGAGGTGACCGCGGCCTACCGCGAGCTCCTGCTGCCGGTCGCCGCCCTCATCACTCCCAACGCCGCCGAGGCGCGGGTGTTGCTCGGCCGTGACGGGCCACCGGAGCGGCTGGCGGCGGAGCTGGCGGATCACGGACCGGCCGTGATCGTCACCGGCGGCGCCCCGGCCGGCGTCGACGGCGCGGACGTCATCCACGGCGCCGACGTCATCCGCGGCGCCGACGTCATCGACGAGGTCGACTGCGTTGACTGGCTCGCTGTGCCCGGCCATGCTCCTCAGCCGCTTCGCCACCCCGTCGTCCCGACGGCGAACGACCACGGCACCGGCTGCACGTTCAGCGCCGCCGTCACCGCGCACCTCCCCGCGGACCTCCCGCACACCGGTCCACCGACGTACTCCGCGGAGCCGCTCGCCACGCGGGCACGCCGCGCGCCGGAGGCACTTGGGTGGATCGCCGTGCGGGCGGCCCGTTTCACCACCGCCCAGCTGGCCCGCAGCAGCACCTGGGAGCTCGGCCGCGGCCGCGGCCCGATCGCCCACATCACAGCCGACACCACCACAGGAGAACACCGATGACAGTCCATCCCGCCCACCAGCGCGTCCTGACCGGCGACCTGAGGGTCCCGGTCACCCGCGTGACGCTGACCAACGGCGAGACCTTCGATCGCTACACCACCGCCGGGCCCGGCTCGCGCCCCGAGGACGGCCTGCCCCGGCTGCGCGCCGGGTGGATCGAGGGTCGCGCCGACACCGCGCCGTACGCCGGACGCGAGACCCAGCTGCTCGACAACGGCCGGTCCGCACTCCGGCGCGGCCAGGCACGCGACGAGTGGCACGGCGAGCGGGGCGCGCCCCGCCGGGGCGGCAACGTCACCCAGATGCACTACGCCCGCCGCGGGATGGTCACCGAGGAGATGCGCTACGTCGCCGCCCGCGAGCGATGCGACGTCGAGCTGGTCCGGAGCGAGGTCGCCGCCGGCCGGGCGATCATCCCGGCCAACGTCAACCACCCCGAGTCCGAGCCGATGATCATCGGACGCCGCTTTCTGGTGAAGATCAACGCCAACATCGGCAACTCGGCCGTCACCTCCTCCATCGCGGAGGAGGTGGACAAGCTCACCCACGCGATCACCTGGGGCGCCGACACCGTGATGGACCTCTCCACCGGCGAGGACATCCACACCACCCGGGAGTGGATCATCCGCAACAGCCCGGTGCCGATCGGCACCGTCCCGATCTACCAGGCTCTGGAGAAGGTGAACGGCGAGGCCGACAAGCTGAGCTGGGAGGTCTTCCGCGACACCGTCGTCGAGCAGTGCGAGCAGGGCGTGGACTACATGACGATCCACGCCGGCGTACTCCTGCGCTACGTCCCGCTCACCGCCGAGCGGGTCACCGGCATCGTCTCCCGCGGCGGCTCGATCATGGCCGGCTGGTGCCTGGCTCACCATGAGGAGAACTTCCTCTACACCCACTTCGACGAGCTCTGCGAGATCTTCCGGCAGTACGACGTCAGCTTCTCCCTCGGCGACGGCCTCCGACCCGGCTGCACCGCCGACGCCAACGACGAGGCCCAGCTGTCCGAGCTGCGCACTCTGGCCGAGCTGACCCGCCGGGCCTGGGAGTACGACGTGCAGGTGATGGTCGAGGGCCCCGGCCACGTGCCGCTGAACCTGGTGCAGGAGAACGTGGACCTCCAGCAGGACTGGTGCCACGGCGCGCCGTTCTACACCCTCGGCCCGCTGGTCACCGACGTGGCGCCCGGCTACGACCACATCACCTCCGCGATCGGCGCGGCCACGATCGCGATGCACGGCACCGCGATGCTCTGCTACGTCACGCCCAAGGAGCATCTCGGCCTACCCGACCGCGACGACGTGAAGACCGGCGTGATCACCTACAAGCTGGCCGCGCACGCCGCCGACGTCGCCAAGGGCCACCCCGGCGCGCGCGAGTGGGACGACGCGCTGAGCAGGGCGCGCTTCGAGTTCCGCTGGCGCGACCAGTTCGCGCTGAGCCTCGACCCGGTCACCGCCGAGGCGTTCCACGACGAAACCCTGCCGGCCGAGAACGCCAAGACCGCGCACTTCTGCTCGATGTGCGGCCCGAAGTTCTGCTCGATGCGGATCAGCCAGGACGTCCGGGAGCGGTTCGCGGAGAAGTCGGCGCAGTTCGTCGAGCTCGGTGGCAGCGTGTACGTCGAGCCCTCACTACGCTGAGGTCCATGGACGACCGCACGCCCGAGCTGCGCATCGGTGACGCCGAGCGCCACGACGTCACCGAGATCCTGCGCCGGGCCGCCGGCGAGGGCCGCATCACCCTCGATGAGCTCGACGAGCGGCTCGAGGCGGCCTACGCCGCCAGGACCTACGCCGACCTGGTGCCGCTGACGGCCGACCTGCCCCTGGCGCAGCGGCCGGCCGCGCCGCCGGCACCGGGGCCGGGCAACCGGGTCGAGACCCAGCCCGGCTCCAGCGAGCGGCACCTGTGCATCCTCTCCGGCCTGGAGCGCAAGGGCGTGTGGACGATGCCCGAGCAGATGACCGTGGTCGCGTTCATGGGTGGCGCCGACCTGGACCTGCGCCAGGCGACGTTCGCCGCCCGGGAGTGCACGCTGGTGATCAACGCGGTGATGGGCGGGGCGAGCATCCGGGTCGGTCCGGGGGTGAACGTGGTGATGGAGGGCACCGCCATCATGGGCGGCTTCTCCGGCCCCGGCCACGACGCCTCGCTGGGCCCGGACGCGCCGACGCTGCGGATCAAGGGGTTCGCCCTGATGGGCGGCGTGGACGTCAACCGCAGGCCGGCCATCGGCCGCTGAGCCGGATCCCGCCGCCGGGGCGCTACGGCGCGGCCGGCGACTCCTGCGCGTCCTGGAGGGCGGGGATCTTGCCGGCGTGCTCCAGGTCGACGGTGAGGTTCTCGGTGGTCGCGGGATCGAAGAGGTGGACCTTGGTGGCGTCGATCCAGATCTCCACGGTGTCGCCCTCGCGGACCCGGCTGGAGCCGTCCAGGGTGATGACCAGCTGGGTGCGGACCACCTCGCCGTCCAGCTCCTTCTCCAGGTCCTCCAGCTGGCTCTGCACCTCGGCGGGTGCGTCGAAGGGCAGGTAGGCGTAGGTCTCGTTGCCGAGCCACTCGACGACGTCGACGGTGGCCGAGAAGGTGTTGGCCGCCGAGACGTCGCGGGCGTGCGGCGCCGAGGACTCCGCGAAGTTCTCCGGCCGGATGCCGGCGATGAGCAGGCCCTTGCCCGCGACTCGCTGGGCCTTCTCGGCGGGGATCTCGATGTCCCCGAAGGGCAGCTTGAGGGTGGTGCCCTCGACGGTCGCCGGCATGAAGTTCATCGGTGGCGAGCCGATGAAGCCGGCCACGAACAGGTTGGCAGGGTTGTCGTAGAGCTCGCGCGGCGTCGCCAGCTGCTGCAGCAGCCCGCGCTTGAGCACCGCCACCCGGTCGCCGAGCGTCATCGCCTCGATCTGGTCGTGGGTGACGTAGACGGTGGTGATCCCCAGCCGCTTCTGCAGCCGGGAGATCTCGGTGCGCATCTGTCCGCGCAGCTTCGCGTCGAGGTTGGACAGCGGCTCGTCGAAGAGGAAGGCGTCGGCGTTGCGCACGATCGCGCGTCCCATCGCGACCCGCTGGCGCTGGCCGCCGGAGAGGTTGGCCGGCTTGCGGTCGAGGTGCTCGGTCAGCTCCAGAGTCGCGGCGGCCTCCTCCACCTGGGCGCGCACCACCTTGTCCTCGACGCCGGCGAGCCGCAACGGGAAGGCGATGTTCTCGAAGACCGTCAGGTGCGGGTAGAGCGCGTAGTTCTGGAAGACCATCGCGAGGTTGCGGTCGCGCGGCGCCAGGTCGTTGACCCGCCGGTCGCCGATGAGCATGTCGCCGGAGGTGATGTCCTCCAGGCCGACGATCATGCGCAGCAGCGTCGACTTCCCGCAGCCGGAGGGTCCGACGAGGATCATGAACTCCCCGTCGGCGACGTCGATGGTGACGTCGTTGACCGCCGGGAAGCCGTCGCCGTACTGCTTGACGATGTGGTTCATGGTGATGGACGCCATGGGTCACCCCTTCACTGCGCCGGAGGTCAGCCCGGCGACGATCTTGCGCTGGAAGAGCAGGACGAGGATGACGATCGGGATCGTGACGATCACCGACGCCGTCGCCAACTGCCCGTACGGCGGGTTGAACGGATCGCTGCCCACGAAGAACGACATCTGGGCCGGCACCGTGCGCGCCGCCGTCGTCGAGGTGAGCGAGATGGCCAGGGCGAACTCGTTCCACGCGAAGAAGAACGTGAGGATCGCGGCGGTGAACACGCCCGGCGCTGCCAGCGGCACGATGACCTTGCGGAACGCCTGCCACGGCGTCGCGCCGTCCACCTGGGCCGCCTGCTCCATCTCCCAGGGGATCTCCCGGAAGAACGCCGAGAGCGTCCAGATCGCGAGCGGGAGCGTGAAGGTCATGTACGGGATGATCAGGCCCGGCCAGGTGTTGAACAGGTGGAACGCGCGCCACATGTCGAACAGCGGGCTGATCAGCGAGACCACCGGGAACATCGCGATCGCCAGCGCCAGCGAGAGCACCAGCCGCTTGCCGCGGAACTCCAGTCGCGCGATCGCGTACGCCGCCAGCGTCGCGAAGATCACCGAGAGCACGGTGGCGATGATCGCGATCGCGAAGGAGTTGCGCAGGGCGTAGAGGAAGTCGTGGTTGGACAGGATGTCCCGGTAGTTCTGCACGGTCCAGGTCTTGGGCAGGAACCGCGGGCTGCCGGAGTTGGTCTCGGCCTGCGACTTGAACGACAGCGACAGGATCCAGGCGACCGGCAGCAGGCACCAGACCAGGATGATGACGAAGCCGACCCAGGTGCCGAAGACGGACTTGCGCGTGGTGCGTGCCATCACGCCTCCCCTCGGGCCCGGGCGAGGTCGACCCGGAAGATCTTGACGATGATGAACGCCAGCAGCAGCACGGTCAGGAACAGCAGCACCGACAGTGCCGAGCCCAGCCCGAGCTGGAACTGCTCGATGACTTGGCGATAGGTGAGGAACGAGGACGACTCGGTGTCCTGCGCGCCCCGGGTCATCACGTAGATGTTGTCGAAGATCCGGAAGGCATCCAGCGCTCGGAACAGGACGGCGACCATGATCGCGGCCCGCATGTTGGGCAGGATCACCTTCCACAGTCGCTGCCACCAGGTGGCGCCGTCGACCTGGGCGGCCTCGATCATGTCCTCGGAGACCTGGGAGAGCCCGGCCAGCAGGAGCAGCGACATGAACGGCGTGGTCTTCCAGATCTCCGAGACCACGATGGCGAACATCGCCGGCCAGTGATGCCCGAACCAGTTGGTGGCGTCGGCGCCGCTGGTGATGCCCGGTAGCCAGGAGAACCAGCTGTCGACGAAGCCGTTGTTGAGGCTGAAGGCGAACTGCCAGGCGAACGCCGAGACCACCGTGATGATGCCGTAGGGGATGAGGATCGCGGTGCGGATGAACCCGCGGGCGAAGATCACCCGGTGCATCACCATCGCGAAGGCGAAGCCGATGACCAGCTCGACGACCACGCTGACGAGCATGATCACGATGGTGTTGAAGGTGTCCTTCCAAAACAGCGAGTCGCTCAGGATGGTGCCGTAGTTGTCCAGGCCCACGAAGCCGCGGTCGTCGGGCGTGGTGAGCCGGTAGCGGAAGAGCGAGAGATAGAGCGCCTGGATCATCGGCCAGGCCGTCACGACCAGCATGATGACGACGGCGGGAGCCACCAGCTTGAGGCCGAGCCGGTTCTCGGCGACGGCGCGGTCGGTCGCCGCGGGACGCGCCCGCCGGGCTCCGGCCGTTGCGACGGTGGTGCTCACAGCAGGCTCCTTCCGTGCAGGACGTCATCGATGAAGCTCGCCGACTTCGCCGGGGTGCCGGAGTTGACCGAGGCCGGTGGATGCCAGGTCGACTGGATGGCGCCGGAGATGTCGCTCCAGTACGGCGTCTCCGGCCGCGGCCCGGCGTCGTTCACGCTCTCCTGGAACAGCGCGAGCAGGTCGGCGGGGTAGGCCTTGGTCAGTGCGGGATAGGCGTAGCCGGCCGGGCTGGCGGGCATGTTGCCCTCGGCGACGGCGTACTTGCCCTGGCTGGTGGGGGAGGTGAGGCACTTGACCGCCGCCATGTCCAGGTCGATGTGCTTGGAGTACTTGCTGACTCCGATCCCGATGCCGCCGTACGGCGGCCGGGAGGGCGTGCCCGCGACGGTCTCGGGGAAGCGGGCGTAGCCGAGGTCGTCCTTCATGGCGTCGTGGTGGGCGCTGTAGATGTAGGTCCAGTTGGTGAGGAAGCCACCGTTGGACGCCGCGAACGCCGCCTCCGACTGCCCCTCTTGGGCGATGGAGAGGTCGGGCGGCGCCGCAGAGCTGTGGGCCAGCTTCGCGATCACCGCGGCCGCCTCGCGGCCCGCGGTGGAGTCCAGGTCGACCTTGGCGTCGTCGCCCTTGCCAAGATCGCTGACGATGTCACCGCCGGCGCCCTCGACCAGGGCGTTGATCCACACCACGTAGCCCTCGTACTTGTTGGCCTGCACGCCGACCTTGGTGTGGGTCTTGACCGCCGCGTCGATGATCTGGTCCCAGGTGACCGGCTTGCTCATGTCCAGCCCGGCCTTCTGTGCGACCGACTTCTTGTACCAAAGCACCTGGGTGTTGGACCAGAACGGCGCCACCGCCAGCTTGCCGTCCCAGCTCGAGGCCGCCACCGCCCCCTTGAACGACTGCTGCTTCAGGGTCGCCTGCAGCGCGGCCGGGATGGTGGCGAGGTAGCCGGCGTTGGCGAGCTCCGCCGTGTACGCCGGGTCGAGGCTCATCAGGTCGATCGAGTCGTCGTGGGCGTTGAGCCGGCGGGCCAGCTGGACGCGCTGTTGGGTCGCGTCCTGCGGCAGGATCTGGGTGGTGATCTTGTACTGCGGCGTACTGCAGTCCTTGGCCAGCGCCGCCTGACCGCCGTTGTCGGGATTGGTGTACCAGATGATCTCGGCCCGGCCACTGGAGGAGCCGCACGCGGCCAGCGTCGTCGTCGCCAGCGCCGCGGCGGCGCAGGCGGCGAGCCCCCTCCCTCGCGCTCGCGTCATCGCGCCGCCCTTCGTCGATCGACAGTGATCTACGTCACTTGGTCTAACGCATGTGTTGCTCTTTGTCCACGGTCGGCGATCTTCATGCGCCTGCGGATGCCGTACAGTGACACGCGCCACACATCGGTGCGGCGTCTCTTCACTACGGATCGTCCGGCACGTACCTGCCGGTGAAGGAGCAAACTCAACATGGCATCTGTGACCTTCCAGAAGGCTCAGCGCTGGTACCCCGGGGCCGACAGCCCCGCCGTTCCCGGCATCGACCTGGAGATCAAGGACGGCGAGTTCATGGTGCTCGTCGGCCCCTCCGGCTGCGGCAAGTCGACCACCCTGCGCATGCTCGCCGGGCTCGAGGAGGTGACCGCGGGCAAGATCCTGATCGGCGACCGCGACGTCACCACCATGCCGCCCAAGGACCGCGACATCGCGATGGTCTTCCAGAACTACGCGCTCTACCCGCACATGAGCGTCGCCGAGAACATGGCGTTCTCGCTGAAGATGGCCAAGGTCGACAAGGCGGAGCAGAAGCGCCGCGTCGACGAGGCCGCCCGCATCCTCGGGCTGACCGAGTACCTCGAGCGCAAGCCGAAGGCCCTCTCGGGAGGCCAGCGCCAGCGCGTGGCGATGGGTCGCGCGATCGTGCGCCAGCCGCAGGTGTTCTGCATGGACGAGCCGCTGTCGAACCTCGATGCCAAGATGCGCGTCCAGACCCGCACCGACATCGCCAAGCTGCAGGCCGACCTCGGCGTCACCACTGTCTACGTCACCCACGACCAGGTCGAGGCGATGACGATGGGCGATCGGGTCGCGGTGATGAACAAGGGCGAGATCCAGCAGGTCGACACGCCGCTCAACCTCTACTCCCGACCGGTCAACCTGTTCGTGGCCGGCTTCATCGGCTCCCCGCAGATGAACCTGATCGAGGCCAAGGCCGCCGATGGCGACGCCAAGATCGGTGACTACCTGGTGCCGGTCGACCCCGCCGCGGCCAAGAAGATGAGCGGCAACATCACCGTCGGCGTCCGGCCGGAGGCCTGGCGCCTGGTCGGCCCGAGCGAGGGTGGCCTGCCGATCTCCGTGACGGTCGTCGAGGAGCTCGGCTCGGACTCGTTCGTCTACGGCTCCTGCGACGTCGAGGGCACCCCCTCGACCGTCATCGTCCGCGTGGGCGCCAAGGACAAGGTCAGCAAGGGTGACGTCATCCACGTCACCACCGACCCGTCCGACGTGCACGTCTTCGACACCGAGAGCGGGCTGCGCCTCTCGGAGTGACACCTGGTGACACCTGGTGACACCCGCAGTACGCCGGCCGGCGCCGTCCTCCTCCGGAGACGGCGCCGGCCACATTTCGGGGCCGGGGTAGCCTGCCCAGACGTGCCCCGCCTGCGTCGTTCGGCCCCCGTCGCCCTGCTCCTCCTGCTTCCGCTGCTGCTCTCCGGATGCGGCAGCAGCGCCGGTGCGACCGGCGGTGGACAGCGCCCCTCGGCACCGCCGCAGACGGTGGGCACCCGGCTGACGCAGCCGGTACCGGCCGACCTGCTCAGCCTGCCACTGACCGACAGCACCGGCGCCGTACGCCATCTGTCCGACTTCGCCGGCAAGGTGGTGGTGATCTCCGACTCGATGACGCTGTGCCAGGAGACCTGCCCGATCGACACCGCCACGCTGGTGCAGACCGCGCGACAGGTGGACGCCGACACCACGGCGGCCAAGGACGTCGTCTTCATCACACTGACCGTCGATCCGCAGCGGGACACACCCGCGCAGCTGCGCGCCTACCAGCGGCAGTACGGCGGCGGTGCGCTGCCGAACTGGCTGCTCCTGACCGGCAAACCCGCCGACGTGCACGCCATCTGGAAGTTCTTCGGCGTGTTCTGGAAGAAGGTGCCCCAGGACGAGAGGGTGCGCAACTGGCGCACCGGCAAGCTGCTGACCTACGACATCCAGCACTCCGACGAGCTGTTCTTCCTCGACACCCGGCAGCGGGAGCGCTACATCCTCGACGGGATGCCGACCGCGCCGGCCGGCACGCCGATCCCGGGGAAGATCAAGACGTTCCTCAGCGACGAGGGCCGCAAGAACCTGCACAAGAACGGCGTCTGGACCGCCGACCAGGCCGTCGCCGGGATCGCCTGGCTGCTGGGCCGGCCGGTCTCGGGCTAGTCGGACTGGTCACAGGCCGAGGATGAGCAGGTCCTCGACGCTGGCCTCGCCGGCGGCATCGTTGAAGAGCGTCAGCCCGCGGATCACCGCTGTCCGCTGCTGTGGGCTCAGGCCGGCCAGGATCTCGCGGATCTCGCGTCGGCGCCCGTCGGTGACTTCGTCGACCAGGCGCTGACCGGCCTCGGTGAGGCTGACCAGCACCTCGCGCCGGCTGTGTGGGTTCTCGGTGCGGGCGATCCAGCCGCCGCTCACCATCCGGTCCAGCGTGCGGCTGAACGTCGAGGGCACCGCGCCCATCCGCTGGGCGAGCGTCCCGACCCGCATCGGGCCATGGGAGGCGACC
>NZ_DASZUF010000060.1:0-4076 GCF_035547795.1 Nocardioides sp.
GCCGACTCCGGGTCCCTCCGGGCATCCATCGCCATCCGCGTCGCCCGCTGCTGAAGCTCAACGCTGTACTTCCTCGGTGCTGCCATGACTCTCATCATCCTTCCCAGGATTGAGAGCCTCCATCAGACCCGGGGCGATTCAATGAGCCAGACAGCGGATGCTCAGGATCCAACCACCGCGTGAGCGGCAACGTCACCCTGACACTGAGACGACGGTAGCGGGCGGCGCCGACGGTTCTGGTCCGGTGGTTCTGGTTCGGCGGTCCCGGTCCGCTCGTCGGCCACTTTCCGTGCACAGGCAGCGTTCCGGCGACGCTTTCCACAGGGCGTCGTGCGGAGCGCCGTCGCTGTCGGCGGCCGCGGGGATCGTCGAGGCATGACCACCACGTTTCTCGCCCGCAGTCCCGAGGACGTCCTCGCCGTCGTCCCGATCGTGCTCGGCTTCGAGCCGAGCGACTCGATCGTGCTCCTCACCTTCGGCGGCCTGACCCGCTTCCACGCCCGCGTCGACCTACCGCCTCCCGGCGACCCGGGTGCGCTCGACGAGGTCTGCGCCATGCTGCTCGAGCCATGTCTGCGGCACCGGGTGCCTCGGGTGCTCCTGGTGCTCTACAGCGACCAGCCCCGGCAGGCTCGCGCCGTCGCCCGCCGGCTGCGGCGCGAGCTGGGGCGCCGGCGGATCGAGATCGTCGACTGCCTGCGCGCCGACGGCCGACGGTGGTACGCCGTCGACCGGCGACGCTCCGACGTGCCGGCGACCGGGTTGCCCTACGACGCCGCAGCGCACCCGTTCCGCGCCCAGGCGGTCATGGCCGGTCATGTCACCCTCGGTTCCCGCGAGGAGTTGGCCGCCCAGGTCGCCTCCGACCCGGCGGCGGTGGCACGGGTCACGGCGGAGCTGGAGGGCGCCGCGGTGCTGGGTGCCGAGGACGTGGCCACGCTGGTGCGGCGCCACACCGCCGCGGGGACCCTCCTCGACGATGCCGAGCTGGCGGGGCTGCTGCTGGCGATCCGCAGTCCTCCGGTCCGTGACGCCACCTGGATCGGGCTGAGTCGGGCCGACGCCGAGGCGCACGTCGCGCTGTGGTGTGACGTGGTGCGCCGGGCTCCCGAGGAGCTGGCGGGTGACGCCGCGGCCGTCCTCGGCCTGGTCTGCTGGATCGCCGGTCACGGCGCCCTCGCCTGGTGCGCCCTGGATCGCTGCGTCGCCGTCATGCCCCAGCACAGCCTCGGTGGGCTGGTCGCCCAGCTGCTGCGGGCCGCCGTCTCGCCGACCGCATGGGAGGCCGGCCGGGCGACGGCGGTGGAGGTCGATGTCGGCCCGGATGTCGGCCCGGGATCCGGGCCGCGGCCGTGCCCCGGCGAGGCGCCGGAATGAGTGGGCTGCGGTCACGACGCCCGCAGCCGGCGCCACTGTCGGCCGCCACCGGTGGCCGGGTCGCGCCAGCCGTGCCGGTTGACCACCACGAAGGTCAGCGGCGCCCCGGCCTCGGCGAAGGCGTGTCGGGCCGCCGCGAACCACGCGGCGTCGATGTCGGCCAGCTCCAGCGGTCCGCTGCGGGTCAGCCAGACCAGGATCGGCCGGTCGGGCTCGTGGCCGGCGACCGGGGCCCGCAGCTGCCGCGCCCGCATCGCGGCAACCACGTCGGCCCGCAGCGCGTGGTCGGTGGGCTCGTCGGGAGCGATCGCGAAGAGCAGGTGCGGCTGGCCCGGGGTGCCCACGTGCAGGATCGGGAGGTGGGACCGCCGCCGCTCGGTGAGGGCATGGTCCAGCACGGCGCGGCGCAGCAGGGCCGCGAGCCTGCGGTCGAGCGGCTCCGTCGACGCCGGGGGCTGGTCGTGCTGATCGTGGGGCACGCTCCCAGCCTGCCTCGGATCGCCTGTCGGCGCCGGTGGTCGTCCACAGGCCGCCGGGCACGGGGTAGCGTTTCGGTGCGGTGGCAGGCAGCCGCGGCGACGGAAGGACAGCGATGGCGACGGTGGTGGTCGGGTTCGTTCCCAAGCCCGAGGGCGAGGCGGCGCTCGCCGCCGCGATCGCCGAGGTCAGGCTCCGCGGCGGCCGGCTGGTCGTCGTCAGCGCCCAGCGCGGGGGCGAGTCCGACCCGGAGTGGATGGCCAAGACCGAGGCCGAGCTCGCCGCCGCCCGCGAGCGACTGGACGCCGCAGGCGTCGAGTACGTCATCCACCAGAGTGTCATCGACATCGATGTGGATGCCGCCGACGACCTCGTCCAGGTGGCGCGCGAGCAGGGCTCCGACCTGGTCGTGATCGGCATCCGCCGCCGCACGCCCACCGGCAAGCTCATCCTCGGCAGCCAGGCCCAGCGCATCCTGCTGGACGCGCCCTGCCCGGTGCTCGCGGTCAAGCCCGAGTAGGATCACGGCTCACCGGAATCCACAGCATCGCCGGGTGAGACCATGGGGCCATGGCCTTCCAGATCGCCCAGGATCCCGACGCCGACCAGGTGCTGACCGAGCACCCGTTCGCCCTGCTGGCCGGCATGCTGCTCGACCAGCAGTACCCGATGGAGCACGCGTTCCGCGGCCCGGCCAAGGTGCTGGCCCGGTTCGGCACCCTCGAGCCGGCCGCGATCGCGGCCGCCGAGCCGGAGGAGTTCGCCGCGCTGTGCGCCGTACCGCCGGCGATCCATCGCTTCCCCGGCTCGATGGCCGCTCGGCTGCAGGAGCTGGCCCGGATCGTCGCCGAGCAGTACGACGGCGACGCCGCCCGGCTGTGGACCGGCGCGGCGACGGGCGCCGAGCTGCTCAAGCGGGTTCAGGCACTGCCCGGCTTCGGCAAGCAGAAGGCGCAGATCTTCGTGGCGCTGCTCGCCAAGCAGCTGGGCGTGCGCCCGGAGGGCTGGCAGGAGGCGGTCGGTGCGTATGCCGAGGACGGGTTCCGGTCGGTGGCCGACGTGGTCGACGCGGTGTCGCTGCAGAAGGTCCGCGACTACAAGAAGGCGAAGAAGGCCGAGGCCAAGGCGGCCCGCTGACTGGATCCCCGTCAGCGGCGTGGCAGAATGGTCGACGCGGCTCTTGACGTCACCGGGCCTCGCCGCGCCCCGAAGCCAGTTCCACGAGAGGTGTCAGTGTCCTCGACCGCACGCAAGATCCCCGCTGAGGTACTCACCCATCCTGCCGTCGTGGCGCTGATCGAACGGGGCACCCCCACCGGGAGCGTGACGCCGGAGGAGGTGCGCCGAGCCAGTGAGGATGCCGCGGTGGAGCCGCGCCATCTCAAGGCGCTGCTCGCGCACCTGAGCACGCTGGGCATATCGGTCGACCTGGGCGCCGCGACCGGCAAGGCGGCCGCCGCCACCTCGACCCGCAAGGCCACCACCACCGCGGCCGCCAAGAAGACCGCGAAGAAGGCGGCGCCGGCCAAGAAGGCCGTCGCGGACGACGACGAGGCGGTCGAGGAGGACGTCGACCTCGACGATCTCGAGATCGACGACGTCGATGAGACCGCCGACGACACCGATGACGTCCCGGCGGCCGACGACGACGTCGACGACACCGTCGCCGACACGGCCAAGGTCGGTCCCGACGGCAAGAAGGTCCTGCCGGACATCTCCGACGAGCAGTTCGAGAAGGACGTCGCCTCGGACCCGACCATCGCCGAGGACGAGAAGGAGGCCTCCTTCGTCGTCTCGGCCTCCGACGACACCGACGAGCCCGAGCAGCAGGTCATGGTCGCCGGCGCGACCGCCGACCCGGTCAAGGACTACCTCAAGCAGATCGGCAAGGTGCCGCTGCTCAACGCGGAGATGGAGGTCGAGCTCGCCAAGCGGATCGAGGCCGGTCTGTTCGCGGAGGAGAAGCTCGGCAAGGGCGGCAAGATCAAGCCGCAGCTCACCGAGGAGCTGGAGTGGATCGCCGAGGACGGTCGTCGAGCCAAGAACCACCTGCTCGAGGCCAACCTGCGACTGGTCGTCAGCCTCGCCAAGCGCTACACCGGCCGCGGCATGCTCTTCTTGGACCTGATCCAGGAGGGCAACCTCGGTCTGATCCGCGCGGTCGAGAAGTTCGACTACACCAAGGGCTACAAGTTCTCCACCTACGCGACCTGGTGGATCCG